>CAIUWO010000570.1 GCA_903902895.1 Candidatus Hydrogenedentota bacterium | reverse complement strand
GCCGCCAACGGCGGTCCGGGGCTCGCAATGACGACCGGATAAAAATCCCCTCATAAACCCTACATCGCTCCGGCGGCTTGCGGCGCGAGCTGGTAGGTCACGCGCACCCTGGCGGTGCAGGAAAGCTGCGGCACCTCGCCGGGCGCTTGCACCGGTGTTTCGGACCAGGTGAGCTCGAGTATCTCCGCCTCCTGCACGGAATAGATGGCGCTCTTCAGGGCGAAGGCCAGCGCTTCCGCGGGGGCATAGGCGTTCTCGGTCGCCTTCGTGACGGCCTGCGTGGCGGCGCTGTCGTTTTCGGCGGGTTGAAACTTGGGACCTTCAAGCGTCGCGCCGAGGGCCGCCGTCATGGCGGTAATCTTGTCGCACAGCGTGGCGAAACCCACCGGCCCGGTGTTTGGCGTGTTGAAGGGGCTCATGGTGAAGCGCGCGACCACGCCTGCAATCATGTTCTTCTGTTCGTTGGGGGCAACGATGCCGGGTATGGGCTGCACTTCCAGCGGCTGCACATCGCCGCCGCGCAGGGCTTCCTGCGCCTGGGTCACAAAGGCGGCGCATTTTTCCGTGGCGGTTTTGTGGTCGCCCTCCACAAATCTCTTGAGCACGGTGAATTCCACGGTGGCCGGCGCGGCGTGCATGGTGGCGGTGGCGCTGTTCACGACCACCGGCTGCTCCGCGGCGCGTGCCGACGCGGCGATGACGAGGCATGCCGTCAGGCAGGCCGCTGCAAGAGTGTGGACACGCATGGCATCTATCTCCCGGGGTCCGGTTTTCAGCGGGCGGGTCAGAGCGCGGGGCACAGCGCCCGCAATTCCGCCTCGTCCGGCTGCCGGCCGTATTCGGACACCTCAAACACTTCGGCAAACGCAATGGCGTCGCCCCGGGCGCCGTACCAGCGGCGCAGCGCGTCGCGGTGGCGTCCCGCCACCCAGCTGAGCCAGGGCGAATAGAATTCACGGAGAAACGCCATGCGCGCCTGCGGGTCCGTGGCCGGCGGCGCGGCGTCGGGCCGTCCCTCAAGCCAGGGGAGCCATTCGTAGAACTGCGATTCCATGGCGTCCAGCAGCGCCCATTTCCGGTCCATGGCCGCGTCCGCATCGACCGGCAGGTCGGCGCGCACGGGCGCGGGGCGCGTGAAACGGTCCATCATGTTGAGGAATATGGGATTTCGGCGCAGCGCGGGCGTTTCGGGGCAAAAATGCGGAACGGTCACCATGAACGCGGCATCCTGCAGCAGCAGCCCCGCATAGCGGTGGTCAGGGTGATAGTCCACGGAGCGGTGGCCGAGCACAACGTCGGCCCCGGTTTCACGAATGAGGCGCACGATGCGCCGCCGCGCTTCCAGCGTGGGTTCCAGTTCCCCGTCGGGATAGCCGAGGATGACAGTCTCATATCCACCCCGGCGGGCCGCCTCGCGCGCCTCCGCGGCGCGGCGCGCCGCGAGCGCGTCCGGTTGGTCCGCGTGGTGGCCGATCCGGCCGTCGGTGAGGGACACCGACAGCACCTTGTGGCCCTGCGCCGCCCAGAGGGTCAGCGACGCGCCCGCGTAGAATTCCGGGTCGTCCGGATGGGCGCCGATGCAGACGATGTTCACAGCCGGCCGTCCTATTTCACGAAATTGATGCGCACGGGGTTGCTCATGATCTCCGTGTGCTGGTCGGACTGCGCCGTCTTGGGGTCAATGCCCATGATCGGCGTGCCCACTGGCATGAGATACGCGTCAAACCGCGCATAGGCGAGCATGGTTTCGGGCGGCGCGGCCAGCCCGTTCATGACGTCAAAATCGAACTTGATGGTGGTTGCCAGGGTGGGGCCGCCCTCGGTCACCACGGTGGCGAACTCCGGCTCAATCGGCTGTTCGTCCCGGCGCATTTTGCCGCGCACGACCACCGGCTGCTCCTTGAAGCTGACCTTGGGCGTGAGCGTCACCTGAATGCTCAACGTGCCGGGGTACGGCGGCTTTACCGTGACCGTGGCCATGGCCAGCCGGTCGCGCTTTGTTTCCATGTTTTCCACCGAGACCTGCGCCGAAAGGCCTTCGGGCGGAACGGTGGCGGAAACAATCACACCCGCCTCCACGTCGCCGACATTGAGCGCCGGCACCGCCGGGGGTGCGGCGACCGCCGGCGGCGGCGCGACGGGTTGGGCGGTGGCCTCCGCCGTCTTGGGCGTTTCGGACTTCGGGGCGGAACAGGCAGACAGGGAAAGGAGCACGGCCGTTACCGGAAGCAACAGGCAGCACCACGGGAGCCAGGACCGAATGTTCATATGGATTCCTTTAGACAGTCACAAAGACTGCGGCCTAATGAAAGCACAAGTGGCCGTCCGGGGGCAAACAGGGCGGGTCTTGGACGTGCGCGCGTTCCCGAACTTTCAGGGATTCCCCGGGGGGTCTTCCGGCGGGGCGGAACCGGCGCGCTTCTCTCCCGACGCCTCCGCAGCCGGGGTGTTCGCCATGACCCGGCGGATTTCCCTGCGGAACTCCTCGCTGCCCAGGGTGTCCAGGAATATCTCGCGCTCGGCCAGCACGTAATGGAGTTGGGTGAAGCGCAGGTCAAGCAGCACGGTATAGACCGCCACCGCCACGAGCACGACCACGGTTCCCCACCACGCGAGCAGGGCCAGCCAGGGCCAGCCCGCGCTGATGAAGGCAACGCCGGTCCATGCCATCACGGCGGAGGCGGCAACCGACACAAAGCCCGTAATCCGCCAGCCGCGCCGTGTCAGGAACGACAGGCCCGGAAGCGGTTTTTTCTCATCGGGTGACCCAGACGCGCTGTTCATAGCGTTCCCCTGTGGGACCGGTGACCACCCGCGTCTGCCAATAGCCAACCACCGGCGGGGACGGCGGCGGGCCGGGGGCATAATAAACCGGTTGGGGCGGGGGAGTCGAATGCTCGATCGCGTCGCCCACCAACGCCCCTGTCAGCGCGCCCACACCGGCGCCAATCAGCGCGCCCTCGCCCGCGTGGCCGGTGGTGCTGCCGATGATGGCGCCCGCGCCGGCGCCCACGGCGCCAAGACCCAACGCCCCCTGCTGCACCGGGGTGGTCGCGCATCCCATAAGGGTCAGGCAGGCCAGCAACCCGCCGAGAGTCATCCGTTTGTTCTTCATTTCGCGTCTCCATCCTTTGGCCGGTCTGTTTGACGGCGCCGGCTTCACCCATACAAGACGCCGTCTGAGCGGGGATATTCACTTTTCCGACCCTTGCGGGCGCTGCGTTTGCAGTCGCGCGGGGGTGTCGATTACGCTCTTTATCATGCAACGCGGCCCAGACGCGGCCGGGGAGACTGTCATGACTGAGCAAAATGTGGGTCGCCGGGATTTCATGCGGCAGGCCGCCGTTGTGGGCGCCACGGGGGCCTCGGTCGGAATCATTGCCGCTGCGGAAGAGCAGGGTTCTGTGGGCACGGATGCGCGGCCGAAGGCTCTGGACCTTTCCGGAATTCCCAATTTCTGCGGCCATGAGCACTGGGGCAGCATCCTGGCACTGGGCACGGTGGATGAGGGGTTTCGCGCGGACGTGCTGGCGGGGGCGTTGCCCACGCGGCGTGTCACGGTCTGGGACCTGGTGCTGGACCCCTATGGCTGGGGCTGGCTGAACGCGGGCGGGTCGGACCCGAACGGGGCGGTGAACGCCGCAGGCAAGAAGGATTTCTTTGCCTGGTGGGAGGAGGACCCCGCCGCAGCCTTTGCCGCCGTCAAGCCGCTGCTCGAAAGACACCGGCTCACGGGCGTGTTCCGCTGCACCGCGCGGGGAATTCAGGCCCTGCACGGCGTCGACATCACCACCTTCGAGCAGGATGCCTGGGCCGAGGCGGACCGGCGCGTTGCTGTCGTTTATGGTGATATCCATGCGTGGCATCCGCAGGCGATGGCCAGGGCCGGATTCGACGGGCTGGTCCGGGCGGTTCATCCAGAGTTTTACAGCCGGGACGACGACGAGAGTGGCGCGGCCAAAGAAAAGGCCTATCTGCGCACCGTCATGCGCATTGACCCCCTGCTTGAACTTTGGAAAGACAAGAGTCCGCGCCGCGACCAGTTGGCGGACATGGCGGGCGTGGAACCCGCCGACGCAAAATCATGGCGCGAGTTTATCGGCCGCATCCTGGACCGGGCGCACGACGGCGGGGCCGTGGGCATCAAACAGTTGCAGGCCTATCAGCGTCCGCTCGATTTTCAGCACCGCGCCGACGGGGAGCTGAAGTTTCGCGGCAGCCTGACGCCCGACGAGGAGCGCGCGTTTCAGGACTGGGTGATCCACGAGTGCTGCAAGCAGGCGCACGACCGGCACTGGCCTCACCAGGTTCACGTGGGCACGAACAACCTCGCCCAGTCATCGCCGCTGCCGCTGGAGGCGCTGGCAAAGCGCTATCCCAACATGCCGCTGGTATTGCTGCACTGCTGGCCCTTCCTGGCAGAGTCGGGCCACCTGGCCAAGCAGTTGCCCAGTGTTTATCTCGACTCCTGCTGGCAGGCGGTGCTAAGCCCCGCCTTCTACGGCAACGCCATGCGCATGTGGCTCGGCTATGTGCCCATGCATAAAATAATGTGCGCGCACGATGCCACCAGCGTGGAGATGGCCGCCGGGTCCGCGCTGTTTGTGCGCGGGACGCTGGCGGGGGAAATCGCGGCGGCCGGGGGCGGGCGCGACGCCGCGCAGGCTTTGCTGCACGACAACGCGGCGCGGCTCTATGGCGGAAAACGCTGACACGCGGACCGCGGAACGCGGCTGGATGGAGCGCGTGGTCGGTCCCGACTGGGCGCTGGCGCTGCGCAATTTCTTCCTGCCCGTCTATTGCCGGAACTGCCAGGGGCGCATGCTCACCGAGGAGAACGGTTTCTTCTGCCCGGAGTGCTGGGCAGGCGCGCCCTGGGTCGAGCCGCCGCTGTGCACCCTTTGCGGACGCCCGCACCAGCGCATGATCGCGCTGGGCAACGCCCCCGATTTCCCCTGCGCCGACTGCCGGGAAAAGCCGAACAAACACATCGACCGCGTCTATGGCATCGCGCGCTACCACGGCGTGATGATGGAGGCGGTGAAACTGTTCAAGTTTCGCAGCCGCCGGAGGCTCGCCATACCGATGGGCACGGCCATGGCCGAATTCGCCGCAGAGCGCATGCCGGTGGACGAGTACGACTTAATCATGCCCGTGCCCCTGCACACAGTGCGCCTGCGCCAGCGCGGATTCAACCAGTCGCTGCTGCTGGCGGAGCGCATACTGCCCGTGTTTCCGGCCGCGCAAATAGACCAGTCCCTGCTGCGCATCCGCCCGACCCGCATACAGAGCCGGTTGAAGGGCCCGGCCGACCGCGCCGCCAACGTGCGTGGCGCCTTTGCCGTCGTCGGCGACGCCGTGAAGGGGAAAACCGTGCTGCTCATCGACGACGTGGTCACCACCTCGGGCACCGTCACCGAATGCGCCCGCATGCTCAAACGGGCCGGGGCGCTGCGGGTCGATGTGTTCACCGCCGCGCTGGCCTATCCGGGCTTGCACCACGACGACATGTGAGAGGCAACGGGCAGGGTCAGGGTGTCGGCGCTTCGCGGGGTAATCGTGCTAAACAGGGACCGTCCAAGACCCGGGCTGCATGCGTAACATTAGGTGTGACTGTGTCTTAAGTCCCCCTTCGAAGGGGGATTTAGGGGGATGTTGCCTTGCGTTTACCCTCCGCACACCCCGCCGTTTCGCCTTCCGGAGCGCGGCAGATTCTACCCGCCAAAGTGTGGTATTATTTTCACGAAGTTAATATTACCACTCGGAGCAGCATTCCCAGGATGGCGAACTGATGCACATACCGGACGGTTTTCTGAGCGCGCCCGTGGCCGTGGCGGGCTACGGGTTGTCCGCCGCCGTGCTGGCGCTGGCGGTCAGGCGCTCCAGCCGCACCCTTGAGGAGCGGCAGGTGCCGCTCCTGGGCGTGACCACCGCCTTTGTTTTCGCCGCGCAAATGCTCAATTTTCCCGTGGCCATGGGCACCAGCGGCCACTACTTGGGCGCCGTGCTCGCCGCCGTGCTGCTGGGGCCGCTCAATGGCTGCCTGGTCTTTGCCGCCGTGCTCGTCATCCAGTGCCTGCTCTTTGCCGACGGTGGTCTGACCGCGCTTGGCGTGAACATGCTCAACATGGGCGTGGCCGGCGGGGTGGGGGGGTATGCACTGTTCCGGCTGGTCAAGGGCCTGCTGCCCGAATCGCGTCGCACCTTTCTGTTCGCCGCCGCGCTGGCCTCCTGGTTCTCCGTGGTGGCCGCCGCCTCGGCCTGTGCGGTGGAACTGGCCCTGTCGGGAACGGTCCCGATGGGAATGGTCCTGCCGGCCATGGCCGGGGTGCATGCGCTTATCGGTATCGGCGAGGCGCTCATCACGGTGGCCACGCTGTCGGTCATTCTCGCCGCCCGCCCCGATGTCGTGGGCGAATGGCGGATGCCGGCCGCCTCGCCGCCCGCAACGGAAACACCGTCATGAACGGGCGCCTCTGGATTTTCGCGGCGCTTGCACTTTTCGTGGCCTTGTGTATGGCCGTATTGGTGTCGCCCTACGCATCCTCCTCACCCGACGGGCTGGAACGTGTCGCCGAGGACAAGGGATTCCTTGAAAAGGGCGAGGGCGCGCCGCTTTGGCGCCATGCGCTCATGCCTGATTACGTGGTGGACAAACTGGGCGGTGGCCCGGCGGCAACCGCCGCTGCCGGTCTCGTCGGCACCCTGTGCGCCTTTGCGGTGGGCTATATTCTCGCCCGCCTCATCCGGGCAAGAAGACAAGCTGTCCACGCCGACCCTGGTCCGCGCGAAGGCTCCCGCCCATGATTCCCCTGAACTCCCGTTTCTCCGCCCGCCTCGATGCGCGCACCAAACTCATCGCGGTCTGCGCCGCGCTCATCATCTGCGTGTCCACCCCGGCCCCAAAATACGCCGCCTTCGGCGCCTACTTCCTCGTGCTGGTGTCCGCCGTGGCCCTTTCGGGCGTCTCTTTTCGTATCCTGGCGCGCCGCCTGCTGGTGGCATTGCCCATGGTGCTCCTGTGCGCCGCATTTATTCCCTTCCTGCATCCTGATTCCGTTGGTGGCGGCTACAGCCTCGGTATCGGCGGACTGCGCGTGTCCAACTCGGGGCTGCTTGTGCTGTGGAACATCACGGCCAAGGCCGTGCTGGGCGTGGGACTGGTCACGCTCCTCACCGAAACCACCCCGTTTCCCCTGTTGCTGCGCGGGCTCGAACAGTTGCGCTGCCCCCGCATCTTCCTGCTGCTGCTTGGCTTTTGCCATCGCTTCCTGTTCGTCCTGCGCGATGAGGCGCTGCGCATGAAACGCGCCGCCGACGCGCGCGGCTTTCAGGGACGCTGGCTGTGGCACGCCCCGGTCATCGGCCGGATGATTGGGTCGCTCTTTCTGCGCGGCTACGAGCGCGGCGAGCGCGTCTATCTCGCCATGGCCTCGCGCGGGTTCAACGGCGGCATGCCCGCCGCCGAAACGCCCGCCGCATTGGCCCGCACCGACCGTGTCTTCCTTGCCTGCACACTGACCGTCTTTCTGGCGCTGCGGGTTGCCCTCCCATGAACGCGGTTCCGGCGCTCGACATTGACGGACTGTTTTATGACTACCCCGACGGCACCGCCGCATTGTACGGGATAAGCCTGGTTGTCCAGGAAGGGGAGAGGGTGGGCCTCATCGGCGCCAACGGTGCAGGCAAGTCCACCTTCCTGCTGCATCTCAACGGCATCCTGCGCGGAAAGGGTGCCGTGCGCGTGTTCGGAGAAACGCTGGGCAGCGGCAATCTGGCCGCTCTTCGCTGCAAAGTCGGCATGGTGTTCCAGAATCCCGATGACCAGTTGTTCTGCCCCACCATCTGTGAGGACGTCGCCTTTGGCCCGCGCAACATGCGCCTGCCCGAGGCCGAGGTCCGGCAGCGTGTTGACAACGCCATGGAGACTGTCGGCGTCGATCACCTCAAGCACAAGAGCCCCTTCCACCTCAGCATCGGCCAGAAGAAGCGCGCGGCCCTCGCCACGGTGCTCTCCATGGACGCGCGGCTCCTCGCCCTGGACGAACCCACCAGCAACCTTGACCCCCGCGGCCGCCGCGAACTGATCGCCCTGCTCCAAGCGTTCGCCCGTACTCAAATCATCGCCACCCACGACCTTGATCTGGTGCGCCACCTCTGCACCCGCGTCGTCCTGCTGGATGCCGGCAAGGTCGTCGCCGACTCGGTCCCCGAATCCCTCCTCGACGACCGCGCGCTGCTGGAAGCACACGGTCTCTAGCCCGGACAGCGGTCGCGCCAAATCCCCCTCGCTCCCTGGCGCTTTGCGCCAGGTCAAGCATCCTGCACGTTTGTCACACCGGCAGTTCCCAGCCCTTGCGGTATTCCTTGGTAAGGAGGCTGTTCATGGCCGGGTCGCTGGTGACCTGCATCTTTTCACGGTCGTATTCGACCTTCTTCCCGGCCAGCACGGCGATGTTGCCGAAGAGCAGCATCTCGGTGAAGGGCGCGGCGTAGTCGAAGCTGGACACGGCCGGCTTGCCGGTCCTGCAGGCCTCGGCGAAGTTGCGGTAGTGGTTGCCGCCCTGCACGCGCTCGATGGTCTGGACGGGCCGGGTGTAGTCCCTCATTTTCTCGTCGGGCAGCAACCGCGCGTCGCCGCCGTACTCGCCGGTGGTCAGGATGCCCTTGTCGCCGATGTAGAGCGCGCCGTTGTCGCCGTCGCCGAGTTTCTGGCTGTCGGGCACGCCGTCGGGGCGCGGCGGTTTCTGGCCGTTTTCATACCAGAACATTTCCAGGGGCGGCATGTCGCCGCGCGCGGGGAAGCT
>CAIUWO010000569.1 GCA_903902895.1 Candidatus Hydrogenedentota bacterium | reverse complement strand
GGGACTGCCACCATTTCCAAGTAGTGGCCCGGAGTATACCATCAAGTCGGTGTGTTGGAAATGGTGGCTGTACCCGGGCTCGCGAAGACCCAGGCGGTAGTGACTCGGGTACAGGCACCCGTTTCCGATACGCGCTGGTGCTGCCGCCCTCTGGCCATGGGCGGAAACGGGAGCCAGTCCCCTGGTGGCCTTTCTGCCGCGAATCGCCGCCGTAGGCGGTCCGGGGCTCGCAATGACGGGGAATGGTCACCGTCCGGCGAAGAGCAGGGTTGCGAAATCCAGTGTGTAACAGCGTTCCACGGCGTAGCAGTAGGGACGCTTTTTCATGCAGGGCAGGTAGCTGTCGTTGTGCCACCAGAAATAGGGCACTTCGAGCATGTAGCCCCAGTCGGACGGATCTTTGGGCGCGTTGAGCGTTGCTGAGTTGGTGTTCTTGGCCCAGGCCACGGGGTCTTCCAGATACTTAAGGTAAAAGCCCACCGCCTTTTCCAGGGTGCCTCCCTTTTTGGAGCGCAGCCCGCGTAGGTCCCCGTAGCCGTGCTGTTCGGCGATGTGCACCGCCTGCACCATCGCCTCCAGCGCCATGAGCGTGTAACTGCCGCATTTCTCCTTGCGCCACAGTTCGCGGGGCAGCGCGCCGTCGCCGCGTATCTGGCCGGTGAGACCGTTGCGGTAGTAGTTCACGGCGCGGTCAAAGAGCGAGGCGTCCTCGAGCACCTGCGCCGCGGAGAGGAGAAACAGCACCTGCCAGTTGTGGTGGTTGTTTTTGTAGAGCACCTCGCCGAGATGGTAGTCCACATAGGGGCGCAGCCATGCGCGGAACGCGGCCTTCTCCCCCATGCTGAGCGCGTTCTCACCGTTGAGCAAATCAAAGGCGAAGAGGAACGAGGGGAAACTGTAGGCGATGACCAGCGGGGTGTCGCCCCGGTGGCCGAGCCAGAAGACTTCCCACCAGTGGCCGCCGTTCAACGGCCGCTTCAGCGAATTCATCCAGGCAAAGAGAATGGCCCGGGACTTGTCGCAGAACTCCTTCCGCCCCGTCAGCGCGTAAGCCAGCGCCAGGGCGTGCGCCCTGCGCGCGTCGCCGCGCAGTTGCCGCGTGATGCGCTGCTGGATCTCCTTGCCCGCGGTGTAGAACCCCGGCACCATGAGGTCGCCCGCGATGGGGTTGGGCGGCTCGGCCAGCATGCCCTCGGCGGTGCGCACGAGGTCCTGAAAGGCCGGGGTCAGGATTGGGTCGTTCTTCTGCACGGCGGTCTTGGCGGCGTCGAGGCGCGGGCGGTCCACCAGGAGGTTGGGGCTTGACCATGCAATGGCCGGCGGTGGCGGGGCGGAGACCCGTTTGGCGAAAACGGCCAGCCCGATCACCATCTGAAGCGAGGCCAGCAGCACCGCCAGCGCGAGCAGCCACTGCTGTCTGCGGGAAAGCCTAATCTGTATGGGTGGAAGCTTGATCATGCGCGCGGCCTTTCCGAATGACGGCCAACCCACTGCCGGTCTTCTGCACGGGCGTGATTATGGCCCCGCGGCATGCGCCTGTCAAGGCCGTCGGGGCGCGCTCCGGGGCGGATATGCTATACTCGCGCACGCGCAATTCCGCGCGCCGGCCCCGCCGCGAAGGAGTGAAAAGAACCACACCCATGCAACGCCGCATTCAAATCACGCTTGGCCTGGTCTTCGGGGCGGTGCTCGTCTGGTGGCTGTTCAAGGACACCAACTGGGGGGCCGTGCTCACCGCCGTGCGCTCGGCCAACTGGGGCTGGATGGCCGTTTGCGTGGGGCTGGTTTTCCTTTCCTTTGTCGTGCGCATCTGGCGCTGGCACTACATCGTCTGCAGCGACCGCAAGGTTTCCTTTGCCCGCATGTTCAGCGCCACGCAGATAGGGTTCCTCGCCAATTTCGTGCTGCCCGCGCGCATGGGCGAGCCCATACGCGCCATCGTGCTGAGCCGCAGCACGGGCATCCCCTTCAGCAAGACTTTTGCCTTTGTGGCGATTGACCGGGTGACCGACATGGCCGGGCTGGTCGCCGTGCTCGGACTGACCGTGGCGACCTTTCATCCGGCCCACGCGATACGGCTGCCGGCGGACCTGCAGAACCTTTATTCGGGCGAGATTTCCGAGCTGCTGGTGCGCCGCGCCGCGGAAATGGTGGCGCTCGGGATGATGGTGCTGACCGGCGGCATGTTCCTGGTGTATTTTCAGCGCGAGCGGGCCGTGCGCTGGAGTGACCGCATCGTGGGCGTGTTCTCCAGGAAGCTGGCCAAGAAGGCTGCCGGACTGGTCGGGCATTTCACCGAAGGCATGTCCGCGATGGGCAAGCCGGCCCACCTGGGCCGGGCTGTGCTGGTGAGCCTGCTGCTGTGGGGCATCTTCCTGGCCACGCACTGGACCATGTTCAAGGGCATGCACCTCGACCTGCCCTGGACGGCGCCCTTCGTCACCCTGTCGCTGCTCGCGGTCTTCATCAGCGTGCCCGGCCCGCCGGGCTTCGTCGGCCCGTTCCACGTGGCCATTGTGGCGGGGCTGCTGCTGGTGAGTCCGGGGATAGACATGAACGTTGCGCGCGCCACGGCCATTCTGGCGCACCTGCTGAACCTGATCCCCGTGGTCGCCGTGGGGCTGTGGTGCCTGTCGACCGAGAAGATGAGCCTGCGCGAGCTCAAGCGCGAGAGCGAGCACGTCAAGGAGCTGGGTGCCGACGCAGGCAAGCAGGCCTGACCGCAGCCGGTGTTCGCCCCCTTCGGGGACGGAAGAATATCCCCCCATTGACCACGGGTTCCGCCCGCCAAAGGCGGGTAAACTTCGCTCCACCCGTGGCTATTATTGTTCGACCCCTTCGGGGCCGAAGAGGAGCTGGTGCCCGAGAGGGGTGCGCCGCTTCCGCCGATGACTTTGGCGGCCATTTCGGGACCCACGTGTTATGGCCTTCCCGCTAACCCGCACATCTCACCACGTCATTGCGAGGAGGACACAGTCCGACGAAGCAATCTCTTGAAACAACGGCCCTGACAGGGCAAGTCATTCGCGAGAAAGAGATTGCTTCGCTCCGCTCGCAATGACGGAGTGTCCTGTGGTCCTGTCCTAGATTACATGCGCAGCGTCGGCACGGTCTGGCGAAGGCGTGGTGGAAACTGGCGAGATATGCGGGCTAAGGTTTTGCCGGGGGGCGCGGGGCGGGCGGGTTGAGCTGGCGTTCGATGCGGCGCAGGTTTGCCGCCGCGGCGGCGGCCGCCTGGGAACCGGGCTCAAGCGTGATTAGCTGGCTGTAGGTGCCGGCCGCCGCGTTGAGGTCGCCCGAAAGCCTTTGCGCGTCGGCCAGGTGGCCCAGCGTCGCGGTGTTGCCGGGGCGCAGGTCCAGCGCCGTCTGGTACTGGGTGACCGCGGCCGCATACTGCCCGGTCTGCCGGTAGACGTTTCCCATCTGCACGTAGGCCGAGGGGCTGTTGGGCTGCAGCGCGGCCAGTGTCTGGTATTCGGCGAGGGCCGCGCCGGTGTCGCCCGCGCGGCGGTAGTAGTCGCCCATCAGGCGGCGCGCGTCTGTCGCGTCGGGCACGGCATCCACCCACTGGCGCAGGGCGTTGCCCTCCTCGGCGCGCATGCCCATTTGCCGGTACATCTCGGCGGCCATGGGATAGGCCCTGATATCGCCCTGGCTCATGTCCTGAAAGTCCGCCAGATACTGGCGGGCCTCGGAGTCCATGCCGTTGCGCGCGAAGGCCCCCGCGGCAAGATAGCGCGCCAGCGCGTCGTCGGGCATGGCCGCCATCCAGTCCTGGTAGGTTTGCAGTTCCTCGCCGGCCATGCCGGTCTGCCGCTGCAGCGAGGCCAGCGTTTTCCATGCCTGACGGTTCGCCGGGTCGGCGGCAAGGCTTTGCTCCAGCAGTGCCTGCGCCTCCCCGAAATTGCCGGTCTTCATGAGCTTGGCCGCCTGGTTGACCAGTCTTGCCGATTCGCCGGTGCCGCCGCCACGGGCCTCCTTCTTTTCCGCACGCCGCTGCTTGCGCTCTTCGGGCGTCAGCATGGATGAGGCCCCGCCGCCCTTTCCGTCCTTGTCCTTCTTCTTGGACTTGGCCAGAACGGCGCCACCGTCTTTGTCCTCCGCTTCGCTCAGCATCGACTGCACGGCGAGGTCGATCAAGGAGGCCATCAGCGGATTGTCCTCCTGCTTTTTGTCGGCCGATTCGTCCGGTGCGCCGCCAAGCGCAGCCGCGTCAATCTCGGCGGCGGCATCATCCATTTCGGAGGCGTCGTCTTCTTTCCTTGCCTCCTGCGCCGTCAGCAACGCCTTCGCCGCAGCCAGTTCGCGGCGCAGACCGTCGCCGGCCGCGATCGCTTTGTGCGCGCGCAGTGACTGGACCGCCGCGGCGCCGCCCAGCAGGACGGCCAGCGCGGAAAGCATCAATATGGTTCTGTTCATGATAGAAAGGCGCCCATGACAAATGCGGCTGTTGCTGTGTTCACACGGAGTGTAACACCGCCCACGCCGCGAAGTTCCCGGGCGCGCAATGGACTTGGAGCGCGGATCTCCGGTACCATAGGGGTTCGCGCGTGAGAAACCCAGAGCCGAATCTTTTCGATTCGCCGAGCCGCGCGGCAAGGGAGACTTGATTCGATGAGCAAGATATTGGTGACAGGCGGCGCCGGTTTTATCGGCTCCCACGTGGTGGACGCCTTTGTTGACGCCGGCCACCAGGTGACGGTGGTGGACGATCTTTCCTCGGGCTCCGAGGACAACCTGAACCCGAAGGCGAAGTTCTACGAACTGGACATCCGCTCCGCCCAGCTGGCCGATGTGTTTGAGGACGAGAAGCCCGAAATCGTCGCCCATTTCGCATCGCAGATAGACGTGCGGCGCAGCGTGACGGATCCGATCTTTGACGCGGACGTGAACGTGCGCGGCTCGCTGAACCTGCTGGAAATGTGCGTGGCCGCAAACGTGAAGAAGTTCATCTTCGCCTCCACCGGCGGCGCGATCTACGGGTCCCCGGAAAAGCTGCCGGCCGACGAGAGCTGCACGCCTCTGCCCGAGTCGCAGTACGGCACGAGCAAGCTTTGCGTGGAGAACTACATCGGCCTTTACAGCCGCATGTACAAGCTGCCCGCGACGATTCTGCGCTTCCCCAATGTGTACGGGCCGCGCCAAAGCCCCCACGGCGAGGCGGGTGTATGCTCGATTCTGGCCGGGCTCATGCTGGAGGACAAGGCACCCACGCTCTACGGCCAGGGCACGATGCTGCGCGACTACGTGTACGTGGGCGACATCGCGCGCGGCTGCATGCTGGCGCTGAAAAAGGGCACGGGGGCCACGATCAACCTCGGATCGGGCAAGGCAGCCTCGGTCAAGGACCTGTACGACATCATCCGGGGGATCACCGGATTCTCCGGAAAGCCCGTGCTCAAGGACAAGCGTCCCGGCGAGGTCGAGAAGATTTTCATCACCGGCGCGCGCGCGGCCGAAGTGCTTGGCTGGAAGCCGGAAGTTTCGCTCAAGGACGGGCTGACCAAGACAATCGAGTACATCCGCAAGCAGCATGAGGCGAAGAAGGCGGAGCAGGAGTAGCCACCAAAACAAGAACGCCGGTGTGCGCCGCCCGAAAGGGCATATCGCACACCGGCGTTTTTTATGTATATCGGCCCCCCGGGTCAGCGGCCGAGATGAACACGCCCACGAAACCGGGCTCAATACGCAAAACAATACTGCGGTCCCGTCAAAACATCACGCGGGACGAGGCTGGGTGACACGGTGCGCTCCGAACACGGGGGAAATTGTTGCGCGGCGGAAGGGGGAAGCCGATAATTCCGTAAGAGCGAATTAAAGGAGCGTTTTTTCTTGGACAGTCCCTCCATAGACATGGTCAGCCTGAGAAGCGCCGTTTTCCGGGGGCAGATACAATGGCAGCGACATGCGTTGGAACGGATGCTGGAACGCGGCATACACAGGTCTGAGGTTGTGGAAACCCTTTTGAGCGGCACGCGCATAGCGGACTATCCCCAGGACAATCCCCTGCCGAGCGCGCTTGTTCTGGGCTGGATTGAAATGCGCCCCCTTCATGTGGTTGTTGCCTATAATGACGCACTGGGCGTGGCCAGTATAATCACGGTTTATGAACCGTCGCCGGAATACTTCGAGGCAGATTTCCGGACGAGGAAGAGAAAATGAAAACGACAGCCGAAGACAGTTGCCCGTTGTGCGGCGGCGAGAAACGCCCCGGAGAAACCACCTTTTCAGTGGAACTGGGGCATGGAGTCGTGGTGGTTCGTCACGTGCCCGCCACCGTTTGCGCGCAGTGCGGGTCGGACTGGATTGCCGATGACGTGGCCGCCCAGCTCGAAAAGTATGTGGACGAGGCCCGGCAGAAGCACAGCCAGGTGGAGGTCGTCGGATTTCCCTGAGTCGGCGGGCTGTATGGTGTCACGGACTGACAGCCGAGGGCGGCTGTCCCACATTTTCCAGAAGGAAGGAATGACGGGCTTTATGGAAACATCACGCGAACACGCTTGTCTTATCGCCGCCGTGCTGGTGGCCTGCGCAGCCGCAGCGGGCTTCGCCTCCGCGGCGGAACGCTTCGACGGCAACTATTACCAGGGCGAGGGCGACGCAGATTACCTGCAGCTGCTGGACACTTCGGCGCGGCTGTTTTATCCCAGCCCGGAGTACCAGAACATCTCGATGCTGTATACCCCGGCTTGGAACGGGTTTGTGGAGGGGCCCACGTGGGGGGCGTGGTGGATTCAGAACAGCTACGGGCCCACCTACTGCTCGCTGCCGTTCTTCACGGAGCCGTACACGACCTTCGTGCAGAACGCGCAGGACCTTTGGTTCTCGCATATCGGCGACGGCCAGCGGAAGGGTGAGAAGGACTGGGTGGGGCCGGACGGGTGCCTGTGCGACGCGGCCGCGCCCACACTGGTCTACTACAAGCAGGGCGACGGGCGTATTGACATCCATGACTGGGGGATGGAGTTCACGGCGGCGGGCGTGGTGATGCAGTCCGAACTGCTGTTGATCAGCCGCGATGCGGCCGCCATCGCCCATTACCTGCCGCTGCTGGAGCGCAGCGCCAACTTCATCGAGACCCGCCGCGACCCGCAAAACAACCTGTTTCTGGCCGGGGCCGCGGGCAATCTGCTG
>CAIUWO010000568.1 GCA_903902895.1 Candidatus Hydrogenedentota bacterium | reverse complement strand
GCCCACGCCGCACCTGCTGCGCAACATCCGCAGCGAGTACAACGGCCGGCAGGGCCTGTCCTGGGTCGGCGGTCGCGGCATGACCGTGGTGAACTCCCAATTCAACCATACCGGGCGCGGCGGCGTCGCCTCGGCACCCACTTCAGGGCTCGACATCGAGGCGGAGGACTCGGTCTGCCGCGACGGGCTTTTCGTGCACTGCGAGTTCATCAACAACGGCGGCTGCGGCGTGGTCGCCGACAGCGGGGACGGCGGCTACACCCGTTTTGTTGACTGTACCCTATGGGGCACCACAATGTTTTCCGTCTGGACGAAGAAGCCGGGTATCCGCTACGAGCACTGCGCATTCTACGGCAGCGCCGTGCACGGTTTTGGATCACCCGAGCCCGAAAAGGCGACGCAATACCGCGACTGCCTCTTCGAGGACCGCGAGTATCCCGGTGCAGGCGTGTACCGCAGCGCGGCCGTCATCGAATGCGGCGGCGGCGACAACATCCTCTACGAGAACTGCACTATCCGCGCGACGGGCACCAGAACGCTCTGGATGGACGGCGCGGACACGCGCGAGATCTTCCGCGGCTGCACCATCATCAACGGCTTCGACACGGCCGACCACGAATTCGTCGCGCTGCTGCGCGGGTGCCGCATCGAGAACACCCGGTTTCTTGAGATCTATCCCGATGCCCATGCGAAGGCGTATTATGTGGCGACCGGTTCAGTGGACGTCGGTCCCGGCGTGACCGTGGCCGGTCCGCATGTAAAATGGGCCGACTGGTCCGGTGGCCCCACCGGCACCGTCGAAGAAAAGAAGTGGTAGTCCGAATCGCGGGAGATACGATTATGCGTTGCTCAAAAGTTCTTGTCCTGGTCGCGTTGCTGGCCGCCGGCACATTCCCCGTTGCCGCCGAAACACTTGCCCTGCATGTGTCGCCCAAGGGCAATGATGCATGGTCGGGCCGGCTCGACTTTCCCAATCCCGCCGGCACGGACGGCCCGCTGACCACCATCGCCGGCGCGCGCGACACCGTGCGCAAACTCAGGCAGCAGCCGGGCGGTCTCGCAGGACCCGTCCGCGTGCTGATTCATGGCGGTGAGTATTTCATTGCCGAACCCATCGTGTTTACCCCCGAAGACTCCGGCACCGCCGATGCGACCATCGCCTATGAAGCGGCCCCGGAAGAGCCCAGGCCCGTGATTCACAGCGGCCGCAGAATCACCGGATGGACGGAAGACAACGGCCGCTGGGTGGCTGAACTGCCCGATGTCGCCAACGGGAACTGGGACTTCGGCGCGCTCTGGGTCAATGGCGCGCGCCGCATGCCCGCGCGCACGCCCAACGCCGCCCACCCCTTTGGCGACTATCCCGAAAAGTCCGATTTCTTTTACATGGATGGCGCGGTCATGGTGCCCGACGGCAAGGGCGGCGAGGCCAAGAGCGCCTCGAGCCTCAAATGTCGCGAGGGCGACATCAAGCCCTGGGCCGGACTGGACGATGCGATCTTTGTCGTGTTCCATTCGTGGGAAACGTCCCTGCACCGGGTGAAGTCCTACGACGAGGGAAAGCGCACGGTCGAGTTCACCGGTGCCGCGCCCTGGTGCTTCACCTATTGGAACCAGGACCAGCGGTACTACGTGGAAAACCTGCTTGAAGGCCTCGACCAGCCCGGCGAATGGTGCCTGCGCCGCAGGGAGGGCAAAGTCTACTACATGCCCATGCCGGGCGAGACCCTGGATAACACCCAGATCATCGCGCCCGTGGCGCGACAACTGGTCCTTCTGAAGGGCAGGCCCGCCGAAGGCGCGTTCATCGACCATCTCGCGTTTCGCGGGCTCGACCTGCGCTATGCCGGGGAAACCATTGAGCCGCAGGGCCACGCCGACAGCCAGGCCGAAGCCACGTTGCCCGCCTCGTTCGAGTGCGTCGGCGCGCGCAACTGCGTCATTGAGGACTGCTTCATCGGCCATATCGGAAACTACGGTGTGTGGTTCCGCACGGGCTGCCAGAACAACGTGATGCGCCACTCCGAGCTGTGTGATCTGGGCGGCGGCGCGGTGCGCATGGGCGAGGCCGGCAATCCGGCGTCGGACAACGAAATCTCGGGCGGCAACACCGTCGACAACTGCTTCCTCCATGAGGGCGGCCTTATCTACCGCGGCGCCATCGGCGTGTGGATTGGCCGCAGTTCCAACAACACAGTCAGCCACAACGAAATCTGCGACTTCCGCTATTCCGGCATGTCCATCGGCTGGTCCTGGGGTTATGACCCCAGTTCGGCGAACCACAACATCGCCGAATACAACCACATCCACGACGTGGGCAAGGGCCAGCTCAGCGACATGGGCGGCATCTACACGCTGGGCATCTCGCCCGGCACCGTGCTGCGCAACAACTACATCCACGACATCATCTCCAATCCCGCCGTCTCCTGCGGCTGGGGCATGTACACCGACGAGGGCAGCACGGACGTGCTGCTGGAAAACAACGTGGTCATCAACACGCGCAGCGGCGGATTCCACCAGCACTACGGCAAGGAAAACCGCATCGTCAACAACATCTTCGCGCTCTCCCACAACGAGCAGATCATCCGCTCCCGGCAGGAGGAGCACACCTCCTTCTTCTTCGAGCGCAACATCGTCTACTACAACAACGGCCGCCTGCTCGGCAGCGCTTGGAGCAACGGCAAGTATGCGATGGACAACAACCTGTACTGGGACGCGTCGGGTCAGGATGTGGAGTTCGCCGGCAAGTCCCTCGCCGAGTGGCAGGCCGCCGGGTTCGACCAGCATTCCGTGGTTGCCGATCCGCTTTTCGTGGACCCCGAGCACCGCGACTACCGGCTCAAACCCGAATCACCCGCGCTCGCCCTGGGCTTCAAGCCCATCGACGTGGGCGAGGCCGGGCTCTACGGCGATACCGTCTGGACGGACAAGCCGAAAAAGGTCACCCGAATCGCCGCCCCCATGCCCAAGCCCTCCGACCCGGTCAAGATATCGCTCAACTTCGACGACCTGCCCGTGGACGCCCTCTGTCCCGGCGCGCAGACCGCGGGCGAAACCGAGACCGCCCGTATCCGCGTGGCCCAATGCGCCGACCCCGGCCACGGCAAAGTGCTGCGCTTTACCGACGTCCCCGGTCTCAGCCATGCCTATGACCCCCACCTCATTTTCTCGCCCGGTCTGCGCTCCGGGAAGACCGGCGCCAAATTCTCCGCCAAGCTTTCCCCCGGCGCGTACCTCTATCACGAATGGCGCGACGGTCATGATCCCTACCGTGTCGGCCCGGGCGTGTTCTTCCAGCCTGACGGAAAGATCATGGCCGTCGGCGGCCGCGAAGTGGGCGCGTGGAAGCCGGGGGAGTGGATGGACGTGGAAATTACCTGCGGTTTGGGGAAGGCTGCCACCGGCCAGTGGAGCCTGAGCGTGGTTCTCCCCGGCCGTGACCCGGTCCGGCTGGAGGGGCTATCCTGCGGCAGTCCCGAATTTCAGCGGCTCGACTGGTTCGGTTTCGTGTCCGACGCCACCGACACGTCCGAGATTTTTCTGGACAGCGTGGAACTGCGTCAGTAGGCCGGAATTGGCAGACCGTCCCCGCGTCGGGGCGGTTTCCGACAAGGCAATCCGCCTCGGGCGGACGTGAGACGTTGCGCCCGTGTTTCCCGGTGACGACGGCGCGTTTTTTGGCCGTGGCGGGTCAGGTCGCGGGCGCGCAGTTCACACGCAGGGCTTCGATTTCAGCGCGGCCCGGGTCTTCTGCAGGCAGGAGATTGAGCGCCGCGTCCAATTCCGGCGCGGCCTCGGCGGCGCGGCTTTGGGCGCACAGCACGCGGCCAAGATTCGTGCGGGGGGCCACAAACGCGGGGTCGGCCCCGATGGCCTTTCGGTACTGTGTCTCCGCTTCCGCCGTGTTGCCCTGGCGTTCGCGCACATAGCCGAGATTGTTCCATGCCAGGGCAAACAGCGGGTTGGCCTCGACCGCCCTGCCGTACTCCGCTGCGGCATCGTCCAGGTTTCCCTGCGCGTCGTAAACACGGCCCAGATTGTAATGGCCGAAGGGGTCTTTCGGGTCCGCCCCCAGCGCGCCGTTGTAGGCCTTCACGGCGCCGGCGGTGTCGCCCTTTTCCAGCAGCGCGTTGCCGAGATTGTTCCAGGCGAGCGTGAAGCCGGGGTTAATCTCCACGCCGCGCTGGAAGCACTTGACCGCGGCGTCGCCTGCCAGCAGCAGGCCAAGATTGTTGTGCGCCTCGGCAAAATTGGGTTTCAGCGACACCGCCTTCGAATAGGCGTCAAAGGCCCCGCGGGCGTCGCCCTGCGCCGCAAGCGCCCGGCCGAGATTGTAGGCGGCGCCGGGGTTGCCCGGTTCCAGTTCGGTTGCCGTGCGCAACTGGCCGGCGGCGCCGCCGGCGTCGCCGGCATCCAGCAGGGCCATGCCGAGATTGATGCGCGGCAGCGCAAAGACCGGATTCGCCTCGATGGCGGCGCGGTAGTGTTTCACCGCGTCCTCCGTCCTGCCGAGGCGGTAAAGTTCATAACCCAGATTGTTGTGCGCCACACTGTTGCCGGGGTTCACCTCCAGCGCCTTCTCATACAGCGCCACCGCCCCGGCGCTGTCACCCTGCCGGACGAGGATGCGGCCCATGTTGACCTGCACGAGCGCGGCGTCGGCCCCGTTGTCGAGGGCCTGCCGGTATTCCTCCATGGCGCGGTCGTCACGGCCGTCCGCGCTCCACGCGAGCGCCCGGCGCAGGTGCCAGGTGCCGGCCGAGGCTTCATATCCCGCGGCGTTCCAAGACGTGAGCGCACCCGCGGCGGCCAGCACGAGCACATAGGCGGCGGCATGGCCCCAGCGGCGTTTGCCGAGCCATTGCAGCGCCTGGGCAAGGCCGTATCCGCCGAAGGCAAGCATGAAGGGCAGGATGGGCATACGGTAACGCCCGGCGATGAAGTAGGGCAGGACGGACACGAAATAGGCGAGGATAAACAGCAGCAGGGCCACCGCCCCCTCCCGCCCGCCGGGACGCATGCCGGGGTTGACATCCCTGCGCCGGACCGCGAAGAAGCACCCTGTTCCTGCAAGGAACAGGGCCAGGGCGCAGGCGAACCCGGGCAAACGGTTCAGCACGGCCGAATGCGCCCGGTCCAGTTCGGGCACGGTGTCGTTGGTCACTTCTTTGGGTCCCCAGAAGAGCAGGGCCTTCCTGGCGGTGTTTTCGAGGAACTGTGCGGGCTGCTCATAGATGAACCGGAGACCCTGGCGATAGAACCAGCGGTTTGCCTCGGAGAAAGAGAGCGGTTCGCGCCCCAGTTTATGGCCCAGGCCGCGCACAATGGCCGGATAGTCAAAGCAGGACCAGTTCTCGACACCGGCCAGTTCCTTCAATTCCGGCAGGCGCGGCTCGACAAGGCTCGCGTCGGGATGGTTGCCCACGTAGAAGTTCAGCCCGCCGTAGGATGAGATAAAGACAAAATCACCGGTGACCCGATAGTTGCGGATGAACACCGGCGCAATGGTTGCCGCGGCCCCGACCAGCAGCAGGATGACCGCGGGAAGCGCCCGGCGCGAGAGGCCGCGCCGTTTCGCCGCCCAGAACATCCATCCGGCCAGCACGGGGAGGAAGAGCTGGCCGTTCGGGCGAAGTAGGCCG
>CAIUWO010000567.1 GCA_903902895.1 Candidatus Hydrogenedentota bacterium | reverse complement strand
GGGCTATTTTCAACAGATATGCCGTTGTAATATCAACAAACACAAACAGTTACAAAAACACGGGATCACTTAGCGCAACCATGCAAGGATTTGACAATATGCGAAAAATGGGGTTTACCCTCATCGAACTTCTGGTGGTCGTTGCCATCATCGGCATCCTGGCGGCCATTCTGTTGCCGGCTTTGGCGCGCGCGCGGGAGTCTGCAAGGCGCGCGCACTGCGCGAACAACCTCAAGCAAATAGGCCTGGTCTTCAAGATGTACGCCTCCGAGGCCCAGGGCGGCATGTTTCCCTCACTGAAAAGGCATCGGACAGTGGACCTGCCCTGCGACACGATTAACGGGGGGGCCAACAGTGAGTTCTTTCCGGACATGGTGTCCCTGTATCCGGAGTATCTGTCGGACGTCAATGTTCTTGTCTGCCCTTCCGATGCGGACGCCGATGACGTAGACAAGGGAGTCTGGAATCTGGGCCAAGACCCGAACCGACCGTATGACCTGTGTGCCGTTGGCCCGCTTTCATACCAGTACATTCCGTGGACATTTCGCGGCGCGCGCGACCTCATTCTCGCCGGACACGATGAGAACGAGGACCCGTCCGGGATAGGCATTAATGTGTCTCCGAGTTTTGTGGCCGCCCTCGCGGGAAAGATTCTCGCGGCGGGACAGGGCAATCTGGCCGTCTACGACGAGGATGTCACGTTTAACCACGAAAGCTACGGCCCCACCACGCTCTATAGGCTCAGGGAGGGCGTTGAGCGGTTTATGATCACCGACATCAACAATCCGGCCGCCGGCGCCCAGGCACAGAGCCAGCTCTCCTGTCTGTTCGATACGGTGGCGCCGGATACGGCGCGGTTCAACCATGTCCCCGGTGGCGGAAACGCCCTGTTCATGGATGGGCATGTGGAGTTCCAGCGTTATCCCGCCCACGGCACCTACACCCGCGCATGGATGAGCATAATCACGACGCTTCATCTCTAGGAACACCCGATTCAGCATCCCCCCGAGCAAAGGCTTCCATCCTTCGCGCAAGATAATTTCCTGGCTTCCCATGGCGCAAGCCACGCCGTTATGCGTTTTGTTTTGTACTTTAGACGGCACATTAGGTCACGCAGACTCTTCGCGAACGGCCTGGATTTTCCGTCCGCTGGAGTATGCCCCCCGTTTCGCGTATATTCTTGGGGGTATTGGGACGTTAATCAGGAGATATTGCCCATGGTTGGGTCGCGTATTGTGGCATGTTTCGCCGTTCTTTTCGCAGCCTGTGCCGCCTTTACGGCGCAGGCGGCCGAGCCCGTGCAGGAAGCGGGCGCACCCCTCCATGTCATGACGGTGGGGCTGCTGCTGGACGGCGCGCCCCGGCGCGGGGACACGGTTGAGCGGTTTAAGGCCGAGGTGATAGAAATGCTGGGCCAGTCCTATGACGTGCGTTTTGAGCAGCGGCAGGGGGACTGGACGCTTTCCGGCATTCGCCGGACCATGGACGAACTGCTCTCGGCCCCGAAGGTGGACGCGGTGGTGACGGCCGGTTTTGTCGGGTCCATTGACGCCTGCCGCCGCGGGTCCCTGTCCAAGCCGGTCATTGCGGCGCGGGTGGTCGATTCGGAACTGCTGGGCCTGCCCCGGTCTGGCGAGGGCAGCGGGGTGTCCAATCTGGTCTACATTGCCGCCGGCAACCCCCTTTCCCGC
>CAIUWO010000566.1 GCA_903902895.1 Candidatus Hydrogenedentota bacterium | reverse complement strand
TGCGCTGATTGAGGAGACGGGGGCGGAGAACCTCCATTTTGCGCTGAATACGGCTGACGATCCAACGATTTCCACGGCGATTCAAAAAGCGGGCACCCGTCTTGGCATGGTCCTGCTGAGCGCCCCAGGCCAGCCCACCCGAGAAATGCAGGTGCCGTTGAGCAGGACTGATATGTCCCTGAAGGGTTTAGAATCCATTGATAAGCCCCTGGTGCTGGATGCCAGTTACGCCGACCAGCACGAGGTTTATCTGGACATCAAACAACTTGCAGAGGTATGGAAATAGCCTGCTTTCCTGTCGGCCCTCGCAACCCGTTAAAATCCGGCATGCTTCGGAGCTTCGTCAGATTGGCCTCCGGCATGGTGCAGAAGCGCTTCAAAATATACCTGATGACGTGGGAGATTCGGTTGCGCATGGTGCGCGCGCAGGAACTGTTGATTCTGCACGGTGTGCCGCAAAGTGTAATCGGCGAATTGGTGGGCTACAGGAGCGAGTTTGCCTTCCTGGGGGCCTTCAAGCGGTTCTCCGGAGTTACCCAAGGGGAGTCCCGCAAACGGCGGTAGACTGAGGAGGAGCGATAAATCGTGATCTAGTCGTGACACTGCTAGAGGTGCATCTGAAATCATATACTGACATAGAGGAGGGAGTATTCCGAGCCGATATTGCGGTGGCGGGGAAACTTCCGTACAGTACAAACGACGTTTCAAGTGTGGTCTTGAAGGTGGAAAACTAGGTGGTAGAATTGTGGACGTTTCCCGTTTCTTGCACCATTATGCCCGATGGGTCACGCTCACCCATGGCCAAACCTGACGAGCGCGATGGCAATCCACAAGGCCATGAACGCCAGGAACGCGTACAGGCCGCGAAACTTCATCTTCTTCGCTTTGCCCAGATTGATTTGGATTGCCTGCCAGAACACATCCAACACGACCCACATGATGCCCGCCCCCTGCAGGCACACCCATGCCGCGAGAAAGGCGGCGGTGGCTTCTTTGCGCTCCGGCGCGAACCAGTAGTCCCTGTTGATCAGGTTGATGGGCGGATTGTCAGCGCCGAGGACTGCCGCCTTGACCACGAAGGCGAGTCCCACAAAAAGGACCGTCAGACCGGCGGCCAATGAGACCATGAGAATGAAGAACGGCTTCTTGCCCATGTAGGCATCGGGCGTTCCCGTGAAGTCGAAGTGCGAGGCCACTCTGTCGGGAAAGCCCGTGTGGCACCTCACCGCGAGCCACACAAACACCGCCAGGGGAACAACCGTAAGAACCAACGACAATGCGAACATAGTCACAAAGTCTCCTATGTCGAGCAGTGAATTGCAACTGTTTCCGAACCGGCCCGACGCAAGAGAGGCCTTGAAGCAACGAACATTATCGCCTCAGAATATAAGGGGCATTACCTCTTCAGTGGTACCGAATTCGTCCACACCCTCGATCACATCTTCCACCCCCTCGGTCTCGCCCTCCTCAAACTCGTCGTCATCCATAGGCGCATCACTAATGCCGGCGGCCGCGTTGAAGGCGTCGCCTATGGGAACAGGTTGGTGTATCTTGGGCGCGCCCTTCTTAAGCTTCGTCTTGTTGGCGGACTGAAGCAACTCTGCCGCATCCAGCAACTTCAGATCTTCGCCATTGCACGCCAGGCACTTAAACCCAGTCTTCTTGGCCCCCCATTCCACGAAACACTTGTGGCACTTCGGGCAGAAATATTTGATAGTCAAAGTTGTCCCTTTTCTTGGTGAACCCATTTTCTGCGGCGCGCAGGTTTCCGACTACTTTCGTGAACCGCGCAAGTGCGACTGGAGCGCCGGGGCGAGTCCACCATATGGATTCGCCTTGAGTTTGAGCGCCTTTTCAACAATCTCAACGACTTCCTTGTCGTTAAAACCGGCGGCGCGGCTTTCGCACACCACCTCATTGAGACGGATCAGGACACGGCGGCGGCAGTCTTCCCCACACTTTTCCTCTATATCCTTGCTAACGAAGACGCCCAAGCCCCGGCGTGTGTACAGCAGGCCCATGACAACGAGATCGCGATAGGACTTGGAC
>CAIUWO010000565.1 GCA_903902895.1 Candidatus Hydrogenedentota bacterium | reverse complement strand
CCCGCGGCAATGGCCTTCTCCCACTCGCGGCCAAACAGGAACCTCGCGCACTTGTCGCGCAGCACGCCGTCGCGCATCTGCCTCAAACCGTCGCGTATCGCCGCCCGCTCCAACTGCCAAAGCGAGAACCCACCAACACCGCCGCCCCAGGCCGGGGTCAACTGGCGACGCCACGCAAAACCGCCGCTCTCCTGAGCCGCCGTCCCGAACAGCAGCCGGGACACCTCCTCCACGTCGCCCACGCCAACCGTGGTCGCACACTCCCGGCAAAGGTCCAGTATCGCGCCAGGGGTCGTCATATCGCACCTCTCACAAAGCAGCGCCTTCCATCGTGCGCCACAAACGTGCCGTCCGGATACAGCCTGCCAAGAGTCCCGCCGAGAATCACCTTGCGCCCTCGGCTCATGAACGCCTTGAAAAACTTCCTGTTGTCACGGGCTACAACACCCTTGCGCCAACCAGGATTGCGCCGATAATCCCAAATTCGTCCGTGCGAGGTCATCACGCAGAACGCGCCAACAAGGTCGACAATGCCGCCAAAATACGGATGCCACTTGCCATTTTCTTCCGTTGTTAACGCCACTATGCGCCCCTTAATCTCGCGGTCGTGCCTGCCTGCTGTCATATCCCGCCCGCCCCTGCGCCGTGGCCGTCCGTCGGCGTCTCTGCCGGGGTAGCCACGGACACAGCAGGGGGATGGAGGGAAACACTGGTAGCGGGAGCCGGACTCGAACCGGCGGCCAACGGATTATGAGTCCGACGCTCTGCCAACTGAGCTATCCCGCGATTGTTACTCATCAAAGCATTCCCGCGGCCGCTTCAAGCGGGCCCCTGTGGTTGTTGACCACGTCCCGCTCAAACTCGGCCCTCTCCTCGGCACGACGCCGTTCAACAGCAGCCAGCTTTTCCGCCGCCTGCTCGGGGCCAAAACGCCGCTTGCGAAGCTCAAGGACCGGAGCCGCCTCCGGGGTCACGTCAATCTCGGGCCGCTTGCCCAAACGCGCATGGGCCGCGTTCAACCGCGCCTCGTAGACCTCCGGCTGCACAAGCGTGTGCTGGTGACGCATCACGCCCTCAACGTGCGTCGTCTTCGTGTAGCGCCGGGAAGGGTCCGTCTCCAGTACGGTCTTTGCCGCCGCAAGCTGGACCTTCTGCTCCTCCGCGCAAACCACCAAATTCTCAACCACGCCAATAGCCGTGTCCACCCTGGCAAGGTCCGCCGCGTGCTGTTCCAACTCGCGCTTCTCGCGCTGGATGCACACTCGCTTGGCAAACTCAACGCCGGCCGCCGATTGCTTCAATCGAAGCGCCGATTCCTTCGTAACCCCGTACTCCACCGCCGCCGCATCCACGCTCATCCCCCGGCCAATCAACGGAAACATCGCCCCAAGAACCAACCGCTGACGGTCGTCAAGCAAGGCAAGCACAGACGTGCCTTCGTCCGTCTCGAGCAATTCTATGGTCGCGGTTTCCATGCGGGAAGTGTAGACCATTTTTGGTCACCTGTCAACACTTTTATTATGTTTAGTGTAAAGTACATTACTCTAATATTTGGCGGGGGGAGAAAATTTTGTGGAAATGGGGGATGTTCACGTGCGAAGGGCGGCCGGTCCCCCGTCCCCCCCCCCTCGACGACTGGCGCACAACACCCAATCCCAGGCCGCTCCAACCATGGCTTGGGCAATGACGTGGGTGGCGGACCGCCTTCCGAATGGCCCCGCCAAGCCTCAAAGTAGTCCAAATCGTGTCATGAAGTGTGTCAATCGGCTTGCAATTCATGTGTAAGTGTCTGATATCATTGACTTTTAGAACCGTTGACCGCCTGCCGGTAGAGCGGGCGACCGAGAAGGACGGGCCACGGGCGGCGGCGTGAGCCGACTGTTGCACGGGCTTCGAAGCGTGGGGGCTGCGGGGTGACGGCGGCACCTGGCTGCGGGGTGCAAATCCGTCATCGGTTTGGGTTCACTGCTGCTCAACGCGCCGTGGGAGCGTGCGTCCGCGCGCGCGGAATAGTTGCGCATGCAACCATCACTCCGGGAACTGCGGCCATCGTGCCTTGACCCGTTTGCAGAGGGTGCACAGGGCTTTGACCGCGAACGCTCCTGGGTCTTCGAGTGGTCCCTCGTCTCGCCCATCGTCGGCTCCGGCGTGTTGGAGTTTGGCTACCAGGTCGTGCAGGTCGGCGACATCGCCCCCGGCATCGAGGCAGGCCGCGGTTGTGGTCTGGAACCATGGGAGCCACTGGGAGCCCCGATGGCGGGCGAGTTGGCTGGCTATGCCGCTGGTTGCCCTCCGAGCGTGTCGAAGAAATCCCCTGCGAGGTCCGGCTGTGTTGGCGGCTTCGGCAGTGCGTATCCTCCAGAGCGAGCCCATGCCCCGAAGGTTCGTAGCAGGACCTTGCCCGGTTCACGCTGGCCCTGTGTGTCCAGGATGGCATCGGTGATGCGATGCGCGTCCCCGTGCTCAGTGACCCGGTCGATGACGGCCTGCCACCACGGCCCGTAGACGGCCGGGTTGTCCCCGGTGAGTGCGAGCACGTCGTCGGCGGTGGTCGGCTGTCCGGGCTCCTCAGCGCAAGCACGCCCATGCTTGCTCGCCGAGGCTGGAGGGGTCTGGGGGGCTATGGGGGGATCTACGGATACGGTACGGTACGGTACGGTACGGATAGCCCCCCCGCTAGAGCCTTGGGCTAAAGAGCCTTGGGCTAAAGAGCCTTGGGCTAAAGAGCCTTGGGACGTGGTGTCCGCTGGGTCGGCGCTGCGGGGTGCTGCGGGCTTGGCCTTGACCGGTTGGGCAGCCTGGGGCTTAGAGCCTGGGGCTATAGCCTTACCTGACTCCCAAGGTCTGGTGCCGTGTTTCGTGACCCATGCGCCGCGCAGATAGGTGGGGGCATGCTCCCAGAAATCGTGTATCGTGAGCATGTCGGGCTCCGGCGTGGCGTCGAGCCAGCGCAGGTCGAGCAGCGCATGCAGCAGGACGCCGGGGCTGCCGTCCCACTGCGCGGCATCCTCGATATCAGCCGCCGGCATTTCCGGGGCCAGCTGGCTGCAGGCGGAGTGCCACAGGCATTCGAGGTGTCCAACAACCTGATATTCAGGCTTGCCAAGGCGCGTCAGCAGGCGCTTGAATTTGAGTAGTTTTGTGGTGCGCGGTTTCATTGGTCTTCCTCTTTTGGGTAAAGAATTGCCTCGGCGATGTCGAGGGCGATGCGTGTGAAGGTCTGGTAGATGTCTTCGAGTTGCGGGGTGTTGTGCTCAAGAGCGACCTGTCGGGCGGGTTCGATCTGCTGGAGCTTCACCAGTAATTCTATCGGCACTTGGACCGTTATGGTCTTCGGGGTCGTGCGGACGTAATCTCTCCACACGCCGCCCAACACCTGGGCGAGACGGATTGCGGACAGCGGGGAGGGGTGGACCTTCCCGCGTTCCCACCGAGACAAAGTAGACTGCGGAACCTCCATTAGGCGGGCGGCCTTGGACTGTGAAAGGCCTAGAGAAACCCGGCGATTCACTATCAACTCAGCTATTTCGTGCATTTGACTCTCCTTATCAGGTTATATCAAAGCATATCACGATAAATCATATTAAGTCAACGTCTCCTCCGTTAAAGCCTTTGTAACGTCCTCACCCGAGCGGGCCAGGATGGCGACACCGCCCATGGCGCGGATGGTGTCGAGAAATTGTGTCTGTTCCGGGGTCACGACACCGCCGCGGCCCCGCTTGCACTCGACGGCCAGGAACCGGCCGGCGCGCGTGATGCCGATAAGGTCGCTGGAGCCCCTGCACAGGCCGAACCGCACGGGGCGCTTGTTGGCGTCCAGCAGCACCCCGGTGTTGTTGCGCCAGACCCGTGCACCGGCGGCAGTGGCGGCCAGCATGCAGGCGCGTAAGACGGCGGTCTCAGGGGTCACACGCTTGAGGGTCACCGGGGCAACCTCCACAGTGCCGCCTGCCGCTCGTTGGCGCCCGCGTTGTCCACGCCTGACTTCACGACGAGGTTGCGCCGCTTGAGGTGGACCAAGGCCACCGTCACATCCCGGCGCGGTAGGTCCAGCGCCTCGGCCACGTCTGCTGCTGTGGCTCCGTCGCGGTCTGTGAGTTGGTTCAGGATGTCGCGTTGGAGGAGGGTCATGGTCCGTCACTCCTGCCAGTTGCGGCTGAAATAGCCCTCTGGAAGCGATGCGGTTTTTGATGCGGGAGGGAATACGGAATGCTGTTCTCCTTCCCGTTCTTCGCGGTATGGGATGGTATTGCGCTCAAGGATGCTCATAGCCTCTTTGAATTGCGTTATTCCTGACAACACCTCAACCACCTCCCTTGCATTAAATCCGCAGACCGTGCATAGGCGCAATCCAAGCGCCAGTAAGTAGCGTTTGATTTCACCCCTTGAAAAGATGTGCATGTCGGAATAGCACGCGCCGTCTGAAAACTCATAGTTCAATTTCTCGCCCTCAGGCCAAGGTGCGACCATGAGCATTCTGTTGCCTTTTGATGTGGACCAAATAACCATGCTTCGTCTGGCGTCAAGGCTCATGACCCCACCTCCCAGCACAGTTCATCGTGCGTGCGGCCGTCGAGCATGCGGCCATTGTGCGGGTGCGTGTACACCGCGCAGACGCCGCCATAGGGCTCCTCGTAGTCAAGAGGATGGACGTTGTCGCCCCACTGCTTGAAGTGGAATGGAACGCGGGCGCCAGCGCACTCATCGCGGAGGTCGCGCACCCAAGAGCCCTGAATCTCACGCGCGCCGGGGCCGGACTCGCCGCCGACGATAACGCCGTCGAGATCGAATGTGGCCGGACCCCTGCGCAGGCTCACGGGCTCCACCAACGGCTCCAGGCTCACCACACGCTTTGCGGCGGGCGTACCGAGCAGCACCGGCACCATGCGGTCCACTTCGGCCTGCGTCGAGCAGGAGACGCCCAATACGACGTTCTCCGGGCACCCACCCCATGCGTTGATGCAAAAGTTGCGCATCCTCTCCGGGCGCTTCGTCAGCACGATGTAGGTGTGTCGGTTACTCATGCCCATGCGTGTAAAAACGTCGCGCATGAAGGACTCCGGCACCTCCTCATGGAACAAATCACCCATCGAGTTCACGAACACCGCCTGCGGCTTGCGCCAGTGCGTTGGCTCGCCCAGCACCTTCGTGTGGCACTTCACGTCACCGAAGGCCCGCCCCGCGTACTTGGGCGACATCGACGCCAGACGCGGCCACATCCGCCGCGCGTAGCAGTGCTGGCACCCGACGCCCGCCGGGGTGCAGCCCGTCACCGGATTCCAGACCTTGTCGGCCCAGTTGATTTTAGTCTTAGCCATAACATCACCCTCCAACAGCCCTGCGGCTGCGGTTTTTCCACTTGTACCAGGCTGAGCCCGGCTTATAATCCCGTTTGTCGGCCTTAGCCTTGGCCTTCTCGGCGGCGTGGTAGTCGGCCAACCGCCCTGTTCGCCGCGCCAGTGCCTCCAGGGCTTGTATCTCCTCCGGCGTCATCTCACGAAGCTCGCCCTTCTCCTGCTTTGGAGCGGCCTTGGCCTGCACCGGGTAGACGTGCCCGCAGTACGGGCAGACCGGCGCCCACTCATGGACCGCGTAGCACTTCTCACAGGCCCGGATATCCGGGCACTCGATAGCCTCGCGCACTGGCTTGACGACGCCTGTGGATAGGGACCATTCCCGCGGCGTGTCCGGCAAATAGTGCCGCAGGTAATTGCCCACGAAGTCGAGCAGCATGGCGGTCTTGCCGGGAACATGGCGCAGGATGCGGCCCACCTGCTGCAGATGGAGGGACAGACTGGCGGTTGGGCGCACCAACAGGCCCGCCACGGCGCCGGGGCAGTCGAACCCCTCTGATATCAGGTCACACGACGTGATGCCCACCAGCGTCCGCCCAAGTGCCCGCACAGTGTCACGGCGCAGCGTGCGCTCCATTTTGCCGTCAACGCTCTGCACCGGGTAACCCGCGGCGCGGAACGACTCCGCAAGCGCCTGGGCGGCCGGCACGCTGTGGCAAAATGCGATGAACGGCGCGCCGTCGCAGTGCTTCTTGTACTCGGTGATCACGTCGCCGGTTATGGCCCGAGACGCCATGGCCCGCTCCAGCGCCTCGTGAGAGTAGTCGCCCTCGCCGCGCTTGCGCAGTCCGGACAGGTCCACCACAGGCAAATTGAAGTAGCGATAGGGACTGAGACGGCCCATCTGGATCAGCTCGCGCATGGGCTTGGCGCACAACATCGTCTCGTACAGGTCCGCAAGCCCCTGGCCGTCAAGCCGGCACGGGGTCGCGGTCAAGCCAAGGTGCTTTGCCTCGGGATAATGGCCGGACACGGTGCGCCACTGGGCGGCCGCCGCGTGATGGCACTCGTCCCAGATTATGAGCCGGAAATTGCGCGGCTTGCGGCGCGCCAGGGTGAACACGGACGCCACCTGTATGTCGTGCCGGGTCTCAGGGTGTCCGGGCGCTATGACGCCGTGCGCGATGCCGCACTTGGTAAACGCCTCGCACGTCTGGTCGACCAGCTCCTGCCGATGCACCACAAAAGCCGTGGGTGTCCGCCTCAAGGCGGCGCCCTGGGCCACCTTGCAGCCGATGACGGTCTTGCCAAACCCAGTCGCAGCCTGCGCAAGCACAGAGCGGTGGGGCTGGAAGAGCCCGCGCAGGGCGGTGAAATACTCCTGCTGGTCTGGGTAAAGGGTCAGCATTATGCCGCCACCTCGACGGCGGCCATGTGGCTGCAGTTCGCCCGTATGATGGCCTCGGCGACGGGCGGCGAGACGCTGTTTCCGCACAGCTGCACCTGGCTCGTTTTTGTGCCGATCAGTTTGTAGTCTGGCGGGAATCCCTGGGCAAGGAACAGTTCCCGGGGCTGGAACATCCGCAGGCCGATATCGACGATCTGGTAGTCCTCCCCGTGAATCGTGACGAGGCCGAACCGGTCCCGCGTGGTAACCGCCGCCAGAGGATCGCTGACTACCTGCCCGCACCCGGTACCGTAGTATTTCAGCAGGAACGCCTCGACGTGCGCCAGGTGCTGGCCCGTGCTGGTCACCGTCGGGCATGGCAGGCGGAGATCTGAACCAACATTGGTGCCGTAGAATTTGGACAGGAACGCGGTGGCTATAGAGTGGTGATTGTGCGTCCCCATAATGGTAGAAGCGGGTTTGTCTGCTCCCTGTCCAATACCCTTTCCGTGGAACTTGGACACGTGGGCGGCGACGACGCCATGAGCATCCCGCGCGGCCGTGATGGTTCGCAGTGGCTCTTCTGCGCTCTGCCCCCTGTGACTCTGGCTTGTGTGGTTGCAGGTCACAAGGTGGGGTAGAACGAGCGCGTGGCGGTTCTCGGTGACAACCGTGGTGAGTGGCTTGTCCGACGGCCATACTTGCCCGGGCCCTGCGCTCTGGTTGTCAATGCCCGCCACGTAGGGCACCACAAGCCCGAACCGGTTCTCGGTCGTCTGTGTGCCAAGCGGCTCGTCCACGCCCTGTCCGCGGAATGACTCACAGGCGTGATACCCAACGATGAACGGGTCCGCGCAGTCAATGACGTACTTTTTGATGCCTTGGGCGATCCGTTTCATCGTGGCGGGCACGAGCGGGCGGTTCACTCCGAGCTTCCGGCCCTCTTCTTTGCTTAGGAAGATTGACGGGCATGGGATCGACCAGTCGATACACTCGGCTGCTGTGCGCCATGGCAGGCGCGGGTTGAACAGGTCGTCGGTGTGGCCGGGTGCTGCATGTGTCGGCTCGGGCCACACGATGGGCCGTCCGTCGCACCGGGCAATCAGGAAGAAGCGTTTCCGCGTCGTGGGCGCGCCGTAGTCCGCGGCGACCAGCTCGCGCCACTCGACGTGGTAGCCAAGGCCGCGCAGGTTGCCGACGAAGCGCTTGAACGTCAGGCCGCGTTTTTTGGGGTTGGGACGCCCGTCCGGAAGAAGCGGACCCCAAGTGACGAATTCCTCCACATTCTCCAGAACGATAATGTCAGGACGGGCTTCCTTGGCCCATCGGACGGCCACCCACGCCAGGCCGCGCACCTTCTTGTCGCAGGGCTTGCCGCCCTTCGCCTTGGAAAAATGCTTACAATCGGGACTGAACCAGGCGAGATCCACGTGGCGTCCGGCGCACAGCTTGCGTGGACTGATATGAAACACGTCCTCGCAGAGATGGTGTGTGTTTGGATGATTGGCCTTATGCGTGGCCAAGGCCGTCGCATTGTGGTTGATTGCATAGTCCACCGGGCGCCCGAGGGCACGCTCTATGCCCGTGCTGGCCCCGCCGCCACCGGCAAAGTTGTCGATGATGAGTCCGTGAGCGCTCATGCCATCCTCCGCACAAGTTCCCGCCCCTCAGTGGTGATTTCCCAAGCGATGGCCGATGTCTTGGCGACACGGCACTTCCGGCGGTCCCCCTGCAGCACAAGACTGTTGAGGTGTAAGTCGTAAAGGCGGCGGCGGATCTCGACCACGTCGAGGTCCAACACGCGGGTGAGTTCCGCCGCGGTATGGCTGTCGTATGCCGACAGGGTGCGCAGGACCGCCTCTGCGTTCGTGTGCCTGTGACCTGACTTGGTCACGCGGTCGAGGGCTTCCAGGCTGCTGGTGGTGGTCATGGCCGTTCCATCCAGACAAGACCGACGGGGGCCAGAGCCGTCCGCAGTTTGTCCACGTCGGGGGCAACCGTCTGCGTGTAGGCGCCCGCCGCCCAGACGCCGCACCCGGCCCCTGCAAGCCCGCCCAGCAACGTGGACTTAACGCCGCCGTCTGCGCGGTTTATCTCGTCGAGCAGCACAAGCCCGTCGCCCGCGAACGCCGCGGCGATGGCCCACTCGACCAGCAGGCTCTCCGCGCCGGAAATGCGCCGAACCGGCAACATGAGCGAGTCCCCTAGCGCACCGTAGACCACGCCAACACGCTTGGCCTCGTCGCGCACGCCGATCCGGACGCCAAACGGCTCCAGTTTCGCGTTGCACCGCTCCAGGAAGTCGGCCTGCTCGTTCTTGCTCAGGGCGCTCAGGGCCGTGGCGTGGTTTGACTTGCGGTCGGAATGGAACAGCGGTATCGCCCAGTTGAGGCAGTCAATCTCCGCGTTCAGGGCGTCCAAGTCCTGCGCCAGGCGGTCGCGCTCACGGATAGCCTTAAGTGTCTCCATCGCGGTCGTCGCGTTGGCGATGCGACGGTCCACGGCCTCAATGTCGGCCTCAATGTCGGCCAGGGCGCGATGCTCCGGTGCTGCGGCTGGCACGGCGTTAATTGTGGCGTCAAGGGCCGCACAGCGCGACTGCGCCGCGGCCAGTTGCCGCTCCGCAAGACTGGCGGAACTGTCCGCGTCCTTCCAGGCCTTGTCGGCGGCCTCCTGCGCTTTGGAGGTCTTCTTGCGCTCCAGTTCGGCCTCTTTCAACTGACCCTCAAGGTGCTTCACAACGTGCGCCTGCACCGCCGACGTGATCTCGGTACGGCAGACTGGGCACTCGCCGTCAAGCGCGGGCGGGTTCTTCACCGCCTTCTGGGCGGCGGTAACCTTCTGCTCTGCCAGATGGTCGGCATACTGGGCGGCGCTGTGCTTCGACTTGGCCTGCTGGTGGTCCTGTGTCGCGGACTCCCGTGGCCGGATAAGCGCGTCAGCCTCGGACCGAAGGCGTTCGGAGTCGGCCACCCGCGCGACAAGGTCGATGCCGGCACGCTCGGAAACGGCCGCGCTGTTGTCCGGCGTCACGGCGACCGTCTGTGCGGCCCCACGCTCGGCCAGCAGTCCATCCCGCTGCTGCCGCATCTGCGCCAATGCGCTTTCGACAACAGGTATCTGCTCGGGCGTGAGCGTAACGCCGCCCTTGCCGATCGGCGCGGACAGTTCGCCCATGCCCTCCAGACGCCGGCCTACCTCCTCCGCGCGCGCCTTGAGCTCCGTCCGCTGCCGGAAAGCGGCCGCGCCGACGGACAGAAGCCCGTCCGTGGTGTCCGTGGTCAGACCCTGCACCGTGGCGAAGCCGTGGAACCAGTCGGCGTTGTCTCCAAGCACCTCGGCCAGCGCGGCAAGGTCAACACCACCGCCGCCCAGGTCGGAGATCATCTGGCCGATGTCGCCACCGGACAGGTACAGCCTCGGGTTGAGCCCAGCGGCCCGGTGTGCCGGGTTTGCCTGGAGTATGGCCCAGAGCGCGTTTCGGACCTCCTTCGGGCTGCCGGTGATGGTCGGCTTGCCCTGGCGGGATATCTCCAGCGACGTGCCCTTGCCCTGGACGCGCAGTCGGGCCTCAAACGTCTCGCCCGCCTCGGTAAAGCCAACAGTAACGCTGGCCTGCTTGGCGGACTTGTGAATCCAGTCGGCCACGTCGAGATTCTTCGCGCTTGCGTCGCGGACCTCGCCGAGGAACACGGCGCGGATGGCGTCGAGAACGCTGGTCTTTCCGGACCAGTTTTTTCCGATAACCAGCATGCGTTGCTGGCAGTCGGTCAAGTTCAACTCGGTTATGCCGAGGAAATTTCGGATGGACAGGTGGGTTATGATCATGACTTGACCTCCTTCTTGGAACGGAATGCGGTGTTGCGGCGATTGACCAGCGCGTTTTGCAGTGCTTCGGGCCACAAGCCGCGCCGGCATAGCTTCCGCGCCTTGGTGTTGTTGACGCTCAAGAACTCCCAGGGGTCGATGCCCGCCGCGTGGCAGGCGTCCGCGAACACAACCGGGTCGTCAAACCCGTCGTCACCCTGCGCGTGGTGCCCCCATACCACGCCGTTCCACGCCACAGGCCCGTTCTCCGTGCAGTAGACCCGGAGCAGGTCTTTCTGCCGTTCAAGGTCGCGGGACAATAGACCAATGGCCTCCACGGCTGCGTGCGCGTCCATCTCCGTGATGACGGCCTGAACGCATTCGGGCTTTGCCTCGCAGGTGTCGCGCCACTGGCACGTCTGGCAGTGCTCTCCGGGAGACGCCGCGAAATCCGCGTCTGACTCTATAGCCTCAACAATTGCGTGGACCTGCGCCTCGATGGCCGGAATGTCCTCCCGCGTGAACACTTTCTCGCGCTGCACATTGAACCTGGTGTAGTCGAATTCGCAGGCGATGCGGTTCAGGTGCGGGAACTGGGCGAACGTCAGCCACGAGTAGATTTTCATCTGGAGCGGGTTGGCGTGGCTGTCGAAACCGGTCTTGTAGTCCACGATGCGGGCCGCGTCGGGCGCGTCCCAGGTGCGGAGCACGTCCACGGTCCCGGCAAGCCATGCTTCCAGCGCTTCGGGGGCGCAGCTGTTGCCGTTCACGTCAATGGCGAACCGCTCCTCGATGCCGATGATCTCAGCGCGGGGGAACAGGTGTCCCGCGTCCAGCCACGACTCAATCACCGCACAGTACAGGTCACCGTGCGGCCGGATGCCAACCGCGGCGGCGATGGCCGGCATTGCGGTCAGGTCCGTGGGGTTCCCGGTGTCCAGGCAGTGCTTGGCGTACCGGAAATAGGCGTCATGGGCGCGGCTTCCGTCTTGCATGATCTTCGCGTCCAGTGTCGGCCTTCCCTCGATCATGTAGCGGTAGGCCAGCGCGCAGGCGTCATATTTGGACAGGGCTGTAAATCGGTGTGACATGATTTTCCCCTTCCCTTAGAACAGATCGCCCGCGGCGGAGGGCGGCGGCGGTGTCGGTTCGGGCTCCTCCAGCGTCACGGGCACGGTGGCCGGCGCGGCCTGTCTGGCGGCGATGGAGAGTTTTTTCAGGAACGTGTCCTTGTCCCACCCCTGCGCGGCGGCGCTGTCGAGCGCGGCCTGGCGGCGGGCGGGCAGCAGGTTCTCCAAGGCTGCGGCGATATCCGGGTCGTCGGCGAGGCTGGTTTCCTCCGGCCAATCGCCCTCGTCGTCCAAGACTTCCCCGGTTTCCTCGTTGACGGCCGGGGCAGGCAGTGCGGGAAGCAAGTCCTCGGGGCGGGTGCTGTCCGGGCCTTCAAGCAGGGCTACCCCCGCCTGTTTCGTGTAGGTGAGCAGCGGTTTCAGCGTGGTGATGTCGCGCAGGCCGACCGGAAGCAGGATGTCCACAACGTAGATCGTGATCTGCTTCTTGTCGGCTGGGTTGGTCGCCTTCTGGGCCTTGATGACCATTTCCAACGGAATCCACGCAATGCGGCCCGCCACGCTGCGGACAAAGTCCAGCGCGGAGTTGATGTTGATGATGGAGTTCGCGCTCCCCGTGTCCAGCTGGAACACGCCGAAACTGTCGAGGTCAGGCAACACCACCGACAGGCGGGCGACCCGCTTGCATCCGGTCTTCTGCTCTCCCTTGAACGTCGTGCCGTGCTGGAGGGCGAACGGGCAAAGCTCCGGCCCAGGACACTCGCACTCGACAAGGTTGCCGTCCGTGTTGCGGCGGGCGTTGTCGCCGTCACCCTTGCACAGCAGCGCGCTGGCGGACCAGCACTCGTAGTACTGCGGGAACACCTTCTCGGTGTCTTCGTCGGGGATGGCGACAGTCAGTTTGCGCGGCTGCTGACCGAACAGTTCCTCGCACCTGGCGCGAATGGCGTCATCGTAGGGGTCGATCTTGAAGTAGTCGATCTTGCTCGGGTACAGATTTCCGGACTGGGCCTTTTTCTTCTCGCCCAGGCGTATCTTTCCCAGCCGCGTAAAGCGGCGCGCATCGCTGAGTCCCTTGATTGGCATGGTCACTCCTCCCCATCTTCATCGGTCTGGTCATCGTCGCCAAACAGCGCGTCTTCGGCTTCCTGCGTGACGGGACGCTCGTTATTGAGGTCAAGGTGCCGCTGGAGCTCGTGCGCCTCCATTGGACGATATTCGACGGTCTCGCCGGTGTCGTCGCGCACCACGCTGACCGTGCGGGCCGTGTAGTCATAGACGCGGTGGCAGACCACGGGGCGGTATTCGGCGCCCTCGGCCACGATGCCGCGAAACTTCTGCGTCAGGCCGTTGGCGATGTCAAGCCGGGACTTGATCTGGCTGTTGTACGCGGCCTTGTCTCGTTCGGCCTGGTTCGTCTCGGCGACGGCCTGCGCCAGTTTCTTGCCCCGGTCCAGCAGTTCGTCATCCGTAAGCAGAACCTTGCACTCCTGGATAACCTCGTCGCCGATTTCGATGTCGTGCTCAATCACTCCCTGATTCTTACCCATTGCGTTTTTCCTTTTGTTTGCGCTCCTGCGCGACTGCCAATTTCCACAGCCGGTTCCACAGCGGCCCCGACAATTTCGTGTCTCTGGTTGCCCGCTCTCGGGCGAGTTGCAAGCGCGCGGCCTTGGTCATGACAGACTTCCGCGAATCACGCCGCCGATACCGCCAACAGGCACCCGCGGATTGTCGCGGTAGTCGTCGCGCTCGGCCTCAAGGCGGCGTTGCTCGTCAAGGACGATGCGTTCGAATTCATCATTGACCGCCTCGTGCTTGCGGTTGGTCCTCAGCACGGCGATGTCCCAGCCGATGCACAAGCCGAACAACAGTGCGACTGCGAAAACGATGATGTGCTCCATTTGCTCCTACCTCTTCGGGCCAAAGGCCCAGTCAAGCCCCATGACCAGCGCCGCGAAACACGCCACGATGAGCGCCCCGGCAATGGCCGTGTCGATAATGTCCCGCCTCACAGCAGCACCATCACGGTCTGCTTGGTGGTGTCCACGGCAAAAATGGGCTGGTCGCCGCACTCGTAGTTGAATGCCACACGGCCCTGTTGCTTTCCAGCCACGACGGTTACAAAATTTCCTGGAGCCGGATGCGTGTTGTATTGCGTCGGCTCATAGACGAACTCGCACACGCCGCGCAGGCGCACCGGGATGGCCGCGCCGTTGCGGTCACAGTCCGCCATCGCCTGGCCTATGACGCGGGCATGCGGTGCGCCGTTCGTTACCTCGTAATTCGCTTTGCCAGTCAGGCACAGCGCATCACCTTTCCTGATGTCCACTGAGCCGCTTGCCGGTGTCCGCATGGTGGCGATAAGCTCCGTCACCGGGCCGCCAACGTCTCCGAATGCCATGGTCCCTGCCTCCTTGGTTGTTGTTAAATACCGCGACTCTTCAAGCGTTTTTCCGTCTCTTCAAGCTGGCGCGCTCGCTGCTCGCCGGAGGCATGTCGGCGTGGTGACCCCAGTTTCCGCCCCTGCTTGGACCCCTCCGACTCCAGCGCGCGCACGGTTGCCAGGTACTCCAGCACGTCGGCCTCGGTCAGCACGATGCGGCCGGCAAAGCGCGTGAATTTCATCTTCACGCCGTGTGCGCCGTTGTGACACCAGCTCCACAGCCCGCGCGGCGTTATTTTTAGGCCGTCCACGACGATCTTTTCAGAGGCGGTTTTCAGCGTCATCAAGTCGGAAAGTTTCACGGTCTCTTCGCTCATGACTGCACCTCAACAAACTGGTGTTTGTCATTGAGCTTGTAGCGGACGCCAGGCTTAAGCCCATCCTCGCCGATGTAGCCGATAGCAAAGCGGTAGCGCTCTGCGTCTTCATCCCACCACTTGATGATGACCGTGCCGCTGTAGCCAGCCGTCGCCGTGCCGCT
>CAIUWO010000564.1 GCA_903902895.1 Candidatus Hydrogenedentota bacterium | reverse complement strand
CACACGCTGTCGCAGTTGCGGCTGAACGACCTTGCGGTCGGCACGGATGGCAGGAACCGCTGCCTGCTATCACCTTTCCGGTCCAGGACGGGCAGGAACCAGCCCAGCCCCGCGCACTTCATATTCGGTCCCTCCGTGTGGATTAGGGGCTTGATTCAGGCACCGCCAGGGCACGCCCTGGCCTACATAGACTGGTCCCAGCAGGAGTTTGGGTGCGCTGCCGCCTTGTCCCGTGACCCGCCCATGATCGAGGCCTACACCAGCGGCGACCCATACCTGGAGTTCGCCAAGCAGGCCGGAGCTGTGCCCTTAGACGCAACCAAGCAGAGCCATCCCGCTGAGCGCTCCCGCTTCAAGGAGTGTGCGCTGGGGGTACAGTACGGTATGGGTGAGGATCTACTCGCATTCAAACTGGGGGTATCCCCCGCCGAGGCCCGCAACCTCCTCCAACTGCACAGACAGACCTACCGGCGATACTGGGCGTGGAATGACGACCTCGTTAATTCCTCGCTCCTCGGCGGAATTCTTAGGACGGTGTTCGGGTGGAACCTACACCCCACAGACAAGCCAAACGCACTAAGTGTTGGGAACTGGCCCATGCAAAGTCACGGTTCTGAATTGATGAGGCTGGCCTGCTGCATGGTCACGGAGCGCGGTATTACGGTTTGCGCCCCGGTTCACGACGCCATTCTTGTGATGGCCGAGACTGACCGCATCGAACAGGTGGTGCGCGACACACAGGCGTTAATGGCCGAGGCCAGCACCATAGTTCTTGGCGGCCGCCTGACGCTGCGCTCGGACGCGAAGATCTTTGGCCACCCTGAGCGGTATTCCGATGAGCGCGGCACAGAAATGTGGGAAACCGTGACCGGTATCCTTGAAGAATTGGGGGCTATCCGGCCGGAAGCGACTGGTATCCCAGACATGCAGGCGCCTGTATCTGCGTTGAATGCTCCCGCCATCTTATCTTAATCATGAATGTACTGAATAGGAGTGAACCTGACATGGCAGAGATAGACCCCAAGGACTACGAGTCTACCATCCCCGTGAACTTAGATGTGCTGAACATGAAACGCAGGGTTCCGCGCCAGTTGCGGCCCTTTCTTCGCGGTCCTGTGCCAATATGGTGGTTGGCCAAGGCCGCGGAGCTACCCGGAAAGGCGCTGGCCGTTGGTCTTGCGCTGTGGTATCGGAAGGGCATCATCGACGCCGAGACAGTCAGACCCTCGTGGAAGCTGTGGAAGATGCTCGGCATCGGGCGGCACGCAGCCCGCCGTGGGCTGGCAAATCTGGAGGCCGCGGGGTTGGTTACAGTTGAACGCAAGATCGGAAAGAATCCGCTGGTGACCATCTCAACATCGCCGCCCCAAGCCAGCGAGCCGGACAGTGAGCTACGGGGGGGCTGAGTCGTGATGGCGCGGGCGAAAACGCTTGCGCCTCAGGTGCGGGAAATGGACGGGAATCCTTGGCCTCCACATGCGGGACGGCGTCCGCGACGGTCCTCTGACGGTCCAACGGATTTATGCCATCGGGGAAGCGTTCGCCCTTATCCGATAAGGAGATTTTGTCCGTGCCGACATCCCGTCGTGAACCTCGGTGGAAACGTGTCACCCCTACTTCATGAAAGTTATCGGGATGCGGCGGAATGGTGGCACAGCAGAAGCGTTACCGGATAAGAAAAGAATGGCGGAGAGACTGAGATTCGAACTCAGGGTAGGGTTACCCCTACAACGGCTTTCGAGGCCGCCGCCTTCAACCACTCGGCCATCTCTCCGCAAGTGGAAGCGTATTGTAGCAAACTTTCGAGGACGGTTCCAAGAAAT
>CAIUWO010000563.1 GCA_903902895.1 Candidatus Hydrogenedentota bacterium | reverse complement strand
ATTTCTTGGAACCGTCCTCGAAAGTTTGCTACAATACGCTTCCACTTGCGGAGAGATGGCCGAGTGGTTGAAGGCGGCGGCCTCGAAAGCCGTTGTAGGGGTAACCCTACCCTGAGTTCGAATCTCAGTCTCTCCGCCATTTTTTCTTTATCCGGCAAAGACCCTTCCATCCGCGCAGCCGGACGCACTCCGAGAATTTTCATGCCGAAGGGGGTGTCTTTCTCAAGCATTTTTCCGATGGGATACCCAGACGGACAAAAGGGCCTTATCCGATAAGGGCAAACGACTGCTGTCGGCATAAAACCGTTTGACCGTTCTAGCCCCGTAGTGGCCGTTGGACGCCTTTTGAAATAATGCCCAGACAACGGCCCTGAGGTCGTTTCCTGCCAAGCCGCGTTGCGGAACTGAGAAGAAAAGAGGCCACTGCCCGGGGAGGGGGCAGTGGCAGTACTGGTTTGGTCTCATGTTCTCGGAGCTTCATCCGATTCCCCCGTGAGGTGAAGTGCAGCCTGCTCAGCCCGCTCGCGGAGTCCGCTGTCGGAGAGATGGGAATATCTCAACGACATAGTTTGGCTGGCATGACCTAATGAGCGGGAGATCTCAAGAAGGGTCGCGCCGGACTGCGCCATGTGGCTCGCGAAAGTGTGCCTCAAATCGTGAATTCGGAAGTCCGAGATCTTCGCCTCCTTCAAGATCCCCCGGAAAGCATTGTGGGGCTGCATGACGGGGGTGTTGGGCGCTCGGCCGGGGAAGACGAAGGGGTGGTCGCCCCTGCGCAGTGCCTGCATGCGTTCTATCTCCGCCCACGCCGCGCTGGATAGATTCACCCGCCGCGCCTTTCCGCTCTTCGTCTTGACTAGGCGGATGGAGTGGGTCTCCACGTCAATGTCCTGCCAACGCAAATCGAATACTTCGCGCGAACGAAGTCCGGAGAACACCAGCAGGCGCAGGCCACTTACCACGGGTACATTGGCGCACTTTTCGAGGGCGGCGAAGAAGCGCTTCACCTCATCGTTCGAGAGGTACCTGTCCCTGCCGGTGGGTTCTTGGAACTTCTTCACCCCGCGGCATGGGTTCTTTTCGATGAGTTCAACCCTCACCGCCCAGTTGAGCATGGCGCGGATGAGGACGAGGTGGTGGTTGGCCGTCGTTGGTGACACCTTCTCCCTCATCTTGGTATGGAACTGCTGGACGTGGCGGGTGGTGATGGCGTCGATTCTCACATCCTTGAAGTACGGCAGCGCGCCGGTGTTGAGACGGCTGATGATGACATCGAGCCTGCGGACCCGCGCCTTCGCGTTTTCGAGGTACTGCTCTGCAAACGCGCTGAAGGTGGGCACTTCGTCCTGCTGGGTCTTGGTGGCTGTTGGGTCTTCCCCTCGCGACAGCATTGCCTTAACTTCCCAAGCCCGCTCGCGCGCCTGCTTGAGGCCCATCGATGGGCTGAACTCGCCGAGCAGGAAGGCCTTCTTGCCGCCTCGCCACCGCGCCCGCAGGAACCACCACTTCCGGCCCGATTTTGAGGTGTTTAGCCTCAAACCGATGCATTCGGTATCGCTCACCTCGTGCTGAGCTGACCGGCTGTCGGGGTCGTGGGGCGGCAGCGCCTCAAGCACCTTCTGTGTGAAGCGGAAACGGGTGGGACTCTCTATCATTCTGGGCATAATTCAGACTCCTTTCTTGTGCAGATGTGTCAGCGGTTTGTGCGCGAAAACACGCGCTTTTCCGCCGCGCGGACTACTAGTTCGTTGTGCGGACTCTCATTACCCCTCGAATCAATACTATGTTCGGACAACCGGGCCAACTCGACGGTCAACCCACGGGGCTGCGGGCACGGTTCCAGTACAAAGGTGTGCATTTCGCCAGCGAAACGGGGCTGACAGTCAATCGACCTGTGCGAGGCGGCGCTGTAATATCACGCAGCTATGCCGCTCCGGTGCTTTGTCGAGAGGCGGATGCCGTCGAGCCGCTAAGCACCACGGGTGTTGTGCCGCAGGTGCGCAGTAGTTAGGCATCCGCCTCTCAAGAGCTGGGGCGGCCGTCGCTGGGAACTTTTACAGACGCACCAAGGGCCGTGTGGTCACTCGACCTGTGGCACTTTGGTGCTGAGGCGTCCCTTTCCTGCGCACGT
>CAIUWO010000562.1 GCA_903902895.1 Candidatus Hydrogenedentota bacterium | reverse complement strand
TCCCTCTTTCTCAAGGAGGTGCAGGATTCCGTGGCCGACGCCACGGCGTTGGCCCTGTTCCCGCCGCCGCCGGCGGCGGACAATGCGGAATGGTACACGCCCGCCGACATGGTGCAGGTTGCCTTTGCCGGCGAGCCCCTGATGGCAAACCAGGTGAGCCTGGTGGCCGGTTTCGAGGAATTGGCCTCCAGCACGGCAAATGCGGACATGTTCAGGCAGCAGGCCACCGCATTCCATGCCACGGTTACGGCCATTGCGAAGACCCGCGGGGAATACGGCAAGGTCGGCCTTGAGGTTTTTTTCTACCGCCTGCAGCCGTTTTATTACGCCCTTGTGCTCTACATCCTCAGTTTCATCCTTGTGGCCTGCCTTTGGATGCGGCCGGGCAGCCGCGCTCTCGCCGCCGCCTCGTATATCGCCATTCTGGCACCCACCATTCTGCTCTCCGCCGGCATAGTGCTCCGCTGCGTCATCCGCAGCAGGCCGCCGGTGACCACGCTGTACGAAACCATCCTCTTCGTGACGGCCGTGGCCGTGGCCGTCTCGCTCTTCATGGAATGGGCCAACCGCCGGCGGGTGGCGCTCTCGGTCGCCTCCATCATGGGCGTGGTCGGCCTTTTCCTGGCCAACAAGTACGAGGTGCGCGAGGGTGCCGACACCATGGTCAGCATGGTGGCCGTGCTGGACACGAATTTCTGGCTCGCGACCCATGTGACGACCATCACCATCGGCTACGCGGCGGGACTGCTGTCGGGCGGGCTGGCGCACGTGTTCGTGCTTGGCAAACTGCTCCGCCTGCGCCGCGGCGACACCGCCTTCTACCGCGAACTGACCCGCATGGTCTACGGCTCCCTTTGCTTTGCGCTGGTCTTCTCCGTGGTGGGAACCGTGCTCGGGGGGATCTGGGCGAATGAAAGCTGGGGGCGCTTCTGGGGATGGGACCCCAAGGAAAACGGCGCCCTCATGATTGTGCTCTGGCAGCTTGCCATTCTCCACGCGCGCATGGACGGCATGCTTCGGGACTACGGGGTGAATATCGCGGCCATCATCGGCGGGATTGTCATCGCCTTCTCCTGGTTCGGCGTCAACATGCTGGGCGTCGGCCTGCACAGCTACGGCTTTGCAAGCGGGGCGCGCCTGGCGCTGGTAAGTTTCTATGCCTTCGAGACGACCGTCGTGCTGCTCGGCTGCATCGCCTGGCTGCGCGACCAGAACGGCAAGACCGTTCAGACTTAAAGAGCCGCAACAGAAAACGTTCCCGCACTTTTTCCTGTGACTGGAATGCCCGGAGAATTGGACCATGGCCCCCAAGAAGAGCATCATTCTGGCCCCTTTGGCAACACTGTTCGGCCGCAACTGGCTCACCCTTCTGGGCGGCACCATTGCGGGGGCCAGCGCTTTCCTCATCATCGGTTGCATACTGGTGGGCCTACTGGGCATCGCCAACTCCCCCTATATCGGCATCATGGCGTTCATGGTGCTGCCCGGCGTGTTCGTCGGCGGCCTGCTGCTGGTGCCGCTGGGCGCCCTGTGGGACCACAAGTACGGCTCTCTCGGCCGGGCGCCGGAAACGCCCTTTCCGGTCCTTGATTTCAACAATGCCCACACGCGCCATGTCGTGATAACCGTGGTTGTCCTTACGGCATTCAACCTGCTGATTATCGGCACCGTCTCCTACGGCGGCGTGGAGTTCATGGATTCGACCGAATTCTGCGGGAAAACGTGCCATACCGTGATGGAGCCGGAGTACGCGGCCTATTCCGTTTCCCCCCATCAGCGCGTGGCCTGCGTGGAATGCCATATCGGCCCGGGCGCGCCCTGGTTCGTCAAGGCAAAGATTTCCGGGCTGGGCCAGGTGATCGCGGTGGCGCTGCACAACTATCCCACGCCCATTCCCTCCCCTGTGGAAAACCTGCGCCCGTCCCGGGACACCTGCGAGCAGTGCCACTGGCCCGAGAAATTCGTCGGTGACCGCGTCAAGGTCATCACGCATTACCGGGATGACGAGACCAACACCCCGGCCAAAACCGTTCTGGCGCTGCATCTGGGCGGCGGCGGACAGGGCAAGGGCATCCACAGCTGGCACATCAGCCCGGACAAACAAACCTTCTACACTGCGGTGGACCCCCAACGGCAGAAAATGGCGAAGGTGCGCGTGGTGCATAAGGACGGCAAAGAGTCGGTTTACAGCGCCGCCAAGGATGCCTTCACCCCGGAAGAGCTTGCCGGTGCGGTGGAGCGGCAGATGGACTGCATCGACTGCCACAACCGTCCCTCCCACATATTCAAGCTTCCCGCCACGGAAGTGGACACCGCGATGGAAATCGGACGCATCGACGCCACGCTGCCCTTTATCAAGAAAGTGGGTGTGGAGACGCTGACGGAGGCCAAGGGCGGGGAAAACGACCTCAATCTGATTGAGCAAAAAGTGCGCGGCTTTTACACCGAAAAATACCCCGACCTGCTGAAATCAACCCCGGAACGGGTGGACACGGCCATCGCCGAACTGCAGGCCATCTGGAAACGCAATGTGTTTCCCAAAATGGGCCTGACTTGGGGAACCCATCCAAACAACCTGGGGCACGAGAATTTCCCGGGATGTTTCCGGTGCCACGACGACAAGCTGCAGGATGCCGCCGAAAAGCCGGTCGGTCAAGACTGCGAGGCCTGCCATAAAGTCCTTGCATGGGACGAAACCGACCCGGAAATCCTGCAACAACTCGGCCTGTAGACAACATGCCACCCCGTTGCGGCTTGTCGCCCCCCAGCCAGGATGACGCCGCACAGAGCAGCGCTTAGCGTAGTCATGCCTTGCCGATTTTCGGTTCAACGGGCATGGCTACGCGCTTTATTAGCCATGTGAGCAACACCAACCGACCCCGTAAACGGCCCTGCCGTGCTTGGGGTTTGCCTCTTGGGATTACCTGCCGTGCGGTCCCTCGGCTGCACGGTCATCGCAGGCATGCTTTACTTCACTTTTACGGGAAACAAAAAACGGTTGGCTCGTTGAAAAGACCGTAACCTGTTTTTATTGTTCGGGTTAGCGGAACGCTCTAATACCCCATAATGACCCCTTTGCCGATTGGCTTGGCGCAAATCTGTCCCACCAAGAGAAAATATACGTACTTTTCCCTTATGCCTACCGGTAGGTAAGCGGAATTTTCCCTGATGCACCGTCGTTACTCTTAATGTATCCTGAGCATGCACTGAAGTCAGGTCCTAATCATCGGTAGATGGGCTGTTCTTGCGGACCCCTCACAATATTGTGCGGCTGACACTGTATTTTAATCGGATACCTACTCGTAAGCAGACGCTTTCCTTGTCACAGGTCAATGCAAGGGCTTGTTGTCCGAAGCGCAACGGTGAAGCGTGATTCCTTGAGAGTGTTGTGCGTTCTCTTGTGCGAGACGCATTTAGTCACTTTGCGGTCCGTGTCTAACAGGTATGAATCCTGACAGATTTCTGCAGTGAGACGCGGCGCATAGGGTCGAAAACAGAAATTGTGTGTGAACATTGTCATCAACTGTCCAACATCAGAATGAAAGCAGGAGGATCCAGGTCATGAATTTACGCGGAGTGAAAATGTTGATGGTGCTGACCCTCGTGGCAGCATTCATCACAGGGTGTCCCACACCCGGTGTGGTAAGTGTCAGCCCGCTGTCGGCGACGCTGGAAGTGGCGCAGAGCCTGACGCTCGTCGCCACCTCCACCGACCCGGCGGATGCGCCCTTCACTTGGACGAACGCCAACCCGGCCGTGGCGACCATTAGCGCCACTTCGGGATTGTCGGTGACGGTCACGGCTGTGGCGCCCGGCGTCACCACCATCGCCGTCATGGGTTCCAAGGGCGGCGGCGTCGCCACCACCACCATCTCCGTGCCCACGACTCCTGCGGAGCCCGAGGCGACGGAACTGACGGTCACACCGTCCTCCGCCGTGCTGGAGACCGCGCAGGTCCTCACGCTGACCGCGGCGTCGACCAATCCGGCCGACACGTTTAGCTGGACCCAGTCGAATGCGGCGGCGGTCGGCCTTGGCGCCACCACGGGCGCCTCGGTTGAGATTACCGCGCTTGCGGCCGGTGTCTCCGTCATCACCGCGACCGGCTCCGCCAGCGGCACCACCGCCACGGCGGCGATTTCCGTGCTTACGGCCGGCGG
>CAIUWO010000561.1 GCA_903902895.1 Candidatus Hydrogenedentota bacterium | reverse complement strand
TGCGCGCCGTGCTTGCGACCTATGCCGAGATGGGCGTTCAATACCATTCGCTCCGCACGCATCAAGCAGGGGCCGGACGATTTGTGTCGCTGCATGTCCTGGTTCCCGGCGCTTGGACCGTGCAAAAGGGACACAGCCTGCTGGAGCGTATTGAGGCTGAAATCCGCGCCACTCTGCCACAGACCACGGTCTTTACGCATCTCGAATCCCTGGAAGATCCCGCATCCTGGGATGATCTCCGCACGAATGGTTAGACCGGCCGGGAAGTGGCCAGGAATCCCCACACGCACGGATTTGTGCATCCTCGGGATTGGGCTTGCTTTTGGCGGGGCGCAAGATTCAGGATACACGGCATTGGGGAGCAGTCCGCTTGTGGCCGGAAGGATTGAGGCAGAATGGTTTCATGAAAATATGCATTTTACAGGTGTTGCACACGCCCAACGACAAGCGCGTGTTTCACAAGGAGGCGAAGACGCTGGCTGCGGCCGGTCATGAAGTTCTTTCGATCGTGCCGTCGGAGGAAACCCTGCCTGCCGTCATGGATGGCGTCCATATTCAGACGTATCGAGTCGGGCGCGGCATGAAGGGCCGTTTTGTGGCCTTGCTAAAGCTGGTACCCAAGGCCTGGCAAGCCCGCGCGGATGTGTATTTGTGCGTTGAGCCGGAAACCTGGGTGACGGGGCTGATTGTGAAGGCCCTGACGGGGCGCAAGGTGATCTTCGATCAGCATGAGCATGTGCCGTCGAAATTTGCGGACAAATTTCCGCGCGGGATACGCGGTTTAATCCAGCGGCTCACTGTGCAGGGCATGCGGATCATGGCGCGTTTTACGGATCAGATTCTGCTGACCAAGGCCTGTCTGGACGAAGCCTATACGGGGCTTCCAACGCCGCGCACGATCGTGCTGAACACGAACCACTTGCGGCCGCCGTGCGCGTCTGTGCCTTCGGAGCTTGCGGCGAAATACGTTGGCCGACCGGTCATTATCCATCAGGGACTTTTCGGTGATGTGCGTGGTTCCTATCAGCTCTTGGAGGCGATAAAGATCCTCGTTGGCACCCACCGGGATCTGAAGTGCATTCTGCTGGGCAAATACATTTACGGGGATGAGCAGGCCTACCGGGACGCGATTCAGGAGGCGGGCCTTGGGCATGTTATTGACCTCTATGCGGAAATTCCCTTTGATGAAGTGCCGCCCTATATCGCCCTGTCGAAAGTGGGGTTGGTTTTGTTCCAGCCCGGGCCGATGAACCATACACTGGCCATGCCGCACAAGATGTTCGACTATATGCGGGAAGAAGTGCCGTTGATCGCGCCGGCCTTTGCAGTGGAGGTCAATAGCATCATATCTGCGGCTGATTGCGGACTTCTGGTGGACGTGTCCGACCCGGTGGCACTTGCCAAGGCGATTGCGTATTTGCTGGAGCACCCGGAAGAGGCCCGGCGTTTGGGCGAAAACGGGCGCAAGGCGGTCGAGACCACCTACCATTGGGAAAACGACGCGAGGAAATTGCTGGACGTTTTTGATGCGGTCAAACCGGCGGCGGGAAGGTAG
>CAIUWO010000560.1 GCA_903902895.1 Candidatus Hydrogenedentota bacterium | reverse complement strand
CCCGCGGTGGCGTCCAGGTAGCGGATGACCTCCTCGGAGAAGCGGTGCGCCGCCAGGCGCTGGCTGCCCTGGGCGACGCGCACCTCCTGGCCGTAGACCTGGTTGTTGGAGACCAGGTCGAAGAGGCGGAACTGGCCGACGAGCTGGCCGCCCTCCTGCAGGACCAAGCCGTACACCAGATTCTGCGCGCCTGCGGCGCGCCATGCCGGGAAGTCTATCGACTTCAGGTCGGAGGTGAACCCGGTGTAGGTGGGAGGATACATTTCGCGCGGAATGATGGCAAACACGCCGGCGAAGAGCAGGTCGTCCGCCACGGTCTGGGCCATTTCCTCGGCCGCCGCCCGCAGTCCGGCGTCGGCGGTGGCGAAGGGCGGCACGGCGACCGGGATGCGCGCGTCCGAACCTTTCTGGATGTTGACCATCATTGGCTGCTGGGCCGTTGCGGCAACGGCGGCAAGGGCGGCAAGGACCAGAATTGACACACACCTCATCATGCTGGGCACAGGATATTCTCCTTTGGCGCCGGAGCGCCGGGGTCGCTTTTCTTTTCCTTCATCTCAGGGCCGATACCCATGGGAACGATTATACCCTGTGAGGGTAGATAGTTCCTCATTCCGACCCAAGTCCGCCGAGCACAGACGGCTGTGACAGCGTCGTTGAAAGGCGGGGAGACCCGAAAACTTTCTGTCTATCCGGAATTGTTCCTAAAATCCGGTAGTGATGCGATTGCCGGGGACTGGGAGAGCGGGACCCGTTCGGGGTCGCTTGGGCCGGGTTATGAGAAAGGGGGCCATTTATGCTATTGACAAGACGCTAAGACAGGAGTAATATCAAAGTCAAGGGAGAAAGACAGGCCGCAATGCCTGTCGGGGAGATGAACCAAGTGCCCCCCTCCCCCACAGGTTGGCCAGCATAGATGAAAGATACAGGGAGACAGCCCGGTGGCGTGACAACCTCCGCGCGAGCCTCTTAACAGATGACAAAACGGCGACGCCGTGAAAACGCACAATTGAAAAGGCTGCTGCGACTGACTGAAGTCGCTTGAGATGCCCGGCGACACTCCAATTCCCGATGGGCGGGGCATGGCGCTTCGCCGTGGCCGTGTGTTAAACGAATTCGCCTGATCAGCGGTTATCCTTTTTTGAGGGCAGGCGTAACCTAGGGAGGCAAGGTCACGTGAACATTCATACATCAGGTGCGTTTTCGCACAATTGCGCATCACCAAAGCTCCGCAAGACCACCGTGTTGCAGCGTGTTTCCATGCTTTCGCTGCTTGCGGCGCTTTCAGCGGGGTTGGCGTTCGGCGAAACGCAGGGCGCCGCGGACAACAGGCACGGGGACCTTGGAAAGAGCGCTTCGGTTTTTGTTCCCCCCGCCCCGTCGGCAAAAGCCCTGAGCGGCCCGCTGAACATCAGCATAGGGCAGGTGAACCTCGGCGCCTTTCCCACCATCCAGTGCTTTGTGTCCGTTTGGGACGCGGCCAACCAGGGAGTCACGGGGCTGACAGCGGCCAATTTCGTGGTGACTGAGCAGGGGGCCAACGACCCGGCGCCGTTGATGCAATACATTTCGCTGACCGAGGCCGGAACCGGCACGGGCGGGGTTTCAGTGGCGCTCGTCGTGGACCGAAGCGGCAGCATGGGCGGCGCCCCGGTCGGGGATGCGAAGAGCGCCGCCATAGCGTTCATCGACAACTTCGCGAGCGTGGACCGGGCGGCCATGGTGGATTTTTCCACCTTCGTCCACACCGGCTGCCAGTACACCTATGCGGACCCGGCCGGCAAGGCCGCGCTCACCAACGCCATCACGCCGCTGTACGCCGACGGCAGCACCTCCCTGAATGACGCCATTCTGAAGGGGATTGACCTCACCGCACTGGAGATGGGGGCGAAGGCCGTCATCGTGTTCACGGACGGCGGTGAGAACAATTCAAGCCACACGGACGGCGAGGTGATTACGACGGCGCTCTGCTCCGGAATTCCGATCTACACCATCGGGATTGCGGGGGCGGACCTCGACACCGCGCGGCTGCAGTATCTCGCGGCGGAATCGGGGGGGCAGTACTACCTGGCACCGTCCGCCGCCCAGCTTCTGGATGCGTACCAGGCGATCAAGGCCCACGTGCTCGCTCAGTAT
>CAIUWO010000559.1 GCA_903902895.1 Candidatus Hydrogenedentota bacterium | reverse complement strand
CAGGTCGATCTGGCGCGCCACGTCCTGCTCGTCCTTGATGCCGTTGCAGGTGAGCGTGTATTCCGACGCATGCTGCTGCTGGTGCGCCTTGGCGCCGTTCTCCATGGTCAGGAAGAACTCGTTGGCCAGCGATTTCATCACGAGCGCGATGCGGTACGGTCCGGCCTTCTCCGCCTTGGCCGGCGCGTTTGGCGGCGTCGGCGCGGGGCTCTTGGTGTCCGAAGGCGCCGAGCATCCGGGACCGGCGAGCGCGGCGCACAGAACCAGCGCGGACATGATGGACAGGCATGCAAATCGTTTCATGGTGAATACCTCCTTGGGTGTCTTGCCCTGCAAGATAGGCGGAACGCCCGCATCGGTGCAAGTTCCACGCGGGACGGCGTGCGGGGTTTCGGTGTGTGGGTTGTGTTGGGGGAGGCCCGCAGGGGCCGCGAAGCCGCCAATCAACTTCGGCAACAGACCGGAAGCCCTGTTCCGGCAAGGCACTGTCGGACACTGCGTTGGCTTAAGAATACAAGGCCGTGTCGGCCAAAAACCCGGCGGTTGTGCCGGTAAGCTAGCAATTGGCAGGACGATGCCACTCCCGGCGGGGCTTTGGGCGGCGCAATGCGTCACCTTGCCGCAAATTCCATAAATGCGCTATGATCCGCCCCGCCGCAACGCGTCTGTGCGCGCTGCGGCATGTCTGCAACAGGGCACCGCCCCACATAGAAAGGACCGCGCCATGTTTGAACGGCTGGAAATGGCCCCCCCCGACGCGATTCTGGGTTTGACGGAAGCTTTCAAGAAGGACCCCAGGCCCGAGAAGATCAATCTCGGCGTGGGCGTCTACAAGGACGCCAAGAACGACACGCCGGTGCTGGACTCGGTGAAGGCGGCCGAGCGGCTGCTGCTGGAAAAGGAAACGACCAAGAACTACATGCCCATCCCCGGCGACCCGGCCTACGGCAGGGCGGTGCAGGCGCTGGTCTTCGGCGCGGACAGCGCCATCAACCGCGACAACCGCGCCCGCACGGCGGGCGCACCGGGCGGCACGGGCGCGCTGCGCGTGGCGGCCGACTTCATCCTGCGCTGCTACGGCAAGAGCACGGTGTGGATGAGCGACCCGACCTGGGCCAACCACCCCGCCATCTTTGAGTCGGCCGGGCACACGGTCAAGTACCACCCCTACTACGACGCGAACACCAAGGGCCTCGCCTTTGACGCCATGATCGCCTCGCTGGAGCAGGTGCCCGCGGGCGACATCGTGCTGCTGCACGGCTGCTGCCACAATCCCAGTGGCATCGACCCCGAACCGGCGCAGTGGAAGGCCATCGCCGACACCGCGGCCAAGGCCGGCTGGCTGCCGCTGGTGGACTTCGCCTACCAGGGCTTCGCCGACGGGCTGGAAGAGGATGCCACCGGCCTGCGCCTCCTGTGCAACGCCGTGCCCGAACTGATCGTGTGCAGTTCGTTCTCGAAAAACTTCGGCCTGTACCGCGAACGCTGCGGCGCGTTTACCCTTGTCGCCGGCACGGCCGATGCGGCGGAGAAGGCGTTCAGCCAGGTGGAAAAGGCCATCCGCACCAACTACTCCAACCCTCCGGCCCACGGCGGGCTGATCATCACCACCATCCTGTCCGACCCGGCGCTGCGCGTCCAGTGGGAGCAGGAAGTGGCCGGCATGCGCGCCCGCATCAACGGCATGCGCAAGCTCTTCGTCGACACGCTCAAGGCCAAGGGCGTCGACCGCGACTTCTCCTTCATCACGCGCCAGAAGGGCATGTTCTCCTTCTCCGGCCTGACCAAGGACCAGGTCAACACCCTGCGCGAGAAATACGCCCTCTACATCGTCGGTTCGGGCCGCATCAACGTGGCCGGCATGACCGAGGCCAACATGGACAGCCTCTGCAACGCCATCGCCGACGTGCTCAAGGGGTAGACAGAGAATCAGCGAAACGAAACCGCCGTCCCGGAGAACCGGGGCGGCGGTCAATCTTGTCGGTCAAGGACATCGTCCTCTGTACGGCCGCGGTCGTGAATAGTAGCACCAAACCATCGGTGCGTAGTTATTCGTGTCGTCAGCGCTACCGCCAATTGTGGCATGAAGCAAATATTTCCGGCAGGTTGTCCCCTGTATAACCTTTCGTCTCCAGAATTTGTATGAGAGGTATCCTGGCTCGTACCGGATCTAACGATGGTCCAAGTCCAATTCCAGCAAACGGCATGAGGTCCAAAGCCCCCAACCCGGCCTTCAGTTCCCTAAATGTAACAAGCTGGCCATTGCGGTTGTGAAATCCCACGTCAAGCTTGGCCCCCGCAGTCTTGAGTTCCAGTGTGTTTGCGTACAAAGCACGAATTTCGCGCTCCGATTTGAATTGAGGGTTCTTGAAACAGGTCGAAGCTCTTGCCATATGTACAATTAGCGAACAAGCGACGTTATGCAGCATGTCATACTTGTTTGGTGATGGGGAGTGCTTCAATATCGGCCATTGTTCCTCTACGGCTTCGAACTGGGAGTCGAGCACGGCTCGTTGCTTTTCTGGCTTGTATAGCATCCGGAAGAAAATAAAATTTGGGTTGTCGCACGAATTTGGGTCACAGCAATCAGCGCTGAACTTCGACAAGAGAGCCATGCTCTCGAAGCCTATGGCGTAGCCGAAACCATCGTTTGCATACTCCCTCCATTGGCTCTCCAAATCGCCATCGAGGCTGAAACTTACGGAAAACTGATACTCGTATGGAAATAGTTGGGTGAGGCAGACATCCAAAATCTTAATTGCACGTTCCACAAGAGGCAGCATAGCAGTACAGCAATTGCGTGACTTGTCGAGCAGGTACTGCAAACAGAAGTCGTGAGGATACTGCACCTCCTTGGCGTCACTCAGGCACCAGAGATTTGTGGCCCAGAGAGAGCCAGAATTCAGGATGCCTTGGAGTCCTGCCGCAGTTGTATAGTGGTAGATAACGCCTTTTTCCTGCGGATTCGGAACTTCCGTATGCGGTTGCAGCGCACGGAGCCTCAATTCATTACTTAGGCCTTCAAGGAGCTTGTGTGTGTCAGTCACCCGCACATCTCCTCTCAGTAGAATTTGAAAATGACCTTAATAAGCCAAGCGATTTGTTCACCGTTAGCGGAACAGTGATGATGCAGTAATTGATTACGATTTCAAGAAACCCAAAGCCTCTCTATCCTTTTCCGGTCGGTTGAGAAACCAAAGGAATTGGGTTCAGTTTTACAATTACCACCTGCTCGATGCTATTTCGGATGAACGTCAGGGTGGTCTGTGTGCCCGCAAGCGCCCCAAGAGCGGCGCCAAGGTCATCCGGCGAATTCACTGGATATTGCCCTATCTGAATTATAACGTCACCCGGCATGAGGTTTGCGAGAAATGCTG
>CAIUWO010000558.1 GCA_903902895.1 Candidatus Hydrogenedentota bacterium | reverse complement strand
GGAGCGCAGCAGCCAATTCTGGCGGAAGCAATTGAATCAGGGTGCGGTGTTCGAGGTGCCCGAGCAGAAGGTGATGGACATGCAGAAGTCCTCGCTGATGTACGACCTCATGGCCCGCGACCTGCAGGAGGACGGCAAGACGGTCATCCAGACGGTCAGTGACGTGCAATACAACCAGTTCTTCTCGCGCGATGCCGCCTTCATTATCCATACTTATGATATGTTAGGTTTGCCGCAGGTCGCCGAGCAATGCATCGAGCACGTCCTGCTCAAGGATGAGGATGGCAAGCTCACCGGCCTGCGCGCCACCCATCCAGATGCCTGGGGCCAGGCACTGTGGACCTTGGCCGCCCACTACAGGATCACCGGCGAGCGCACGTTTGCGGAACGCGTCTATCCCGCCGTGCCGGACCACGTCGCCAAGCTCGAGGCCGAAACCGACAAGGATCCGTGGGGGCTGTGGCCCGCCTCCGGGCCCTATGACAACGAACGCATCGACGGCCACTACACCGGGCACAGTTTCTGGGTTTTGCGCGGCCTGAAGGATGCCGCCGAGCTGGCCACTGCGGTCGGCAAGGACGAGGACGCCAGCCGTTTCCAGAAGATCCATGATGAGTACCTGGCCAAGTTCATGGTTAGGCTCAAGGCAATCACCGGGCGCACCGGCGGCTACATCCCGCCGGGCCTGGACGACCCGCTGGCCGGCATGGACTGGGAGAACGCGTCGGGCGGCGTCTATCCGTTCGGCGTGATCGCCGCCACCGACCCGATGGTGAAAAACACCGTCAAGACCGTGCGCGACTATGCCTATCAGGAAGGGATCATGACCTACGAGCACAACGCCTTCAAGGTCCGCCAGGCCAAGGAGGCCAAGGGCGCGGACTGGTCGCAGCCCGAGCACACCGTCATCCATCATTACGAAACCTTCCAGGTGTTAGAGACCTTGCTGGCGCTGGGGATGGACCGCGAGGTGGTCACCGACTTCTATTCGTTCCTCGTCCACACCGGCAGCACCCACACCGGCTTTGAATACGACATCTGGGCATGGCGTGACCGCAACTTCCATAACAACTATCCGCCCCACGGCTGGTGCGCCGCGCGCTACAACGAGTGCCTGCGCAACATGCTGGTGCGCGAGGACATGCAGGAGCCCGTGTTGCATCTCGCCTCGGCCCTCGCGCCCACCTGGCTGGAGGCCGGCCGCCGCGTGCGGGTGACCCAGGCACCGACCGATTTCGGGCGGGTCTCCTACACCATCGACGCCACCGCCGAGGGTGCGCGTGTGAGTCTCGACGCGCAATGGCGCAAGGCCCCCAAGGCCCTGCGTTTTCACATTCCGTGGTTTGTGGACCTGCGTGCGGCAATGGTGGATGGCCGTGCGGTGGAAGCCAAGGACCGGGTGCTGGAAGTCCCGGCCGACGCCCGCCAGATGGATCTGCAGTGGACCCGCAATGGCACCCCGGACCTGAGCTATCGCAAGGGTGTGGAGATCTACGTGGAGCGCTACTGGAAAATCCAGCGCGGCGAAACGATTCCCGGGTTTGACAGCCGC
>CAIUWO010000557.1 GCA_903902895.1 Candidatus Hydrogenedentota bacterium | reverse complement strand
TGCAAGACCCTGATGATGGACATTCTGGCCACGCCGTCGCTGCGCGGCAGCGAGTTCCGGTTCATGAGCCGGACCACGCCGAAGCTGGAGCGCATCAAGCGCTTTGCCGACCGCGTGATTAAGGAGAACAACCTCCCCGCCACGGCCATGATCACCACCGACCGCCGCGAGGCGCTTAAAGATGCGGATTACGTCATCGTCATGCTGCAAATCGGCGGCGTCGAGGCGTTTGGCATGGACTACGAGATTCCGCTCAAGCACGGCGTGGACCAGTGCATCGGCGACACGCTCGGACCGGGCGGCGTGTTTCGCGCGCTGCGCACGATACCCGAGATGCTGTCGATTGCCAAAGACATGGAGGAACTCTGCCCCAAGGCGGTCATGCTCAACTACGTCAACCCGATGGCGGCGGTGTGCTGGGGTTTGGGCACGGTGCCCGGTCTGCAGTACGTGGGCCTGTGCCACGGCGTGCAGACCACGCTCGACCTTATCGCCGGCTATCTCGGCGTGCCCAAGCAGGAGATTAGTTTTCTGTCCGCAGGCATCAACCACATGGGCTGGTTCCTCAAAATGGAGCACGAAGGGAAGGACCTCTACCCACGCTTCAAGGAACTGTGCGACAAACCCGAGTACTTCATCAACGAAAAGGTGCGCATCGAGGTCATGCGTCATTTCGGCTACTTCATGACCGAAAGCACGGGCCACCTTTCCGAATACGTGCCGTGGTTCCGCAGCCATCAGCACGCGCTGGACCGCTACTGCGACGAACCGGCCTTCGGCGGGGCCACGGGCGCCTACTATGGATGGTGCAAGCTCATCGCGGGCACGCTTGAAAACGAGGACATGCTGGCCTCCGAGCCGGCCGCGCTCCAGCCGCGCAGCGTGGAGTACTGCTCCTACATTCTGGAAGCCATGGAGACCGGCGCGCCCTTCAAGTTCCAGGGAAACGTTCGCAACGAGGGTTACATCACCAATCTGCCGCAGGGCTGCTGCGTTGAGGTGCCCGTTTTTGCCGACAAGATGGGGCTTCATCCCGTGCGGGTCGGCGCGATTCCCCCGCAGTGCGCCGCGCTGAACATGACCAATGTGAATGCGCAGGGGCTGGCCGTGGAGGCGGCGATGACGGGCGACCCTGAACTGGTTGTGGCCGCCTGCGCCCTTGACCCGTTGACCTCGGCCTGCCTTACGCTTAAACAGGCGCGGGATATGGCGGCCGAGATGCTGGAAGCCGAAAAGAAGTGGCTGCCGCAGTTTGCCGGGAAGACGGTGCGCGCCACGCCGCACATCGAGACCCCCCCCGGCACGGCGCACGCCGCCGCGCCGCTTGATCCCGCACTTGCGGTGGTGCACCGCTTTGGCGAACTGGCGCAGAAAGCATCCAAGTGAATTGGGAATCGAGGACAATGTGGGGCAGACATTCCTGTCTGCCATTCCGGAGAAGCAAGGCAGACAGGAATGTCCGCCTCACATTGGGTGCGTCAAGTTGGGGCTTGGACGAAGCAAGGCCCCCGGTGGCATGACGTTTGCGAATTATTGAATGGACAGGCGGCCTTTCTGAAGCGAAATACCGACGGCCGGAAACGGCCCTGGAGAGCGAATAATGGCGAACAAAGGAACCATGGGACGGCGCGGCTTTCTCAAGGGCGCCGTGGCGGGGCTTGCCGCCGGGAGCGTTCTGTCCCAGTACCCGGCGCGCGCCTTGCAGGCGGCGCGTCGAGTTCCACCGGGCGAGAAGATTCGGATTGCCGTGATCGGCAACGGCGGCATGGGTTCGCGGCACATTGAGGCGCTGGCCACCAATCCCAACTGCGAGTTGGTGGCGCTGTGCGACGCGGCCAAGGGACGCTACATCCCCCAGCAGGACAAGGTGGAAAGCATGATCAGCCGCCGTCCCGACGGCTATCAAGACTTCCGTGAGGTGCTGGAGCGTCCGGACATTGATGCGGTGTGGGTCGTGACCCCGGACAACTGGCACCCGCTCATCAGCATTCTTGCCTGCCAGGCGGGCAAGGATGTGTATGTGGAGAAGCCCGTTGCCATGACCGTCGCCGAGGGGCGCGCCATGGTTGATGCGGCCCGGCGCTACGGGCGCATCATGCAGGTAGGAACGCAGCAGCGCTCCATGCCGGTGTTCCAAAAGGCCATCAACGTCGTGCACAGCGGCCGCATCGGCACGGTGACCCACGCCACGGCGTGGGTCAGTGTGAACGAGTTTGGCGTGGGCGACGCCCCCTCCGAGGTCCCGCGCGGTCTTGACTGGGACATGTGGCTTGGTCCGGCGCCCGAGGTGCCCTTTTCCATGGACCGTTTCGGCGGATGGATGGGCTGGCATGACTATGCCCGGGGCGGACAGCTTACCAACTGGGGCGTTCACCTCATGGACATCGTGCAGTGGGGCATCAGGCAGGACCGCCCGCTGAGCGTGCAGGCGCTGGGCGGCAGTTACCGTAACAATGCGGCCCAGGACAATTACGAGACCATTGAGGCGATTTTGGAATATCCCGGCTGCTCGGTCACCTGGGAACAGCGGCGTCAGAACATCCACGAAAACAAGGGCTATGGCATCGCATTCTATGGCACGGACGGGGCCGTGTTTGTGGACCGTGGCAGTTTCGTGGTGACCCCCAAATCTCTCGGCATCCCCGAGTGGATTGGCGAGCCCGAGAAAAGCTGGGCCTATCCCCCTCACCATGACAATTTCTTCGACTGCATCCGCAGCCGCCAAAAACCGGCGGCGGACATCGAACAGGCCTTCCGCACGACCACGTCCGTGCTGCTT
>CAIUWO010000556.1 GCA_903902895.1 Candidatus Hydrogenedentota bacterium | reverse complement strand
GGCTCCCCGTGCATCTTGAGCCCATAGGGACATTCCACTGCGCGGCGCGATACCCCTACGACGCCGCGCGCCAGTCGGCTGTCGCAGAATCAAGCGGCGGCAATATCCTGTTGGAGAATGGCCGCAACTACGAGCAGGCCCTGCAGGATCTCGCCGGCTTCTCCCATCTCTGGCTGATTTACCTCCTCCACCATAATCCAAACTGGAAGCCCATGATCCAGCCACCGCGCGCCCCCCGCAAGGTCGGCCTTTTTGCCAGCCGCGCGCCGTACCGCCCCAACCCCATTGGCCTCTCCTGTGTGGAACTGGTCTCGATCCAAGGCCTGCGGGTGAACGTCGGTCCCCACGACCTCCTTGACGGCACGCCCATCCTCGACATTAAGCCCTACCTTCCCAACGCCGACAGCTTTCCCGAAGCGAGGTGCGGCTGGGTCGAGGAAGTGTGCAAGGACCTGTGGGAGGTGCGCTTTGCCCCGGAAGCCGAGCGGCAACTCGCCTGGTTGGAGCAGGCCGGTGTTCCGACAATCCGTGCCTTCCTCCATCAACAACTCCGCGAGCACCCCTTCAACCGGCAACGCAAGCGCATCCGACAGCTTGCCGACACCCATTGGGAAATCGCCTACCGCACTTGGCGCGTTGACTACGGCGTAGACGAATCTGCGCGGCAGGTATTGGTGGAAAGGCTTCGCTCTGGGTATACCGATGAGGATTTACTGAGTTCAGAGGATAGATACGAGGACAAGGCGCAGCATCGGGATTACCGGAATGCATTCCGGGCGTAACATTTGCGTAACAGCCTCTAACTGGTCACCTGTAACCATGCAAGGTCAGGACGGAACGCCTGCCCGCATCCATGAAATGTGGGCCACACTGACTCCGGAAGCGCGCCGCTTGACCGTGCAGGTTGCCGAATCCGTCAAATAGTGGGGCGGCGCTTGCCATGCGGGGGCGTTTGGGATAAGATTAGCCGTCGAAACAACCGGAGGATTCTGTAAGAAGTATTGAGTATCTGACATTGCTGTTTTTCGGCGTTTGGACTTGAACGGTTCCCACAGACTTCGAGCTTTCCGGCAATGGGAAGATACCAAGAGTCGCACAGGTGCGGACGCTCCCCTTTGGGAGCGTCATTTTGCAGTGCGTTCTTGGTGGGGTCTCGAAGCCCTGTGGGGACACAAGCGGATGGCGTTCCCACTTTCTTTTGGCTTCTTTATAGGGAATGTCAGAGAAACATATTGAGATTAGGGTATTCACAGGAGCGAGTGTTGCACGGTGCTGCATGCGCTGGACTGTTGGGACCACGTACGAGGTGAGGGTTAGATATGAATACGGTTGATGTGTGGACTGAGGTCAGACTGGGATTGGTCGCATACTTTCTGCTTTGTTATGGTGTGGGGTTCATAGCAAAACAGAAAGGGAGAAGCGACGACTATTGTCGGCTTGCAAGCCTCATTCTCTCTCCGTTGCTCGTGTTTCTGTACCTTCTCGCTGTTCCTTCACTACCACGTGGAGCCAATTCAGACAAACTTGGCGACACCTTAGCGTGCATCGTGTTCTTTATAGCCTTCGGCGCCTCCCAATATTTCATGGTTGACCGGATTAAGGCCGCAGAGGCGGAAAACACGCGAATTGTCTTTGAGACGAACAAGAGCCAAAGTCTTCAACAATCCGCGCCAGCAAAGGTACCTATAGTGTGTATCTTCGGGAAGGGTGTAACGTATAAGGCAAGCCGAAACTTCACTCTTTACTCCGATATGGAATGCTTAATCCCAAGCCAAACGATGTTTGCTGGTGGATATTTTCGAGTTAATAGAAGGAAGGAAGGCCCTACAGAGGTCTGTTATGAAATCATTGTAAATAATGGCGCTACGGATTACTTCATGTATTCCAAGCAGGATGCTATGGGTTACCCTGAACCCGTATATTGAAGTCCCATCTTGCCGCATGGCAAGAGTCTTTTCATCTGC
>CAIUWO010000555.1 GCA_903902895.1 Candidatus Hydrogenedentota bacterium | reverse complement strand
CCCGAAAAATCGTAGTAGATTTGCAGCGAATAGCACACAATTCCAAGCCAGGCCAGCGGAAGGCTCAGTTCGCCCGGCGCGATGGCGAATATCTTGTCCGCCGGAAGCGCGAGCGTGTTCGCGATCAGCACTTTCTTGCTCAGACCGATCACAAAGCGGTTGATGCCCGACAAAAACAGGTCGGCCGAATGGCTGCGCTGCCGCAACTGCTCGGAAACATCGTGGTAGCGGATGATCGGCCCGGCTATCAACTGCGGAAACAGGGCGATATACAGGGCCAAATCAAGGGGATTCTTCTGCGGCGGCGAATCCTTCCTGTAAATGTCCACGATGTAGGAAATGGAATGGAAAATGAAGAAGGAGATGCCTATGGGAAGATGAACCGGCCCAAGCTGAATCGGCGCGGCCCCCGCCGCGTCCAAAAGCACGTTCAGGTTGTCCACCAGAAAATTGGCGTATTTGTAAAAGAACAGCAGCCCCAGATTCGTCGCAACGGCCAGCGCCAGCACCGCCATGCGGGCCCTGTCTTTGGAAAGCGAGGCGATGGCCAGCCCGTAGAAGTAATTGACCACGATGGTGGCAACCATTACATAGACGAAAAAAACCTCTCCCCACGCGTAGAAGACCATGCTTGCAAGCAGGAGCAGCGTGTTGCGGAAACGGGCGTTCACACCGTAATAGAGGGTGATGACGGCCGGAAGGAACAGAAAAACAAATACGATGGAACTGAATACCATGCTTCTAGTTCATTTCCGTGGCAAAAGGGGAAAGGGAGGCCCTTTTCGGCAACCATCACGGTGATTTCGCCTATTGGGTTTCCCGGGAGCGGCGATTATAGAAGCTGCTTCCCGTGGATTCAACCTGTCGGCGCTTGGCCGGGCAGGGGCAATGGCGCGCGTATGCGGCGTTGGGCGGCGGGGGCGCGCGTTCGGGCCGCGCCCTGCGGCTTTGCCAGTCCCCCTCCCGCGTGCTATCATTTCCGCTCGCCGAACTGACCAAACAACAGACAAGTCCAGAGGTTGCGCCCATGGCCCGCAAAGACAAAATATCCATCATTCGCTCAGAGGAGTTCGCGTCCGTCGAGGACGAGCTCGCGGCGGCGGTGGACCAGCTCGAGAACGCCAACTCACGCATCCTGGCGCTGCTCGAATCAGAAACCGCCATCATGGGTGAGTCCCCGGCGGGGAACACCCCCGAAGAGGCCGTTCCGGACCCAGTGGAACAGACCGCATAGACCGCCGCCCGGCCCCGGGCCGCGCGCAACCGGTGGAAAGCCAGCAGTCCATGGACGATTCGCGACTGAACATTCTCATCGCCGACTTCCACCTGCAGGGCGGCGGCCAGGTGCGCTACGTGCACAGTCTGGCCGGTGAACTCGTCCGTTTCGGGCACCGTGTCACCGTTGCCTGCCGGGCCGGCAGCGTGCTTGTTGATGCCGCCCGCGGGGCCGGCTGCGAGGTGCTGGACCGCTTCAATTTCCGAGCCGGTCTCCATCCCATTGCCTGGGCCGGCGACCAGCGCCGCGCCAAAGACCTCATCCGCCGCGATAAACCCGACATCCTGCACGTCAACGGCTCCCAGGACCACTGGTCCATGGCCATGGCCAACCGCAGCCTCGGGTTTCCCGCCTGTCTGGTGCGCACCCGCCACAACACCTACACGGTGAAGAACCACCTGCCCAACCGCCTGCTCAACCGCGAATGGACTGACTTCCAGGTCGTCGTCTGCGACGTGGTCCGCCGGACCCTGTCCGTGCAGCGCGCCTTCGATTTCGCCCGGCTCTGCTCCATTCACAACGGCGTGGACGCCGACACCTACCACGCCGACCCCGAACGCCGCGCCGCCGCGCGCGCCGAATTCGGCTACACCGGCGACGAGTTGGTCTGCGGCATCGTTGCGCGCATGGTGCCCGCCAAGGGCCACCAGTTTCTCTTTCGCGCCGTCGCCCAGTTGGCGCGGCTCTATCCCGCGCTCAAGATTCTCTGCCTCGGCCAGGGCGCGCTTCAGGATGACCTCAGGAATCTGGCCGCCGACCTGCGCATCGCCGACCGCGTCCGCTTTGCCGGATTTCGCGGGGACATGGAGTACTGTCTTCAGGCCGTCGATATCGGCGTGCAGCCCTCCATCGACTGCGACACCTCCTCCTTCAGCCTCAAGGAAATGATGGCCCTCGAAATCCCCGTCATCGCCTCCGACTACGGCGGGCT
>CAIUWO010000554.1 GCA_903902895.1 Candidatus Hydrogenedentota bacterium | reverse complement strand
GAAGAAGTACCCCGACCAGCCGCCCCTGCCCGTGCTGGCGCTCTACACGGTGCTGGTGTTGGCGGGCGGGTGCGCATCCTTCGTCGCGTTTGCCGTGGGCGCCTCCAACGCCATGTTCAGCGTCTGCCTGTGGATGGTGGTATGGATTCCCACGCTGTATATTTATGCCCAACTGGTGGGCGCGCTCTCGGCCAAGACCATCGTGGACGGACTCTTCGCGTCGACCATCAAGACGCCCGCGCGCCGTTCCCACGGGCGCGGGCGGACCCTGATACTGCAGGGCCACTGCGAGGGGGCGAAGCAGGCCTTTCTGGATGAGTTTCACGCGCGGCCCAAGGACCCCGAGCCCCTTGTCTCCGGCGCGCGGATGCTGGCAAACGAAGGGCGCCATGAATTCGCCGTGGACCTGTACCGGGAGGTGCTGGTCCATTTCCGCGCGCAAACGGAAATCTGGATGGAGACCGCATGGATGCTTTCGGTCCTGCTGGAGGAGCGGATGAACATGCCGAACGAGGCGGCCGACCTGTGGCGGCAAATTGTGCGGCGCGCGCCGAACGGCAAGGTGGGAAGGCTGGCGGGCGCCCGTCTTCAGCAAAAAGTCGCGCAGGATCACCGTCCGGCCGACCTGTAAAAAACACAGGGAGAGCATCGCCATGTTCGAACATCATCAGGAGCCGCTGTTGTCCCGGGTGGACTTTCTGCGGCGCATGGCTTGGCACGCATTCATCTTCCTGGGCATGGTTGCCGCGGCCCTGTTCATGGGCGCGGCGGGGTATCACTGGCTGGAGGACATTCCATGGGTGGACGCCATCCTGAACGCATCCATGATCCTGGGCGGGATGGGTCCGGTCGACGTCCTGCACACGGAGGCGGGAAAACTTTTCGCGTCGGGCTATGCGCTCTTCTCGGGACTGGTCTTCGTCGCGGCGATGGGCGTCCTATTCCTGCCGCTGGTTCACCGGCTGCTCCACAAGTTCCACATTGATGATGAGGACGAGAAGGCCGGCGACGACTGACGGCATGCGGGACGGCGGCTACCGGGGGAATGCCTGCGCTTTCCGCGTGCGGCCGGTCCAGGTGAGCGCCGCGCCGACCACCAGCAGCAGCATGCCGATGGCCAGATTGATTGCCAGTGCGGCGGAGATCGTCATCCAGGGAAGCATGGCGAGCATCATCACGCCAATGGCAACGATGCACATGCCGACAACGCGGAATGGGGACATCATGGTGCTGGCCGGACCCGTGTGCATATCCTCCGGGAGGCTGCCGATGGGGGCGTCCATCCGGGCAAGAAACGCGTCGGCCCGCCCCTGTTCCCCGGCCGGCGTCGGGAAGAGGATACGCGCCAGTTCCATTGTCACATACGTGACGAACGCGGTGCTCAGAAACAGAACAATCTCCATCTTGAGCGCCAACCCGGCAATGATTAGCTCCTCCTTGTCGGGAACCCAGATCATGCCCAGCATGGTCACGGGCTCGTCGTAGCGGGAAAGGAAGAACAGGCCCAGCCCGGTGCCGAGGCCCAGAAGGAACCCCGCCACCGCGCCCGCATTGTTGTAGCGGCGCGACACCAGGCCGAGCAGCATGGGAACCGCCGCCGGGGCCGTCGCCACGCCGAACAGCGTGACCATGATCCGGAACAGGTTCTCCGCCTTGCCGCGGGCCATGAGCAGGGCCGTGGCCAGACCGATGACGCCGATGAGCAGCGTCATGAGCCGGCCAACCTGCACCAGTTCCCGCTCCGAGGCGTGCGGGCGGATCAGCCGCTTGTACACGTCGTTCGTGAGCACGCTCGCGCACACGTTGTAGTCTCCGCTCAGCGTGGACATGGTGGCGGCGAACATGGCCGCCACGGCCAGGCCCAGCATGCCGCCCGACAGGAGCTGGGTACACAGCATGGGGTATATTTTGCCCGCGTCGGAAAGTTCGGGGATGAAGCGCGTCGCGGCGATGGCGGGGAAGAACATCACCGGCGGGCCGACGATGTACAGCGCGACCACGAGCCAGCCGGTCTTGACCGCGTCCTTCTCGGTGGGCACGCAGTAGAACTTCTGGATGAGCGACCAGTTGATGCTGCTCCAGGCCAGCGCGTAGAGCAGGACCAGCGG
>CAIUWO010000553.1 GCA_903902895.1 Candidatus Hydrogenedentota bacterium | reverse complement strand
TGGGCGACTGCCGCTGGACGCCGCTGTCCTGGGCGCCGCAGGTCGGCATGGTGGCGCTGTGCGTCGCCATGAGCTATGACGATTTCTGGGGGGGCGCCACGCGCTCCTGGGTGCATGGGCGTGACCTGCAGGGCATATATGTCAACACGCTGGTCAACGCCGTGCCGATCGCCCTGGTCATGGCGCGGGCGATGATGCTGGCGGGACGCAACGCGCGGCGGTTTTCCCCGGGCGATTGGTTCATCGTTTGCCTGCCCTTCCTGGTGCTGGCCATGCGCCTGTTCATGGGAACCGGGCAAACCGGCGAGGTTCCGGCCGTCGCGTTCAACCTGTTCCTGCTGGCCCTGGGCCTGACGCAGGTGTGGGCGGGCCTGCGCAGTCTGGGGCTGATGGACCTCAACTTCGGGCTGGCCGTGTTGTGCGCGCTGCTCACGGCGCGCTTCTTCGACACGGGCCTGAGCTTCCTCATGCGCGGCGTGCTGTTCATGGCGCTCGGCGCCGTGTTCATCGGTGCCAATGTTTGGCTGGTGACGCGCAAGAGACAACCGGGAGGGGCCGCGGAATGAATACAAGGATCACGCTCGCGCTGCTGGCCCTGGTTGCGGCCGCGCAGATTGCCGTGCCGGCCGGCATCGCCGTGCAGCAGGAGGGCGCGCTGCGCTGGGGAAGACAGATCAAGGTGGCCATCCAGCCCGTGGACCCGTCGCAGCCGTTCATGGGGCGCTACGTGGCCCTGCAGTTCCGCGATTTGGACATCGTGAACAAATCGGAGCAGTTTCAGGATGGCGAAAACGTGTATGTCGCACTGGAAGAGGACGCCAACGGTTTTGCCCACGCCAAAACCGTTTTGGCCGCACGGCCACAGGACCAGCCATATCTACCCGCACGCATCGACTGGCGTGGGGTGTGGCGGGTTGCCTACACGTTCAACCGATTCTATCTGCCCGAGTCGGCCGCCCCAGAGGTGGACCGCCAGGTCGCGGTGCGGCGCAGGAATCGGGACGCCATACTGCCGGATAACGAGCGCAACGCCTACGTCACCGTGCGGGTATGGAAGAACACCGCCACACTGGAACAGCTTTACATCGACAACATACCCGTGGACGAATATTTGCGCGGACAAGATGCTCCGGAGGCGGTTGATACGCCAAAACCGTAGTTGCGGAACGACAGTCCAAAGGGTGCCGGTTTCCGGCGTGCACCGTCCCGCAAAGGAGCACCTCATGCGCATCTGTCCCTGTCTTCTGGCCATCGTCCTGCTCTCCCCGACCCTGTTCGCCGCCGAAATACCTTTGAGCCCTCCGTCAAAACTCCCCAACCTTGCGCCGGGCAGGGAATGGCGCCCCATATGGAGCGATGAGTTCGACGGAAAAACCATCGACACGTCCAAGTGGGAGGTCATCGGCGACAGCCCGCGCCGGGACGGATGGTGGACCAAGAGTGCCGTCGAGCTGGACGGCGAAGGGCATCTGGTGCTGCTCACCAATAAGGAAGGGGACCGCTACGTCAGCGGGGCTGTGCGGACGTTGGGCAAGTTCGAGCACGCCTTCGGCTATTGGGAGGCCTGCTGCAAGCTGCCCACCCATGTCGGCCACTGGCCGGCTTTTTGGCTGATGCCCATAGGCGGCCTGCCGGACGGCGACGGCAGGGGGCGCGACGGCACCGAAATCGACATCATGGAAAAGGCGTCGCTGAAGAGCATGGCGCAGCACACACTGCACTGGGACGGCTACGGCAAGCACCACAAATCCCAAGCCAAGGAGGTGAACCGGGAGGGCCTGAACGATGGCTTCCACACCTTCGCGCTCTGGTGGACGCCGGACAGCTATGTCTTCTATGTTGACGGGGAGGAAACCTGGCGCACGACGGCCGGCGGCGTGTGCCAGAAGCCGGCCTACGCAAAACTCACCGAGGAAATCGGCCCATGGGCCGGGAAGATCGGCAGTGCCAAACTGCCCGATCAGTTTGTGATTGATTACGTCCGCGTGTTCGAGGCGGCTGACGCGCAAGAACACGGAGCGGGGGACGCTGCCGCGCCGTGAATTTGGAATTGGAATCCCGCCCTCGCCAAGCCCTACCATGACCGGGCTTAACCTGAAAGGCGGGGCCGATGGGTCAGTTTGGATTCATAGACTTGACGGTCGTGGTGGTCTACTTTGCGGCGATGTCGATTATGGGCTGGTATTTCGGCCGGCGCGCGAAGACCACGGAGCACTATTTTGTCGCGGGGCGCTCCTTTCCCGGCTGGCTGGTGGGCGTGTCCCTGTTCGGCGCGACGATCAGTTCCATCACCTTCGTGGCCTATCCGGCCGACGCGTTTAAGACGGGCTACCTGCGCTACGTCATCTGCATCACGCTGCCCTTTGCCGTGCTGATTGCCTCGCGCTTCTTTGTGCCCTTTTTCCGGCGCGGCAAAATCACCTCCGTGTTCGAGTATCTGGAGAGCCGCTTTGGTCCGCGCACGCGCGTCTATGCCGCCAGCGTGTTCATCATCTCCCAGTGCTTCCGCATCAGCCTGATCCAGTTTCTTGTGGCGCTGCTGGTCAACCGCATCACCGGCTGGGACGTGTCGGTGTGCATCCTGGTCGGCGGCGCGGTCACGGCGTACTACACCGTGGTCGGCGGCATTGAGGCCGTGATCTGGACCGATTTCGTCCAGTCCGTCATTCTAACCATAGGCGGCCTGCTCATCCTGGCCGTGATCCTGTACCGGCTGCCCGGCGGGCTGTACCAGATGCTTTCGGTGGCCTGGACTGACGGCAAGTTTCTGCTGAACGAGAAGATTGCCGACGGCACGCTCAAACCGATCCCCTGGGGCTTTGCGCTCAGCCACAAGACCGTGGGGATGCTGCTGATCGTGGGACTGTTCCAGTGGCTCGGCGAATACAGCTCCAACCAGGAAAACATCCAGAAATATTGCAGCGCCCGCTCCGCCAAAGACGCGCGCCAGGCCATATGGCTGTCCTGCCTCTTCTGCGTGCCCACCTGGGGCTACTTCATGTTCCTCGGCACGGGGCTCTACGTGTTCTACAAGGTCTTTCCCGACCCGGCGGCGGCGGCGATGCTCGCGGGCACGCGCAAGGCCGAGGAGATTCTGCCCTACTTTGTGACAACCCAACTGCCGCCCGGCACGGGCGGCATCGTGGTGGCGGCCGTGCTCGCCGCCGCCATGTCGAGCATGTCCTCCGCCATGAACTCCATCTCCGCCGTGGCGGTCACGGACCTTTACAGGCGCCACATGTCCACGGGCCGCGACGATACGCACTACGTGCGCGTTGCGCGGGGGGTGACTCTGGCGTCGTCCCTCGTCATGGTTGGTGGTGCCTATATCCTATTCAAGGCCGACACCATGACGCTGCAGGACCTGTGGACCGAGTTCCAGTCCATCATCGCGGGCGGGCTCGTGGGACTGTACCTGCTCGGTTTCTTCACCAAGCGTGGTGACGGCCGCGCCGTGGGCATCGGCATTGCCTTCGCGGTACTCTTCTCGCTGTTCATCTCGGCCGCAGGCCTCGGCTGGCTGCCGGCCGGCGTCACGGAAACGCTCAACGCGCACTTCGACTCCTACTACACCGGCATCGCGGGCAATGTGGTCATGTTCGCGCTGGGCTACGTGCTCGCGCTGTTCCTGCCGCGCAGAAATGACAATCTGAAAAACCTCACGGTATGGACGCAGGACGGCCTGCCGCTGGACTGATTCGTTCCAGCGCGAAGCGGTAAGAGAAGAAACGCGAAGACGCAACGGCGCAAAGACGCGAAGAACTTCCCTTACTCTGCGCTCTCCGCGCCTCCGCGTCTTTGCGTTTCCTTCTCTTTACGGAATCGCGCAGAGTCCCTCGCCGCAGCTCTGGCAGCCGGAGCGCCACACATGGCCCTCCCGTGCCAGCAGCGCGTCCGCCTCGGCCGGTCCCCAACTGCCCACGGGATACCCGCATACGGGCGAGACTTCGGGGGAGTTTTCGTAGCCGCGGAGCACGGGATCGATCAGCCGCCACGCCGCCTCGATCTCGTCGCTGCGCGCAAACAGGGAGGCGTCCCCCTTCAGCGCGTCCAGCAGCAACCGCTCATAGGCGTCCGGGAGGATTACGCCGGGGAACGCGTCACGGTATTGGAAATTCATGTTGACCGAGTGCGACTCGGCGACGGTGTCGGGCACCTTGGTCTCGAAGCGCAGCTGCATGCCCTCGTTGGGCTGGATGCAGATCGAAAGCATGTTGGGCGTGAAGCCCCTGTTTTCGCCCAGTTTGAACATGATGTCCGGCGGCGCCTGGAACTCGACGATGATGGTGCTGGTCCGTTCGGCCATGGCCTTGCCGGAGCGCAGGTAGAAGGGCACACCCTTCCAGCGCCAGTTGTCGATGTGCAGTTTGAGCGCTGCGTAGGTGGGCGTGGATGAATCGGGCGCAACGCCCTCGGCGGCGCGGTAGCCCCCGTACTGGGCGCGCACGGTGTTGTCCAGATGGATGGGGCGGATGGAGCCGAGCACCTTGGCCTTCTCGTTGCGGATCGCGTCCGCGTTGAGCGAGGCCGGCGGCTCCATCGCCACCAGCGCGAGCAGTTGCAGCAGGTGGTTTTGAAACATGTCGCGCAGCACGCCCGCCTTGTCATAGTACCCGGCGCGGTGGCCCACGTCGACGGTCTCCGCGACGGTCACCTGTATGTTGGAGACGTAGCGCCGATTCCACACCGGTTCAAAGAGCGTGTTGGCGAAGCGCAGGAACAGGATGTTCTGCGCCGTCTCCTTGCCCATGTAATGGTCGATGCGGTAGACCTGGTGCTCGCGGAACGCGGCGTGGACCCGCTCGTTCAGCGCCTGGGCGGAGGCAAGGTCCTCGCCGAAAGGCTTTTCGATGATGATGCTGCGCAGTCCCCCGGCGTCGCTGTTCATGCCGGCCGCCGCCAGATGGCCGCAGGCGGGACCGTAATACTCCGGGGCGGTGGCCAGGTAATAGAGACGGTCCGCCGCTCCGTTCTCCAACACGGTCAGGTGCGTTTGAAGTCTGCCGTAGTCTTCGGCGCTGTCCAGATTCCCCTGGAAATAGTGCAGCTTCCCCTCCAGCGCGACCCAGGTCGCGTCGTCATACGTGGCGGCGCTGTTGTCCCTGACCCCGTCGCGCAGGCGTTCCCGGAAGAACCCGTCCGTCCAGTCCCGCCGCGCGACGCCGATGATGCGTATATCCTGCGGCAGCCGCTGTTTCTTGAAGTTGTTGTACAGCGCGGGAATCAGCTTGCGCTGCGTCAGGTCGCCCGAGGCGCCGAAGATGACCACCGTGGTGGGTTTCGCGCCGCTATCAGGTGTGTTCATGAATTGTGTCTCCCAACTGTTCCGCGGCGTCGGCGTCGATGAACCACTGCAGGGTCCCACAGATGGGGGCAACGCGCCGCGCGGGCAACCCCGTCCCCTGCGCGCTTGTTCCCAGCACTTGCTTAAGGACGCCCGCTTTTCCCGCGCCGGCCGTCACGAAAATGATGTGGCGCGCGTTGTTAATCACGGGCAGTGTCAGGGTGACCCGCTCGGGTGGTGGTTTGGGGGAGTCAATAATGGGCGCCACCCGGCGCCTGGTCTCGTCCAACAGGGGATGCCCGGGAAACAGGGAGGCCGTGTGCCCGTCCTCGCCCATGCCCAGCAGGATGAGATCAAAGCGGGGAGCCTGTCCGGGCGCCAGCGCGAAAAAGCGTTGCAGAAAGGCCTCGTACGCCTTTGCGGCCCCTTCGGGGCCCCGTTCTTCTTCCAGCGCGTATATCTGGTTTTTCGGCAGCGGGACATGCCGGAACAAGAGCGCCTCCGCCATCGCGTAGTTGCTGTCCGGACTGGCCGACGGCACGCACCGCTCGTCGGCCCAGAACACCTGCCATGCGGGCCAGTTGATCTCGCCGCTGCGGGAGCGTTCCAGTAGGCCGGGCGCGGTCATTTCCACCAGCGAGCCGCCGGAAAGCGCCACGGTGAAACGCCCCCGTTCCGCGACGGCCTGCGCGGCCATGCGCGCCACCCGGGCGGCCGCGGCCGCGCCCGCAAGCGCGCGGGTGTTGCTGATAATGATCTCGGGTTTCATGTTTTGCCGCACTCTCTTATGGACGCCGGAAAACATTTTCAAGGCAGCGGGTCACCAGCGCCGTCCATCCGGTCTGATGACTGGCGCCCAATCCGCGCCCCGTATCACCGTCGAAATACTCATGGAACAATACAAGGTCCCGCTCCCCGGAATCATCCTTTCCCGCATAGGGGCGCCGCCCCGCGGCATCGGGCAGGAACAAACCCGCCAGCCGCCGCGAGATTTCGTTGGCCACCCCCTGAAGCGACATCAGGGTGCCCGACCCCGCGGGGCATTCGACCCGGAATGCGTCGCCGTAGTAGTGGTGGTAAATCTCCAGCGCCTCCACGAGCAGGTAATTGACCGGGAACCACACGGGTCCGCGCCAGTTCGAGTTGCCGCCGAACATGCGCGAGTCCGACGCCCCCGGCGCATAGGCGACGCTGGATTCCCCGCCGCAGGCGTTGAAGACAAAGGGGTGATCCGCGTGAAACCGGGAGAGCGACCGTATGCCGTGGGGCGAGAGAAACTCGGATTCGTCCAGCATATAACGCAGCACCCGTGTCAGGCGCTCTTTGGACGGGAGTGCCAGCAGCCAGCGGTTCTCTCCCGAACGGCCGTCCGCGCGCGTCCATGAGATGTGGCGCGCCAAATCGGGCCGGTTGGCGATAAACCATTCAAAGCGCTTCTTGAACCCCGGCAACCGGTCGATTTTCTTCTGCTCGAGCACGGCGACCGCGATCAGCGGCAGCAGCCCGACCATGGAGCGCACCTTCAGGCGCACCGGCGCAACATGGCCGACCTGTATCTGGTCGTAATAGAAACCGTCGTCCCCGTCCCACAGGCCGCACCCGCCCAGCGCGTTCATGGCGTCGCAGATCTGGATGAAATGCTCGAAGAACTTGGAGGCCATGTCCTCATAGGCGTCGTGCGAGGCGATGTTCTCCTGCGCCAGTTCCATGGCCATGGACATCATGGTGAGGCAGTAGAAGGCCATCCACGCCGTGCCGTCCGCCTGCTGCAGCGTCCCACCGCCGGGCAGTGCTTTGGACCGGTCGAACACCCCTATGTTGTCCAGCCCGAGGAATCCGCCGGCGAACAGGTTGCGGCCGTCGGCGTCCTTGCGGTTGACCCACCACGTGAAATTGAGCAGCAGTTTCTGGAAGGTCCTTTCCAGGAACGCATGGTCGCGCCGCCCCCTCGGCGCGGCAATCTTGTACACCCGCCAGGCCGCCCACGCGTGCACCGGGGGGTTGACTTCGCCGAAGGCGTACTCGTAGGCGGGAATCTGCCCGTTGGGGTGCATGTACCATTCCCGCAGCAGGAGCAGCAGCTGGTCCTTGGCAAATCCGGGGTCGATGCGCGCGAAGGGCACCATGTGAAAGGCCAGGTCCCACACGGCAAACCAGGGGTATTCCCACTTGTCCGGAACGGAGAGCACGTCGCGGCAGAACATATGCTCCCATTCCGCGTTGCGCCCCTGCCTGCGCGCATCCGGCGGCGGGGGCATCTCGGGATCGCCCTCCAGCCAGTCGCGGGGGATGTAATGGTAGAACTGTTTGCTCCAGAGCAGGCCGGCATAGGCCTGCCGCGCCACGGTGCGCGCGTCATCCGTCAGTTCTTTGGGCAGCACGGCCGCGTAGAATTCGTCGGCCTCCTGCATGCGCAGCGTGAAGACCTCCCCGAACGCCGCTCCCAGCGCTTCGACAGGCAGGGGGCCCTCCGACAGGCGCATTCGGAGTTGCGCCGATGCGCCCGGGCCGAGCCGGAGAGCGTGGTGCATGGCGGCCTTGGTGCCGTAGGGCCTGCTGCTGACGGCGGTGGGATCGTCGTCCACGACATGCGCGTGAAAAGCATCCTTCACCGCCTGGCCGCGGTTCGGCACGCCGTACAGGCGGTGCGTGTTGGTCTCGTTGTCCGTAAACAGGACCGGGGGCATGGTTCCATCGGGACTGGCGCCGTAGCGGAAAGACAGTGTTCCCAGCGTCTCGTGGGTCATCCGCAGCAGGCCGCCGCTCACCAGGGCCATGCGCGGCTTGAGCGAGCACCCCTCATGTTTGCAGCCCCAGGACCAAGTGTTTCGGAACCACAGCGTGGGCAGCAGGTGCAGCGTGGCCGGTTCGGGTCCGCGGTTCCGGACTGTGAGGCGGATGAGCATGTCGTCGGGCGCGGCCTTGGCATACTCGGCGGTCACGTCGAAGAAACGGTTTTCGTCAAACACGCCCGTGTCATTCAGCTCAAATTCAGGATCGTGCAGGCCGCGCCGCCGGTTTTCGCGGACGAGTTGGTCATAGGGAAAGGCCGCCTGCGGATAGCGGTAGAGGGCTTTCATGTACGAGTGGGTCGGGGTCGAGTCGAGATAGAAATATTGCTCCTTCACGTCCTCGCCGTGGTTGCCCTCGGCGTTGGTCAGGCCGAAAAGCCGCTCCTTGAGGATGGGGTCTCGGCCGTTCCACAGCGCCAGCGCGAAACACAGCCGGCATTCCCGGTCCGTGACGCCCAGCAGCCCGTCCTCCCCCCAGCGGTACGCCCGGCTGCGGGCGTGATCATGGGGAAGGCTTTCCCAGGCGTCCCCGCCCGGCGAATAGTCCTCGCGCACCGTTCCCCACTGCCGCTCGGCGAGATAAGGGCCCCAGCGCTGCCAGTTTTCCAGACGGGCATGCGCCCGTGCGAGTCTTTCCCGTTCTTCCAGCATGAGAGCCCTCCGCGCCGGCACATTCACAAGGTACCACTAGAAGTTAAACAGAGCC
>CAIUWO010000552.1 GCA_903902895.1 Candidatus Hydrogenedentota bacterium | reverse complement strand
CTGCGCCAGCATGGTTTGAAGCGTTGCGCCCAGCATCGCCGTGTTGCCGGGCGACGCCATGGCCGTCGCACCCAGCAGGGACACCAGAACACTCAGTACCAGCGTGAGTAACCGTTTCATAGGTCCGTCCTTCTGTTCAATAAACGCCCGGGCACACCCCTCAAGGCCCCATCCATGGGTTCGCAGGAGGTTCGCGCCACGTTCAATTAGACTAAGCCCAGTCTAGAAATCTGATTCTGACAAAAATTGGCCCATATGTCAAGGTCATATATTGTCGGCAAGCATGCTGTTCAGTCGGTCAATGGGGCTTGCGCCGACGCGGGAATCACGATTGTTAGCCTTCCAGGCGCGGCGTGAAACTGTGAAAAGTGCGGCGGGCCGCCCCGCTCACGGCAGGCCGACATGGCCCTGCCATTCAACTATTTGGCCTGCTCGACCTCGGGGGCGACGTAGCGCTTTCTCAGCCAGGCCACGCCGATGAGGTCATAGATGCCGCGCCAGAGGCGGTTGCCGATGCCGTACTTGGACACCCCGTACTGGCGGGCATGGTGGGTGACGGGGCATTCGACGATGGTCATGCCGGCCTTGCGCATAAACACGGCCAGGAAGCGGTGCACGCCGTTGAACGCGGGAATATGGGGGATGCAGGCGCGGCGGAAGCCCTTGGCGCCGCAGCCGGAATCGCGGATGCCGTCGTGCAGGATGGCGTTGCGCACCACATTGGCCACGCGGCTGGACATTTTACGCACCCAGGTGTCATGGCGGTTGGCGCGGTAGCCGCAGACGCAGTCGCAGTCGCGGAGCAGCTCCAGAAAGCGGGCGAAGTCCTGGGGGTCGTTTTGCAGGTCGCCGTCGAGCGTGAGGACGTATTCGCCCCTGGCGAGACGGAACCCGGCCACCACGGCGGCGGACTGGCCCGCGTTGCGGGCCAGGTGCACCGGCCGCATCTCGGGATACTCCTTTGCCAGCGCGTCCATGGCGGCGCGCGTGCCGTCGGTGCTGCCGTCATTGACGAAAAGGCACTCGCAGTCGTATTCGGGCATGGTCAGAAAGACGGTGCGGATGCGCTCGAACAGCAGCGGCACGTTCTCCTGCTCGTTGTAGCAGGGGATTACGACGGATACAAGTGTGGGACTCATGGTGTTTTCGTACACCCCAAAGTGCAGTGTTGCGGTTTGCCGCGCCCCCGTCAGCCCACGGTTACGGCATGGGGTAGAATACCATACCCGCACGGGGTCGCGGGAATATCCGCGCAGGAATGGAATCGCAGACGGGCTCTCCCGGGGTTCCTCGCGCGCGGTCGGGGCCCTTTGCGCGGCATTGACCGGACGGCGCGGGCCGGGCACAATACTCACAACGATGCGATAAAGGATTTACGGGCTCACGTTATGCATGCAAACCGCACAAGACAAGACGGCGTTACGATGCTCCTGGCAATTGCCTTGGCCGTCGCGGCCTGTTCCGCCGGCGCCGACTACGCCGTCCGCGACCACGGCGCGGCCGGGGACGGCCTTGCCAAGGACACGGCCGCGGTGCAGCGGGCCATTGACGCCTGCGCGGCGGCCGGCGGCGGCACGGTGCAATTCACGGCGGGCACG
>CAIUWO010000551.1 GCA_903902895.1 Candidatus Hydrogenedentota bacterium | reverse complement strand
GCGACTTCGGTTGGTTCGGCGGGCACGGGGACAATCCAGGCCAGCTCTCCCCCGTTCCCATCGACAGTGGACTGCACAAAGAGTTTCTCCACGCCGTTCCGGTAAACGATGAGCGCCTGCTGGTTGGGAATGCCCGGAATGCGGAGGTCCGCCTTGGGTGGGAGATGAATTCCGTCGGCAAAGGCGGGGCAAGCGGCGAGCAGCAACAGGGACAGTACGAGCGCCGCCATGACGCTTGCGGCGATTTGTCTATTCATCGCGTTGTGACTCCCCCGCGCTTTGTTACCACCACAGGAGGCTCAGTACCATTCCCAGGAATAGGGCGCCCAGAAGAACCATAAGAAGCCAGAAAACGGCCAAGTCTTTCCGTGTATGACTGGTTGACAGGGAACGCAGTCTGCCGGTCAACAGAAGAGAGGCCATCGGTTTCATTATTGTATCGGGCTGTCCGGGTGTCGGGGCGCTTAGCAATTCACGGAACACCCATGCGGATCCCGTGAAGGTGCCCAGAAGAAATGCGGGCAGGGCCAGGCGTCTTAGAATGGTCAAACACACGGGGATGAAACCGCTTGCAGCAGCGTCTTTGGGCGCGCCACCCAGCAGGAGTATGAGAACGGGGACAGTAAGACAATAGAGGATCATTACCACGGAGGCGATGCCGATCCGGTCCCAGAAGCGGCTTCGTTCGACGGGCGCGGTGTCCCCCACTGTTTCCGTGTGCGTTTCCTGCTCCATCATGGTTGGGCGTTCCTCTTCCCTTGGACGGCTGTCTTGACCCAACCCTGTTTCCGTAGAGAGAGTACCACGGTGCTGCCGAAGGCCGCAACCGGAGAATTCAGAATTCAGGAGTCATAATCCAGAAGAAGAACAAGGCAGGCAGGCCGTTGTGTCTTGTCCGGTTCGCTTGCGTGGACCATGGCTGATGCAGAACGCGGCAAGATGCCGCGTCTACTATTTCAGAGCCGCACCTGGGGTGGGTATGCCAGCCGTTTGAATCGATGGAACGGGTCCGACATAATCAGCGGGTGCTATCCGGGATTGCCGGATTGATACATTTGGACGATTACATTCAACCTTGGATCATTATGTCATGAGCAGCACGACGACAACATATGCCGGGCGGCTCCGGTTTGTCCCGGTGGTCACGTTCCTCCTGTCTATCGGTTTGGTGGGTGCGGCGGCATTCGCGCAGGCAGCGCCCAAGGGGCAGGGCCAATCCATCACGGTGGAGGGCGACAGCCTTGTGCTGGCCAAGACGGAGCCGGGCATGCTGTGCTACGGCAGCCTGGTCGAGGGGCGTGTGGTGGTGCGGAGCACCTATGTGCCGGGACAGGCGGACACGGTGGTTTACGAGGCGGGGCGTGACTATGTGGTGGATTATGCCGCCGGGACCATTGCCCGCACGGCCGACTCGCGCATCCCCGATTTCAGCGCGAACATGCTGTACGGCAAGAAGGAATTCAACCACAGCGACTACCCGGGCTTTGGCAACCGGGCCTTCTTCGTCTATGTGGACTACGGGGCGGTGGACGCTGTTCCCCTCTGCGAGAGCCGGGACCAGTCGGCACTGCTGCCCAAGACTGTGGAAAAACTGCGCAGGGGCGGGCCGTTCAAGATCATCGCCTTCGGCGACAGCATCACGGTGGGGATTGACGCGGACCCCCAGGCCGTGTTCCATGCGCAATGGGCGCGCTACCTGTCAGAGCGTTTTCCGCAGGCCCAAATCACGGTGGAGAACGGCGCGACCAACGGCGGCTCTACTGTTTCCGAAATGCCGCGCCTGCGGGAGAAGGTGCTGGACCGCGCGCCCGACCTGGTCCTCATCGGGTTTGGCATGAACGACCACAACACCGGCGGCCCCACGCCGGAGCAGTTCACCGACAACCTGAAGTCCATGGTCGCGCAGATTCGCGGGAACACGGGCGCGGAGTGCATTCTGTATTCCGCATTTCCGCCGAACCCGGACTGGAAGTTCGGGTCGCACCGGATGGCGCTGTTTGCCGAGGCGACCCGGCAGGCCGCGGAACAGTCCAACTGCGCCTATGCCGACGTGTACGGTCCCTGGATGAAGGCGACGGCCCGCAAGGATGTGTCGAGCATGCTCGCCAACAACATCAACCACCCCAGCGATTTCGGGCATTGGCTGTATTTTCAGGCGCTGCGGTGCGTGGGTTTCTGAGGGAGTAAGACAAAAGTGGAAGACTGAAGAATTGGACCACGGAAGACACGGAAATACACGGAAAAAGACCGGAGACTATGTGCGCGTTGAGTTTCAGTCTTCTTTGTGCTCTGGCTTGAATGGAAAGGCCTTTGACCGCAAAGAGCGCAAAGAACGCATAGAAGAAGGGAATGGATGCTGCCGCACCCCTCACGCGGCATGGATTGCGGCTGATGCGGATTGGGTTGTGAGATTGGGTGGATGAAGGCAACAGGAATTAAGCCGGGATGAAGGAGAATGACGATGGATTCGATTTCAAGACGATCCTTTTTGGGCGGCAGCGCGTTGGCGGTGGGTGGCTGGGTGTTGTTGCCGGCCACGGGGCGGGCCGAGGGTGCGGTTGATCCGAACCGCTTCGTTCTAATGTCGGACACGCATGTATGCGCGGACCGCAACGCGCGGGAGCATGACTGCAATCCGGATGAGATGATTCAGCAGGCGGTGAAGGATATTCTTGAACTGACGCCGCGTCCCGCGGGAATCATCGTGAGCGGGGACTGTGTGTATTTGCACGGTGAGAAGGCCGACTATGAGGCGCTGTCGGAATTCTTGCAGCCGCTGCGCGCGGCCGGCATCCCGCTGCTGCTGGCCATGGGCAACCACGACAACCGTGGGAATTTTCAGGTGGTGTTCTCCGATGCGGCCATTCTGCACGGAGCGGTCATAGAAGACCGGAAGGCCGCCGTGATTGAGACGGAGCACGCGGATTGGTATCTGCTGGACTCGCTGGAAAAGACCGACTCCACGCCAGGCCTGTTCGGTGGGGAACAACTGGCCTGGCTGGCCGGGCGGCTGGACAAGGCGCCGGGGAAACCGGCGCTGCTGGTGGCGCACCACACCTTCAGGACCGCTGCCGATGACGGCGGGCTGAAGGACTCGGACGCGTTCCTGAAAGTCGTCGTGCCGCGCAGGCAGGTGAAGGGATACTTCTTCGGGCACAGCCATGTGTGGTCGTTGAAACGGCGCGATGACGGACTGCACCTCGTCAATCTTCCGGCCGACGCCTGGCTGTTCGACGATAACCAACCGCGGGGATTTGTGGATGCGCAACTGCAGGAGGGCGGCTGCACGTTGACGCTGCACTGCCTGAACCGCGCCGACAAGCGGCACGGTGAGAAACACAGGCTGGACTGGCGCGCCGTCTGACCAGTCGCGATTCCCTGTAATACAGTCCGGCCAAATTGTGCCGCCAGAACCAAGATTTGGAGTGCCCCCATGGAAGATCAACAGCATTTGGACAGCATTGTCGACCAGTTTTCGCGGCAGGCGATTCCGTTTACGCGGCTGCCGGGGCATCTGGATGCGATGGAGACGCTTATAGAGATGTCGGGCGTGTGCGCGGAGGACAGCGTGCTGGACGTGGCGTGCGGGCCGGGGCTGCTGGCCTGCGCGTTCGCAGGCCATGCGGCGCGGGTGACCGGCATAGACATCACGGCGGCGATGATTGAGCAGGCGCGGCTGCGCCAGCGGGAACAGGGATTGCAGAACCTGGAGTGGCACGTGGGCAATGCGGTGCCGCTGTCCTTTGCGGACGGCGCGTTTTCACTGGTTGTGACGCGGTACAGCTTTCACCATTTCCAGGAGCCCGTATTGGCGTTCGCGGAGATGATGCGCGTGTGCCGGGCTGGCGGCCGGGTGCTGGTGGCCGACGTGGCGGTGACGCCGGAGCGTTCGGCCGCCTATGACCGGATAGAGCGGCTGCGTGACCCGTCGCACACGCACGCGTTGACGGAGCCGGAATTCGCGGCGCTCTTTGCCGATTCCGGGCTGGGCGCGTGCAAGTACAGCGGGTATCCGGTGGACATGGAGCTGGATTCGCTGATCGGGTCGTCTTTTCCCAATCCCGGTGATGCCGAAGTGATTCGGAAAATGGTGACGGATGATATTGGCGTGAACGCGCTTGGCGTGAACGCCCGGATGGAGAACGGGAAGCTTATGTACACGTTTCCCATTGCGGTTTATGTGGGCAGGAAGGAAGGGTGAGTGCGAAGTGAAACCCGCCAAGGCGGATAAACTTCGCGTGCAGGGACGTTCCCAAGTGCAACTTGGGAACGAGGGGTACGCACTTCGTGCGGCAAAAGGCCTTTTTGGAACATCCCGAAAGCGGGAATGACGGAGGGCGGGTTACCTCTCCCCCGTGTTTCCTGCTACCATGATTGCAGGCTCAGGCTACCATGGAGGTGTCATCATGTCCTTACGAAGCACTGCCATTATGTTTCTTATGTCGCTTTGCGTTTTGCCCCGCGGATTTGCCGCTGAAGCGGCTGCGGTGAGTGCCGCCCCGTTGGGTCTGGTCATCAATGAGGACAACAGCCATTTCTTCGGGACGCGTCCGGCGGAACTGATGATGGTGGAGGGGTTGAATGCGTTTGTGGACCAGTATGCGGGGACGCGGGTGACGCATCTGTTCTTGAATCCGAACGCGATGCGGGCGAGTTATCGCAGCAGTGTGCGGGATGCGATTTGGGACGAGGGCACGCAGTACATGCCGAAGGCAAACGAGCCGGGCGGGCTGTGGCCGAACAATGCGCGGCTCCTGTGGGAGCGGGGGCTGGACCCCTATGCGGTGTGGATTGCGCGGTCGCGCGAGAAGGGGATCGCGCCGTGGCTGACGATGCGGATGAATGATGTGCACAGCGTCGATGACCCGAAGAATTTCATGCACAGCAGTTTCTGGGTGCAGCACCCGGATTTCTGGCGGGTGCCGGGCGGGGGCGGCTGGACGGACCGCGCGCTGGACTATGGGCGGCCGGAGGTGCGCGAGCATGCGATGGCCCTGGTGCGGGAACTGCTGGAGCGCTATGACCCGGACGGGCTGGAACTGGACTGGATGCGTTTTGGCTGGCATTTTGCGCCGGGGAAGGAGGCGGAGGGCGCGGAGCTGCTGTGCGCGTTTATGAAGGAGGCGCGGGGATTGACGAAGGAGGCGTCGGTGAAGCGCGGGCATACGATCAAACTGGGCGCGCGGGTGCCGGCCGACCCGGATGCGGCGCGCGGGCTGGGCATGGACGGGGTGCGCTGGGCGAAGGAAGGGCTCATCGACATGCTGGTGCCGTGCCCCTTCTGGACGACGTCGGATTTTGACATCCCGGTGGAGAAATGGCGCGATCAGATGGGTGATGCGGCGAAGGGCATCGTGCTGGCGCCGGGGCTGGAATTCAACATCCGCGCGTGGCCCGGCGGCGGCGCGCTGGCCAATGACTTGGAAACGGTGCGCGGCTTCGCCGCGGCATCCTACCACCGGGGCGCGGACCAGATTTACCTGTTCAATTTCATGGATTCGGAAACGATTCCCGTGTCGCAGAGCGACTACCGGGTGCTCCTGGAGAAGGGGATGGATCGGGACACCGTGACCACGCTGCCCCGGCGGCACGTGGCCACCTTTCACGACACCGTTCCCAGCGGATTCCCGAACGGCGCGCAGCTTCCGCTAGAGATCGCCAAGGGCGGCACGGTGCGGCTGAACATCGGGCCGTCGCCAGCGACGGGGAAGGCAGTGTTCCTGGTGGGGCTAGCGGCGCGGGACGGCGTGGAAAAGGCCGTGCTGGAGGTGACCGTCAACGGCCAGGTTTGCGCCCCGACCACGGATGGTGAAGCACCGACAAGGTATCCGGGCGTGGTGCGGGCAATGCAGTGTGACTGCCCCGCGGGCGCGCTGAAGGCCGGGTATAGCGAATTTGCCATGAAGCAGAGCGGTGATGCGCCGGGGCAGCAGGCGGTGTGGGCGGAGTTGCGGATTGTGCCGGAGTAGTGAGGGGGAAACGGAAAAGACAAAAAGCAAGAAGAATTGTTAACCACGGAACGCACGGAAGACACGGAAAAGAGACGGGCGGAATGAAGACGGTTGTTCGTCGCTCTTCTTTGTGATCTTTGCGTTCTATGTGGTTCGAATAGAAAGACGATTGGCCACAAAGAGCACAAAAGACACAGAAGGGAGAGAAGAAAGGCCGTTGATTTGGGTTGCAGAATTTCGCGCACTTGCATATTATAGATGTGGTTGCGAATGGGTGTTGTTGGCGCATATTCCGGAATGTGCCCGGTAGGGACTCCACAGCTTTCACATGGAAGGAGCGTTGACATGGAGACAAATCCCCTTGAAGAGACCCAGGCTTCGAAGGACGGGCTGAACCGGCGGCAACTGATGCAGTTGGGGGCGGCGGCGCTGGCGGCGGGGGTGGTGTTGCCGCAGCAGTGTTCCGATGGGGACCGGCCTCAGCCGGGTCCGGGGTCGAAGCGGCCGAATATTATCCTTCTGATGACGGACCAGGAGCGTTTCCCGCAGTACTGGCCGGAGGGCTGGGCCGAAACGAACCTGCCCAACCGGCAGCGGATTGCAAAGCATGGGCTGACCTTCAACCGCGCGTTCTGCAACGCGGCGATGTGCTCGGCGAGCCGGGCCACGCTCTTTACGGGGGCCTATGCGGCGCAGCACGGGGTGAAGTATGTGCTGACGAACTGCTGCCTGGGCGAAGAGGGATGCAGCGACACGGCACAGCCGACACTCAAACTGCCGACGGAGCAGCCCAACCTCGGGAGCATGCTGGCGGCGGCGGGCTACAATGTGCAGTACCGGGGGAAATGGCACATCAGCAAGGCGCCGGGCGGCACGCAGGATGTGCAGAGTCCGCGTGACCTGGCGCGGTACGGGTTTCACGGGTGGGTGCCGCCGGAGAGCGGGCAGGACCAGTATGCCGAGCATTTTGGCGGCGGTGACGAAGATTTTGACGGGCAGTATGCGGAGCAGGCGGCGCAGTTTCTCAAGCACGCCAACCCAAACTCGTCCAAACCTTTCGCGCTGGTGGTGTCGCTGTCCAACCCGCACGACATCATGGGGTATCCGAACTATTGGGACAAGAAGAGCCAGAGTGACAATCCGGCGTTCGGCGACTGGGACAATTACGGGAGCCATGCGCCCGACTGCTTCTGCCAGAATATTGACCTGCCGCCGCAGCCCACGCTGGAGGAGGACCTGAACAATAATTTCAAGCCGCCCGCGCACTACCAGAGCTTGACCGTGTTCAACAACAGCCTGGGCGAACTCTCCACGGAGGAAATGAAGCGCAACTACGTCAATTTCTACGCCTATCTGCACAGGCTGACCGACGAGCACATGGGCAAGGTACTGGACGCGCTGGAGTCCAATCCGGGGGTGCATGAAAACACGGTTGTGATCCGGTGTGCGGACCATGGGGAAATGGGGCTGTCCCACGGCGGTCTGCGCCAGAAGACGTACAACGCCTACGAGGAGACCATTCATGTGCCGCTGGTGATTTCCAACCCGAAGATGTTCCCGCATCCCGTTCAAACGGACGCGCTGGCGTCGCTGATTGACATTTTTCCGACGGTTGCCACGCTGGCGGGCATCACGGGTCCGGAGAAGTGCGCCTTGTCCGGGGTGGACCTCTCCCCCATTATTCATGACGCAGTCCGTCATCGGAACAATCCCACGGCGACAGTGCAGGACTCCATTCTGTTCACGACCGACGAGCTGTCGCAGTACATCGTGGGACCTTACCATGTGCGCTGCCTTCGTGAGGAACGGTGGAAGTTCGTGATCAATTTTGATCCGCAGGGGAAGCATGACTCCTTCCACGAACTCTATGACCTCGCGAACGACCCGATGGAGCTTTATAACATGGGGTGTCTTGGGAGCCCGTATTATGACGAGGCCAAGACGAACGAAATGTTGGCCAAGCTTAGGGCCAAGCTGGCGGAATTCGGCATTGACGGGGCGTAGCGCGGCGCACCCCTGCCGCATGGTCTAGCCTTTGATCTGGCGCTTCAGCTCTTCCGCGGGGGCATGGTCCAGATCGTTGACCAGATGGTCGCAGAGTGTCCGGGCCTCATCGCTTCTGCCCAGACCTATCAGGCACTGCGCCCGGTTGTAAAGGACGCTCGCGTTTCCGGGGAATGCCGCGTTGATCATGTCCAGCAGTTGCAGCGCCTCGGGGAGGTTGCCCTTGGTGTATGCCTTCCGTGCGGCGGCGTGGAGTTTGAGCGCGTCCTCCCTGCCTATGCGCTCCTTGGCAGCGGCGTTTGCGCCGTCTGCTTTGTCCGGGCCGTGCGGAGTGTCCTGAAGAAGGGGTGCGCCCGCATCTGTGGCGCCCGCAAGAAGCCCGGCGGCAAGCGTGTCTGTGGCGGCGCGTTCGCGCCCGGCGAGAAGCTGTCTTAGCGCGTCGGTCTGGGTTCGCATCTCCGTTAGGGCGTCGTTTGCGGCCTTGCGCTCTGCATCCCGGCTCTGGAACTCCTTCTCAACAGCCTCTGACTGGCGCAGGAAATCGTTTTTCAGCGCGGTCATCGCTTGGGCCAGTTGCGCATGACTTTCGCGGGTCTCCGCGAGAAGCCCTTTCAGCACGTCGAGATCGGATTGTGCCGCCGTTGATGCGGCACTGTTCCCGTCGCGCTTTTTGTTGTCCTGCGCAAACTCCGCCTGAACCGCCTCTATCCGGCGCATGCAGTCGTTCTTTATGGCGGCCATGGCCTGTGCCAGTTCCGCATGGCTTTCGCGGGTTTCGCCGAGGGACTTTATCAACGCATCGGTCTGGGAATGATGCATCGCCGCCAACTCGGCAATGCCGGTCTCGCGCCCTGCGTCCCGTTTCTGGAACTCTTCTTGCACCGCTTCCACCTGGCGCGTGAAATCATTCTGCAGTCCGGCCACCGTCCGCGTCAGCCCCGCATTGGCTCCGCCGAGTTCGGCGACCAGTGTTTTCAGCGCGTCTGCCTGTGACTGTGCCGCGGTCAGCCGGGCGTTTCCAGCCTCGCGCTCGGCGTCGCGTTTCCCGAACGCCGCCTGAATTGCCCCGGTCTGGCCCGCAAAATCGTTTCTTAGGGCGGCCAATGCCTGCGCCAACTCCGCATTGGTTCCGCTGACTTCGGCGAAGAGCCTTTTTAGGGCGTCTGTCTGGGACTGGACGGCCGCCAAGGCGGCATTTCCGGCCTCGCGCTCGGCATCCCGCTTGTGGAACGCCGCCTGAACAGCCTCTCTCTGGCGCGCAACGTCATTGGCCAATGCGGCCAGTGTCTGCCCCAGTTCGGCCTTGGTTCCGCCGGTATCGGCGAGCATTCTTTTCAGCGAATCGGTTTTGGACTGGAGTTCCGCCAAGGCGGCGTTTCCGGCCTCGCGCTCCACGTTCAGTTTCTGGAACTCCCTCTGTATTGCCTCCCTCTGGCGCAGGAATTCGTTCTGCACGGCGGTCAGCGCTTTCGCCAGTTCAGCGGTGGCGGTTCTGGCTTCGGCGCGCCCCTCGTCCAGCGCCGTCTGCAACCGGTCCTGAATGCGCGTCAGCATGTCGATGATGCCCGAATAGACGGCCATGACATCGTCATTGTCCCCGGCGCCGGTGTTCTTCAGTTGAATAGGCGCGTCTATCCAGCCCTTTGGCCCGCCTGCACCGCCCGGCAGCCCGTCCCCGGATTTTTGGAGGGCTTCATTTCGTATGCGCTCCTCG
>CAIUWO010000550.1 GCA_903902895.1 Candidatus Hydrogenedentota bacterium | reverse complement strand
GCATTGACGACCACGCGCCGCCATGCGGCCTGGCTCTTGGTCACGATGTCCGCGAAGAACGGATCGAGCAGCAGGTTCTCCAGTTCCGGATTGCGGTCGAAGGCCTCCTTGATCTTGCCAAGGAACACGGAGCGAATGATGCAGCCGCCGCGCCACATGAGCGCGATGCCGCCGTAGTTGAGGTTCCAGCCGTAGTGCGCCGCCGCGGCCCGCATGAGCTGGTAGCCCTGCGCGTAGCTGACCAGCTTGGACGCGTAGAGCGCCTGCCGCAGGTCGTCGATGAGCGCCTTTTTGTCGCCGTCGAAGGGCTTCACGTCGCCCGGAAGCGCCTTGGCCGCGCGGACGCGCTCGTCCTTGATGGCCGACAGGCAGCGGGCGAAAACGGCCTCGCCGATCAGCGTGAGCGGCATGCCCTCGTCGAGCGCCGCAATGGCGGTCCACTTGCCCGTGCCCTTCTGGCCGGCCGTGTCCAGGATCAGGTCAACGACCTCCTTGCCGTCCGCATCCTTGTAGCCAAGAATGTCGCGGGTGATTTCGATCAGATAAGAGTCCAGTTCGCCGGCATTCCACTCGGTGAACACCTGGTGCATCTCGGCGTTGCTCAGCCCCAGGCCCTGGCCCATCAACTGGTAGGTCTCGCAAATCATCTGCATGTCGCCGTATTCGATGCCGTTGTGCACCATCTTGACGAAGTGGCCGGCGCCGCCCTCACCCACCCAGTCGCAGCAGGGCTCGCCCGCGTCGGTCTGCGCGCAAATGGTCTGAAAAATGTCCTTCACATGCGGCCACGCGGCGGGGGAGCCGCCGGGCATCATGGACGGGCCGAGCAGCGCGCCCTCCTCGCCGCCGGAAACGCCGGTACCGATGTACAGCAGCCCCTTGCTCTCGACGTACTTGGCGCGCCGGATCGTGTCCGGGAAATGGCTGTTGCCCCCGTCAATGATGATGTCGCCCGCCTCAAGATGGGGGAGCAGCAGCTCGATGAAATCGTCCACTGCGGAACCGGCCTTCACCAGCAGCATTACCTTGCGCGGCCGCTTGAGGTTCGCGCAGAGGTCTTCAATGCTGTGCGCGCCGTAGAAATTCTTGCCCGCGCCGCGGCCCGCGATGAATTTGTCCACCTTTTCCACGGTGCGGTTGTAGACCGCCACCTGGAAACCCTTGCTCTCCATGTTCAGGACGAGGTTCTCGCCCATCACAGCCAGTCCGATCAGTCCAATATCCATCTGTGGCATGACGTTTTGCTCTCCTTGTTGCTTTGTTTTTGGGGGGAACGCAAAGATTATAGCAAATGTCCCGGGGGGGATGCCCAATCGCCGCCCTATTGCCTTGACCTATCGGGATGCACTTGATAGAGTAGGATCATGAGTCTTCATCCACGCTGGGCAAGTTCAACGGCAGTCTTGGCGCCGGTTGTTGTTCTACTGTGCGCCGGGGCCTCGCTCACATGGTGGGCCGTCCAGCGCGCCGACCGCAAGATGCGCCGTGAAGTGGCGCGAAATTCTCCGGCCCAGCGGACCATAAAGGGCGGCGGGGCCCTGCGCGCGGTGGCCTCCGTGATGGAGGCGGCGGCAAAGGCGGGGGACCTGAGGACCGTCGGGGCGCGTGCGGCCGATCTGGAGGCGCAGTACGAAAGACTCAGGGAGGCGATGACCACGCGGGAGGACGCCGAGACATGATTGTCCTCAATCTTGTTCAGAATTTAGCGCTGCTCCTTGCACTCGCCATGGTGCACCAGGCGTTCGCGCGGGGGGAGTTGGCGCGCCGTTTCAAGGACCATCCCGTCATAGCCCTGATTCTCTCAGGGCTCGCGTTCGGCGGGTTTGCGATCGTGGGCATGCTGACGCCGTTGCGCTTTGCGCCGGGCGTGATTTTCGACGGCCGCTCCATCATTCTGGCGGTGGCCGGGTTGTTTGGCGGGCCTGTTGTGGCGGCGGTCGCCGCGCTGACCTGCGGGGCATGCCGTCTGTGGTTGGGCGGTGCGGGAACCGTCATGGGGATGTGCGTCATATTTGAGGCGGCGGCGCTAGGCACAGCATTTCACTACCTGTGGAAACGCAACCCCCGAGTGACGAACAATGCCGCCCTTTGGGCCTTCGGACTGCTGGTGCATGTCATCATGCTGGCGATGACACTGCTTCTGCCGGCGGAAACCAGGTGGGAAGTGCTGCGCCAAATCGGCCCGCCGGTGCTGATTGTCTACCCCGTCGCCACAATGATCATCTGCCGGCTGTTCATTGACCGGGAGACTCTTGCGAGAACCGAAGCGGCGCTTATGGAAAGCGAGGCGCAATACCGTGAACTCGTGGAGTGCGCAAACAGCATCATCCTGCGCTGGGACACCGATGGAAGGATCACCTTCCTCAACGAGTATGGATCACGCTTCTTCGGGTTTTCCCAGCGGGAAATTATCGGACGGAACGTTGTGGGAAACATCATTCCGGAAACCGAGAACCCGGGCAGAAACCTTGCGGACATGGTGCGTGACATTGCGGCCCATCCCGAACGGCATGAGGCCAGCGAGTATGAGAACATGCGCAGGGACGGCACGCGGGTATGGATTGCCTGGACCAACCGGCCCATACTGGACGACCAGGGACGGTGCGTTGAGATACTGGCAGTCGGAAATGACATCACCGAGCGCAAACGGACGGAGAATGCCCTGCGCGAGAGCAATCAGTTGTTCTCACTGTTCATGCAGCACTCCCCAATTTACACCTTCATAAAGTCGGTGACGCCCACCGAGAGCCGCGTGCTGCAGGCCAGCGACAATTTCCGGGATATGGTCGGCGTTTCGGGCCGGGACATGATCGGCAAGACGATGGCGGAGCTGTTTCCGGCCGATTTCGCGGGGAAGATTACCGCCGATGACTGGTCTGTTGCCGCCACGGGAGAGGTGCTGAAACGCGATGAGGACCTCGATGGCCGCAACTACACCAGCATCAAGTTCCCCATAGTCCAGGGGGACAGAACGCTGCTGGCGGGCTACACCATCGAGATCACCGACCGCAAACGGGCGGAGGAGGCGCTCAGACTGGCCCACGCGCGTCTCCAGGGCTTTGTGGATGCCAATATTGTCGGCGTGCTCGTGGCCACCCCCGCGGGGGGCGTCATCGATGCGAATGATTACTACCTGAATCTTATCGGGTTTACCCGGGAGGAGTTCAGGGCGGGGAAGGTGGACTGGCGGGCCATCACCCCTCCCGAATGGATTGCCGCCGATGAGAAGGCGATTCAGGAACTGCGCGAACGGGGCTCATGCACACCCTATGAGAAGGAGTACCTCCGGCGGGACGGGACCCGTGTCCCCGTCCTGCTGGCCGATGCCATGCTGCCCGGTCCGGAAGAACAGATTGCCGCTTTTGCCCTTGACCTGACGGCGCGCAGGCAGGCCGAGGAGGATTACCGGACCCTGTTCCACGAAATGCTGGACGGTTTCGCGCTTCATGAGATCATCTGCGACGCAACGGGCGCCCCCGAAGACTACCGCTTCCTTGCGGTCAACCCCGCCTTCGAGCGCATGACCGGTTTGAAGGCGGAAAACATCCTGGGGCGGACCGTTATGGAGGCGCTGCCCGGCACGGAGCGGCACTGGATCGAGACTTATGGAAAGGTGGCGCTCACCGGCGAGCCGGCCCACTTTGAAAATCACTCCGCCGACTTGGAGAAATACTTCGAGGTCAAGGCTTTCCGGTCCGGGCCCGACCAGTTCGCCTGCATCTTCACCGACATCACCGAGCGCAAACGGGCCGGGGAGGCGCTGCGCGAGAGCGAGGAACGCTATCGTGAACTGGTGGAGAACGCCAACAGCATCATCCTCCGCATGGACAAAGAGGGCAACATAACCTTCTTCAATGAATTTGCCCTGCGCTTCTTTGGCTACACACAAAGGGAGATTGTGGGCCGCAACGTGCTGGGCACCATTGTTCCGGAGACCGATTCCGCCGGTCAGGACCTGCGCGCCATGATAGCGGACATTTGCTCCCATCCGGAACGCTACGGGGCGAACGAAAATGAAAACATGCTGCACAATGGAACACGCGTGTGGGTCGCCTGGACCAACAAACCCCTTGTTGACCCGGCCGGACAGATTGTTGAAATCCTTTCCGTCGGCAGCGACATCACCGCCCGCAGGCAGGCCGAGGCCGAAAAGGCCCGACTCGAGGCCCAGCTCCAGCAGTCACAGAAAATGGAATCGGTCGGTTTGCTGGCGGGCGGCGTGGCCCACGATTTCAACAACATGCTCGGCGTCATCCTTGGCTTCACCGAGATGGCGATGCTTCAGGTCGATCCGGCCCTGCAGGTCCATGAGGACCTGGAGGAAATCCGCAAGGCGGCCGACCGCTCCGCCGATCTGACCCGCCAACTGCTGGCCTTCGCCCGCAAACAGACCGTCATACCCAAGGTGCTGGACCTGAATGAGACCGTGGCGGGCATACTGAAAATGCTGGAACGGATGATTGGCGAGAACATCCAGCTCAACTGGCACCCCGGGGAGAATCTGTGGCCAATCAAGGTGGACCCGTCCCAGATCGACCAAATTCTGGCGAACCTGTGCGTCAACGCGCGGGATGCCATCACCGATACCGGCACGGTCACCATAGAGACGGCAAACCGCCATGCAGGCGAGTGTCGCTGCAACGGCCAACCGGACTTTGCGCCCGGAGACTATGTGCAGCTCATGGTGAGCGACAGCGGGCACGGTATGAACCCGGAAATGCTGACCCGCATATTCGAGCCGTTTTTCACAACCAAAGAGATGGGAAAAGGAACCGGCCTTGGGTTGGCGACCATTTACGGAATCATCAAGCAGAACAAGGGCTTCATTGAAGTCCGCAGCGAGCCGGGACAGGGAACTACCTTTGACCTCTACCTGCCGCGGCATGCGGGCGCGGCAGGACAGGCACGAACGAACCATGCGTCGGGGCAGATGCTGCGCGGCCAGGAGACCATCTTGCTGGTGGAGGACGAACCGGCCTTCCTGAAGCTAACCACGGCGATTCTCGAACGCGCGGGCTACTCCGTGCTGGCCACAGGCACCCCGGGCGAGGCCATCCGTCTGGCGGGGGAGCACGGTGCGGATATCGCGCTGCTGATAACCGATGTGGTCATGCCGGAAATGAACGGCCGCGACCTGGCAAAACACCTCCTGTGCCTCTACCCAAAACTCAGGCGCCTGTTCATGTCGGGCCACACGGCCGATGTGATCGCCCACCACGGCGTGCTCGACGAGGGCACCTATTTCATCCACAAGCCGTTCTCCACAAAAGACCTGACCGCCAAGGTGCGCGAAGTGCTCGACCGTGAGGAGGGCGTTTCCTGACAGGCGCCGGTTGCCGCCAAGGCGTTAACCCGCATATCTCACCAGTCATTGCGAGGAGGGCTTCAGCCCGACGCGGCAATCTCTTGAGGCGATGGCCTTTACCGAACGGCATATGGCGGGCAGGAGATTGCTTCGCTTTGCTCGCAATGACCGTCTGTCTTTCTGCTGTGGCGGTTAAGTCTATTGCCTGTTTCATCTTGGATATGACAGGCGCGTACCGGTGAGATATGCAGGTTAATTCGGTGGTTCGGCCCTCTCCGGCGCGTTCAGGCGGCGGTTGCCGGCTGTCCTTGATTCACTTCGCCGCGGGCGCAAGGAACGTGAACGGCTCGGCCTACTCAAAGCCGGCCGTCTGGTCTTCCATTGTTCCCATGCCTCACATGCATCCCATGGCCCCCGCCATAGCCTCGCCATTTGACCCCATCCCCAACCAAGCATTATTCTAAAGCATGCCTTCCTTGGGAACCATGGATACTGCGGCCCTGCCTGACCGCATCGCCCGAAATCTTGCGGGCATCCGTCGGCGCATGGCCGAGGCCGCCGCGCGCGCGGGGCGCAATGCCGCGTCGGTGCGCCTCATTGCGGTGACCAAGTCGGTGGGATTGGCCGAGATTCAAGCCCTTCATGAAGCCGGCGTGACGGAGATGGGGGAGAACCGGGTGGAGGTGGCCGTGCCCAAGATCGCGGCGGGGCTGAAGGGTCTCGTCTGGCACATGATTGGACCGCTCCAGACCCGCAAGGCGTCGGAGGTGGT
>CAIUWO010000549.1 GCA_903902895.1 Candidatus Hydrogenedentota bacterium | reverse complement strand
CTACCGCTCGACCAACCTGATGGAAGGTCAGAATGGATGGAGCCCCTTCACAAACCTCACGGCCACGGATCGCAGCAGTAACGGTACAAACCTGTGGACTTGGCCGAGTAGCCTCCCCGGATTCTACCGGCCGCAGATCGAGACCAACTAGCAGGGATTTGAGCTGTCTAAGACGCGGCATGGAGCCCCATGCCGCGTTTTTTTTTCGTCATTTGCGGAAAGCGGCGAAAGAAAGAGCCATTCCTTTATCTGTCCTCGCGTTTCCTGCGCCATCCCCTACGTAGCCTCACAGGGGCAGACGCGGACCTGATACGAGGAACAACCCCTCGCGTCCCACCACACGGTGATGTCCTGTGCGCTGACGGGATGACTCTCTGATCCGCGCTTATCCGCGACGATCTGCGGCCATTCCTCTTCCCTGACCGAAGTGTTCCGGGTCAGCCCCCGGATTCAGGTTCACGGATATCCTCTTGATGCACGCGGTGCAGTTGCGATACCCTTCGTCAAAACCTTGGAGTTGCCCAGATGAAGCTTTCGATCGTAATCCCGGTTTACAACGAAGTGGCCACGATCGCCGACCTTGTGAAGCTGGTGTGCGCGGTGGATACGGGGCTGGAGCGGGAACTCGTCATCGTGGACGACTGTTCCCACGACGGGACGCGCGCCGTGCTGGAGAAAATGCAGGCAGCCCATCCGGACTGGAAATTCGCTTTTCACGAAATCAACCGCGGCAAGGGCGCGGCTCTGCGGTCAGGCTTTGCAGCGGCCACAGGCGATATCGTCCTAATCCAGGACGCAGACCTTGAATACGACCCGAAGGACTACAAGGCGCTGCTCGCGCCAATCCTCGACGGCCACGCGGACGTCGTATACGGCTCGCGCTTTCTTGGGGGTGGCCCGCACCGCGTAGCCTTCTTCTGGCACTACGTCGGCAACCGGTTTCTCACGCTGCTGTCCAACATGATGACCAATATCAATCTCACGGACATGGAAGTCTGTTACAAGGTGTTCCGGCGCGAGGTGCTGCAGAAGCTCTCCCTGCAGGAAGAGCGGTTCGGGTTCGAGGTGGAGATCACCGCCAAGGTGGCGCGCGGGGGAAAGTGGCGCATCTACGAAGTGCCGGTGGCCTACTACGGGCGAAGCTACGAGGAAGGCAAGAAGATCACCTGGCGCGATGGGTTCCGCGCGCTGTGGTGCATTTTAAAATACCGGTTCTGCACTGACACGTGAAACGCATCCCTGAAAGAATAAGCCTGCTGCTTGCCACGGGCTTCGGACTCGGGTACATGCCCGTCGCCTCCGGCACATTCGGAACGCTGCCCGGCATCCTGATCGTTGCCGCCATGTCCGGCATGGCCCTGCCTTTCCAGGCACTGCTGGCCCTTTTGCTCCCGGCGTTGGCCATCCCGATTTGCGGCCATGCCGAACAGACGTTCGGCAAGAAGGACGACGGACGAATCGTGGCGGATGAGTATCTCACCTTTCCGCTCTGCCTCCTCGGAATCCCGTGGCTGCTGCACCCCTGGCTGCTTGGCGTGGCGTTCCTCACGCATCGCGTGCTGGACATCATCAAGCCGGCGCCGGCACGGCAGTCGCAGGCTTTGGGGGGCGG
>CAIUWO010000548.1 GCA_903902895.1 Candidatus Hydrogenedentota bacterium | reverse complement strand
TCGCCGGCGCACGGGAGACCGCGAACCGGTCGTTTCCTGCTAGAACGCCGGGTGGACCAGCTTGATGGCGTAGAAGCAGCCCGCCGCGACCAGCGCCGAGCAGGGGACGGTGAATATCCACGCCCACAGGATGCGGCTGGCCACGCCCCACTTGATGCCCGACAGTTTGTTCGTGGCGCCAACGCCGATGATGGCGCCGGTAATGGTGTGCGTGGTGGACACCGGGATGCCCCAGTGCGTGGCCATGAACAGCGTGATCGCGCCGGCGGTCTCCGCGCAGGAACCGCCCACCGGGCGCAGCTTGGTAAGGCGCATGCCCATGGTTTTCACGATGCGCCATCCGCCCATGGCGGTGCCGACCGCCATGGCCAGGCCGCAGCCCCAGATGATCCAGGCCGTGTTCATGTGGAACAGCGACAGTTTGGTGTCGGGGTCGATCATGCCCGCCGCGACCAGCAAAGCCATGATGATGCCCATGGTCTTCTGCGCGTCGTTGCCGCCGTGGCCCAGCGAGTAGAGCGCCGCCGAGAGCAGCTGCACCTTGCGGAAGAGCCGGTCCACCTGCAGGGGGCGCCAGCGGCGGAAGAGCCAGAAGACGGCGACCATGATCACATAGGCCAGCGCAAAGCCGATGAGCGGCGCCAGCGGGATGAACTTGACCGTCGCCCAGACCTTGTCCCAACTGATGACGGCGATGCCCTTGTGGGCCATGCCCGCGCCGACCAGCCCGCCGAGCAGCGCGTGGGAGGAACTGGTGGGCAGCCCCCAGAACCAGGTAAGCAGGTCCCAGACGATGGCGCCGAGCAGCGCCGTGAGCACCACGTACACAAACGCGGCGTCCGACGGGTCAATGACCACAATCTTCTTTATCGTGTTGGCCACCTCGGTGGGGAACACGAGAATGGCGATGAAATTGAAGAAGGCCGCCCACAGCACCGCCTGCCGCGGCGACAGGACGCGCGTGGACACGACCGTGGCGATGGAATTGGCCGCGTCGTGGAACCCGTTGATCACGTCAAACGCGAGCGCCGCGATGACGGTGATGATTACGACAACCCAGAGGAGTGTCATGGGGTCACGACGCCTCGATCACGATGCTCTGAACGATGGACGCCACCGCCTCGCAGCGGTCGGTGGCCTTTTCCAGACGCTCGTACAGTTCCTTCCATTTTATCAGCACGATGGCGTCCTTCTCCTCTTTGAAGAGTTTGGCCAGCGCGTTGCGCATGATCAGGTCGCCCTCGTTCTCCATGTCGAATATTTTGACGCAGTGCTGTTTGATGGCGTCCGCGTTCTTCATGTTGCGCAGCAGCGGCATCAGCAGCGTGGTCTCTTTGGCGCACTCCACAAGAATGTCGGCCAGCGCACGCGCCTCGGGCCGCACTTCGGAGATCTCGTAGAGCATGACGCGCACCGCGATCGACTCGACCGAGTCCACCACGTCGTCCAGCCGCTGGATCAGCGTCTGGATGTCCGACCGGTCCATGGGCGTTATAAAGGTGCGGTGCAGCGCGTCCATGCAGGAGCGCGTCACCAGGTCCGCCTCCCGCTCAATGTCCTTGATTAGCGCCGTGCGGACCGCCATGTCCCCGTCTTCGGCAAACATGACCTGCAATTCCTGGCAGGCCTTCAGGCCCAGCGCCGAGTGCTGCTCGAAGAGGTCAAAATAACCGTGCTCCTGCGGCAAAAGCTTGCGAAACATGCTCGTCCTTTCCAAGTCTTGACCTTATTGCCCACCAAATGAAAACCACATTCCTTGCGCTGCCATTCTAACACTAGACAGGTCGTGTTAAGGAATTGTTAATCCCGCCTGCGGGCCGTGGGGTTCAGGGGCGCGATCCCCGGCTTCCGGGGCTGGAATCGGGGGCGATTGCGCGCCCAACGAGAGCGACAACCCCTTTTGCGCGGGAAACCAGAGCGAAAAGCGGCTTCCGTTGCCCGGTTCGCTTTCGACCTCCACCCGGCCGCCGTGGAGGGTCATGATGTGTTTCACGATGGCCAAACCCAGGCCGGTACCGCCCATGGCCCGGCTGCGGCCGCGGTCCACGCGGTAAAAACGCTCAAAAATGCGGGTTTGATGGTCCGGTGCGATGCCCGGGCCCCTGTCGGCCACACAAAGACAGACCCCCTTGGGCGAAGCCTGCGCCTCCATGCGCACCTCCCCGCCGGGTTCGCTGAACTTGACGGCATTGTCCAGCAGGTTCAGCAGCGCCTGCTCGGTCAGGGCGGGGTTGGCGTCCATAACGAGCCCTTCGGGGCAGGAAACGGACAGGCGCACCTGCCTTTCCCCGGCCTTGGGCGCGCAGGCCTGCACGGCGGCCTCAATGACGGAGGCCACGCTGACACGCTCCATGTCCGTGCCGCCGGCAGCCTCGGAGCGCTCGAAGCGGGCGAGGGAAAGGATGTCCTCGACCAGGGCTGCCAGGCGGTCAGCCTGCCGGGCGATAATTTCGAGGAAGCGTTCGCGCGACTCCAAATCGTCACGGCCATCCCCCAGCAGGGTCTCGGCGTAGCCTTTGATGGAGGTGACGGGTGTGCGCAGTTCGTGGGACACATTGGCGATGAAATCGCTGCGCACCCGTTCCAGCCGGCGCAGTTCGGTGACGTCCTGAAGCACGAGCAGCGCGCCCGCCGCCCCGCCGCGGCCGTCGCGAAGGCCCGTGGCGGAGACCAGCAACTGCCTTTCCTGCGGCGTTCCCAGCGTCACGTCCTCACAGAACGCCGCCCCGTTTTCCAGCAGCCGGGCCACGCATTCCTGGACCTGCGGATTGGACACGACCTCACGGACACCGCGGCCGCGGGCCGCCCGCGCGTCAACGCCGAACAGTTCGGCGGCGGCGCGGTTGAGGCTGATGACGCGCTCGTCCCGGTCCGCCGCCAGCACGCCCTCCTCCATGCTGGACAGCACCGCGTCCAGTTCGGCGCGCTGCCGGTCCGCCGCATCCATGCGCGCGCGCAGGTCCCGCGCCATGCTGTTCATCGCCGCGGCCAGTTCGGCCAGTTCGACCGAGTTTGGCGGCGCCAGGCGCGTGTCGAAGTCCCCCGCCGCCAGGCGGCGCGTGCCCTCGACCATGCGGCCCACGGGTCCGGCAATGCGCCGCGCAAGGAACAGGCTGACCAGCACGGCCAGCAGCGCCACGGCAACCCCGGCCAGCGCGATGCGCAGGTATGCGCCGCGCAGGGTGCCGTTCACGGAGGCCAGGGAGGTGCTTGCGCGGACAACGCCCGCAACGGCCCCGTCTTTGCGCACCGGAACCGCCACATAAACCCAGTCCTGCCGCAGGGTGCGGCTGTACCGGACCGCGCGGCCCGCGCGCCCCGCCAGCGCCTCGCGCACTTCGGGGCGGTCACCATGGCTGTCCATCTGCGCCGGCGGCTCGTCGGAGTCGCCAATCACCTTTCCCGACGGCAGAATGACGGTGACGCGGGTGCCGGAAGAGCGGCCGATCTCCTTGCAGAGCGCGTCGGTCCCGGCGGTGTCGTTCCCGGACAAAAGGCCGTCCATCTCCAATTCGACAATGTTGGCGCGGGCCTCCAGCGTGATGGAGGTTTGGTCCAGATGAAAGGCGCGCATGGAGCGGGATGTCTCCCATATCCACGCAGCAAGGCTGACCACAATGACCACCAGAAAGGCGGTGAGTATCTGGCTGAAAAGGCTGCGCCGTGCCATGGCCTATTCCCTGAAGCGGTAGCCCACGCCGCGGACCGTCTCGATACGCTCACCGTGCGTCCCGAGTTTCTTGCGCAGACTGACCACATGCACGTCGACCGAGCGGTCGGTCACGGGATAGCCCGGCCCGTGCATCGCGTCCACGACCTGCGCCCGGGTGAAGACCCGGCCCGGCCGGCGCGCCAGCAGCGCCAGCAGGTCGAATTCGGACCGCGTGAGCTCCACCGGAAGCCCGTCCAGAGACACCTCGCGCTGGTCCGGACGGAGTACCAGTTCGCCGGCGCGAATCGGCGCGCTTTCGCCCTCCTCGCCCTGCGCATGCCGCCGGAGGACGGCGCCCACCCGCGCCACCAGCACCTTTGGGCTGAAGGGCTTGGTCACATAATCGTCTGCGCCCAGCTCCAACCCGCGCACAATATCCCGCTCCGAGCCGCGCGCTGTGAGCATGACGATGGGGGTCTTTGCCGTGCGCGGGTCGCCCTTGAGCATGGCGCACACCTCGAATCCGTCCAGTCCGGGCAGCATCAGGTCGAGCAGCACCAGTCCCGGAAGCTCCTTGCGGACCT
>CAIUWO010000547.1 GCA_903902895.1 Candidatus Hydrogenedentota bacterium | reverse complement strand
TTCCAGTATCTTGGGATGTTTTACACATTCCTGGCCAAGCCTGGCCATGTCCCTGGCAGTGGTAAGGTCGAACTCCTGACCCTTCGCGGGAGGAAGCCCATGGACGCTGTTGAACTTGGACTGTGTCATGCCCAATTCCCCTGCGCGCTTGTTCATGGCCTCAATGTAGGCATCCTTGGAACCCCACAAACCCTCCGCCACGGCCATGGCGGCGTCATTTGCGGAAGCGACCGCAACGGCGGGCATAAGTTGGCCCAGCGCATGGCTGTCCCCCGTCTTTACATAGACCTGCGTGCCGCCCATCCCCTCGGCATTCTTTGTAATCACAATCGGCATGTCATAATTCCAGCGGCCTGCATCAATCCCCTCCTCCACCATCAGCATAAGCATCATCTTTATCATGCTTGCAGGCGGACGCTGCGCGTCGGCGTTGCTTTCATCCAACACCGCGCCGCTGGCCGCCTCGATGCAGTAGTAGCTCTCGGGCAATGCGGCATAGTACTCGGTGGTCCCGGGTGCGGGCGCAACCGGAGTGGCCGGGGCGGCGGCAAGGGAAAACACGGCCACGTGCAGCGCTAAAAACAAACTCATACTCGTACACCTTCCTAAACTTCGGCGTCCCCGTTAATGGGCAATGCCGATAACATCCGTAATTTCGTTGATACTGAAGGGTTTGCGAAGCACGCCGGCCACGTCAAGCCGGTCAAATTCGGGCTTGCTCACACCGGTCATCATATAGACCGGGGTCACATGGGTCGCCGGACAGTCGCGAAAGACCTTGATTGCGTCGCTTACACGCCCCGGGGGCACGTCACCGTCCAGCAGGATGGCGTCTGGACGCAGGGTTTGCGCCATGTCGGCCGCGGCGTGCGGCGTGGTGGTGCAGAAACATCCGATATCGCGGTACTTGAGGGCCGTGGCCATCCATTCAAGCAGGCCCGGATCGGAATCGACAACGAAAACACACCGTTTCATTGCGGGCGTGGGCTGAAATTCACCCAGACCCGAAACTTCCTCAACACCGGTCCCGGCGCTAAGTCTGCGCATCACTTCGATTAGTGCGTCGTTGGTGAAAGGCTTGACGAGAAACTCTGTGCCGGTCCACTGTCCGCGCACCTCGTTTATGTCCGATTCGGATTCTGTGGTGAGCACCAGCGCCGGTATCTGCTGTGTGGCTGGGTTCTGGCGGAAGAGACGCATGGTGGTCTTTCCGAGCACGTCCGAAGGCGCCTCGTTGAGCAGGAGCAGGTCCGTGGTTCCGGCGGCGGCCTTTCGCACGCACTGGTACCCGCTCGGCGCCCATTCAATGCCGGCAACGGCCCGTCCTATTAGGGCGCGCAGCGCATCCGCGAACTCTTCCCGCTCGGACGCCGCCAGCACGCGCAGATTCTCCAAGCCCCGAAGGGATTCGTCGTTGCCAAGCGGGCGCGCCACCGAACCGGTCAGCCGCACCGTGAAGCAGCTTCCCTGACCCGCGGCGCCGCTGACCGCTATGCTCCCGCCGTGCGCCTCCACGATGTTCTTGGCAATGGACAGGCCGATGCCGGTTCCCTCGTATTGACGCGTCTTGGAACTGTCGACCTGGAAGAATCGGTCAAATATGCGCTGATGAAAGGCGGGGTCGATGCCTATGCCCGTGTCGGCAACCGAAAGCACAAGGTCCCGGTCGCCGGCCTGCTCCACAACAACCCGAATGCGCCCCCCGCGCGGGGTGAACTTGACGGCATTGTTCAGGAGGATGCCGAACACCTGCACAATCTTGTCGCGGTCGGCCCAG
>CAIUWO010000546.1 GCA_903902895.1 Candidatus Hydrogenedentota bacterium | reverse complement strand
TCTCAGCATGAACGCTTCCGCATCCCCGTCAACCTCGAGGAAAAATGGCAGGGGGCGGCCAAGATGGAGGATTTCAACAATGACGGCCTGCCCGACCTGGTCGTGACGCAGATGAAGGGCACCATCAACATGATGGCGCGGACCCAAATCTATCTCGCAAAAGAGTCCTTCAAATATCCGGAAACGCCCACCAGGACCTTCTCCACCAAGGGTGGCATTTCGAGCCCCATATTAATCGATGTCGACGGCGACAAGAGAAAGGACGTCGTGCTCATCAGCATCCCCCTGGGCGTCACCAACTTCGTCAATTTCTTCGTGCGCGGAAAAATCGCCATCCGCGCCGACGTGTACCTGTTCAACGGCGCCGATTTCGGCGAAAAGCCCACCTTCTCCACCGGCCTGACCATGGACGCGCCCGAGGGCCGCGAGCGCGTGGCATACACCTTCGGCGACTTCAACGGCGACGGACGACTCGATGTCGCCTTCGGCAAGGAAAGCGACACCCTCGCCATCCGCACCGGGGAGAAGGAGCGCTTTCTCTCCGCCGACCCCTGGGTCTCCATCAAAATCCCCAGTTTCGGCATGGCCGACCAATACGACCTGAACGGCAACCCCGCCCAGGACATCGTGATGTACCATCCCGGCGGCCCCAATGCAAAGCGGGTGGATGTCATAGTCTTTTGACGGCGGGCGTCTTTCCGCGTCGTTGCGCCCCCGCGCCTTTGCATTCCGGTTGGTTTCGCCCGGTAGACTTCCCAATTCGAGAACCGTATACTGCACCGAAATTCCAAAGCGGAGGTTCTTATGTCGGCTGATGTCACGATTATCATGGCACCCAAGTGGGATTCGCGGGAACCCGCCTGTTCCACCGCCTATATTTGCCAGTACCTGCGCTCGCTTGGCCGTCAGGTCCAGTACCTGGACTACAACATCCGCCTGTTCGACCTGTGCCGCCGCCTTGGACTGGGGGAGTTTTGGACGGAAGACCGCTTTCATCAGGCATGGCTTCAGGGAGAGTTGGACTTTCTGGTCGCCTTGCTCGACGTTGGGGAGATTCAGGGGGAGGTGGTCGGCTTCTCGATGACCGCCACAAACCGCCAAATGACGCTGCTGCTTGCGCGGCGCGTCAGGGAACGCTTTCCAAACAAGAAGATAATCTTCGGCGGGTATGCGTTGTACTACGAGAGAGACCTGCGCGGAATACCACTGGACCTGCCCGACGCCATTTGCAGGGGGGAGGGCGAGCATACGCTGCGCGATGTCCTGGCCCGCGGTTTCAAGAATCTGGACGAGGTGCCGGGGCTTTATCTGCCGGGTGGGGACGGGTGGCGACTGACGCGGGAGCGGCCGCTCATACCCGACCTCAACGACATACCCTGGCCGACCTTCGAAGAGGTTGACCTGGGCCTATACGAAATCCCCGACCTGCCCCTGATGAGCAGCCGCGGATGCATCGGAAGGTGCGTCTTCTGCAATGATCGCCATCGCGCGCCGGGATACAGAACACGCTCGGCCGTCAACCAGGTTGACGAGCTTCAGTATCTGAAGGAGCGCTACGACACCGACTTCTTCATTTACAACGACCCGCTGATGAATGGAAGCATCCAGATGCTGAACGGCAAGGCGGACGAGATTTTGCGGCGCGGGCTCAAGGTGCAATATGGCGGCAATCTGATGGTGCACCCCGGCATGAAGCCCGAACTCTTTCAAAAGCTGCGCCGGTCCGGACTCACCGTGGCCGTTGTGGGCATGGAGAGCGGCAGCACGGACACGCTCCGGCAGATGCGCAAATACCACAACGCGGAATCGGGCGCCGCATTCATCCGCAACTGCCACAACGCCGGCATGCGCGTCGAGCTCAACATCATTGTGGGATTTCCCACGGAAACAGAGCGGCATTTCCAGGAGACAATGCGTTTCATCCGGGACAACCGCGGCTATATCGACTGCATTGTCAGTGTCGCCACATTTCAGGTTGCATACTCCGACCTGTGGTGGCGCAAGAATGAATATGACATCGAAATGGACACAAATGCCGAAACGTCTGAATGGCGCACGAGGGACGGCCAGAACACCTTTGAAGTTCGGCTGGACCGTCTGAACCGGTTTATTGCCGGGATGACGGAAATGGACCTCATTCCGAACCGAACCGACAGGGCGACCGAGCAGAAAAGCCCCGAAGTGAGCAGTCGGTTTCTGGAGGCGTATTCCGCCTATTGGCGCGCTGACGCCGCTCTCTCGCCCGACCAGAAACAGGAAGCGCGCTTGAGCGAGAAGAGGATTCGCGGGCGCCTTCGCCGGGTTTCCGTCATCAAAGCATGCAGGAAGCTGGGGGTGCTTGACCAGGCGCTGTGGCTGAAGAACAAGTTCCGGGGGGTATAGGCCACCCGCGCCTGTCCGGAAATGTGTGTCGGCCTGACGCTGATCTCACGCTTCCCAATGTGGGGCGCCCATTCCTGCCTGTCTGTTTCCAGCCAGTTTCCTGCCTTTTTGCGTTCTTCTGGATTCTGAATTCTGGATTCTGAATTCGCTGGCTGCGGCCTTGCCGCAGCCAGCGTTTGACATTTTTCGGCCAAAATTGCTATTCTTCCGGCTCTGTCGGGCTTGAAAATAAAGGGGTTACGCACAGGCGAACCCCCCCGGCGCAACAGGATCAACGGGGCCGTGTGCCCCGCCTTTCCGGAGGCTTTATGCACCCCTATCGCACCCACACCTGCGGCATCCTGCGCAAGGAACATGCCGGCCAGACAGTAAAACTGTCCGGCTGGGCACACCGCAAACGCGACCATGGCGGCGTCATCTTTCTTGACATGCGCGATCACTACGGCCTAACGCAGGTCGTGGTTAATCCCGATCACCCCTGCTTCGCCGAGGCGGAAAAGGCGCGCAACGAATTCGTCGTTACCGTTGTCGGCACCGTCGTGGCGCGCGCGCCCGAGACGGTTAATCCGAACATGCCCACCGGCGAGATCGAGGTGGTCGCCGAAGCCTTCACCATCGAGTCCACCTGCGACGCGCTGCCCTTCACGGTGAACCAGGAACTGGAGTGCCCCGAAGAGACGCGCCTCGAATACCGCTTCCTCGACCTGCGCCGCGAACGCATGCACAAGAACATCCTGCTGCGCTCGAAAACTTCGGCGCTCGTGCGACAGCACCTTGTCGAGCGCGGATTCGTCGAGTACCACACCCCCATCCTCACCGCGTCCTCGCCTGAGGGCGCGCGCGACTACCTGGTGCCGAGCCGCCTCTACGCCGGCCAGTTCTACGCGCTGCCCCAGGCGCCGCAGCAGTTCAAGCAGCTGCTCATGGTCTCCGGCTTCGACAAGTACTTCCAGATAGCCCCCTGCTTCCGCGACGAGGACTCCCGCGCCGACCGCAGCCCCGGCGAGTTCTACCAGATCGATATGGAAATGTCCTACATCCAGCAGGATGACCTCTTCGTCGAACTGGAAATGCTGCTCTGCCGCCTCTTCAGGGAACTGAGCACCAAGCGCATCGTCGCCGAGACCTTCCCGCGCATCGCCTTCCGCGACTCCGTGGAGTGGTACGGCACCGACAAGCCCGACATCCGCTTTGAAATGAAGATGGTCGACTGCACCGATCTCTTCGGCGACTGCGAACTGAAGGTCTTCTCCAGCCAGATCACCGGCGGCGGCGCGGTCAAGGTGCTCAACGCCAAGGGTGCCGCGGCACAGCCCCGCAAGTTCTTCGACGACGCCGAGCGCTACGCCCGCGGCGAGGGCGCCAAGGGTCTCGCCTGGCTCGCCCGCAAAGAGGGCGAATTCAAGGGCCCCATCGCCAAGTTCCTTAGCGACGCCGAGAAGCAGGCGCTCGTCGAGCGCATGGGCGTGGAGGAGAACGACGCGCTCTTCTTCGGCGCAGGTGCCCGCGCCGAAACCAACTCGCTCATGGGCAAGGTGCGCACCTGGCTCGGCCGGCACCTGGACATGATTGACCGCAGCATCGCCTCCTTCTGCTGGATTGTCGATTTCCCCATGTTCGAGTGGAACACCGACGAGAAGAGGGTCGACTTCTGCCACAACCCCTTCTCCATGCCCCAGGGCGGTCTGGACGCGCTCAACACCATGGACCCGCTCGACATCCTCGCCTACCAGTACGACATCGTCTGCAACGGCATCGAGCTGTCCTCCGGCGCCATCCGCAACCACCGCCCCGAAGTCATGCTCAAGGCCTTCGAGATTGCCGGCTATTCCGAGGAAGTGGTGAAGTCAAAGTTCCCGGCCCTCTGGAAAGCCTTCCACTACGGGGCCCCGCCCCACGGAGGCATCGCGCCCGGCCTCGACCGCATCATCATGCTCCTCGCCGACGAGCCCAACATCCGCGAGGTCATCGCCTTCCCGCTCAACCAGCGCGCCCAGGACCTGCTCATGGGCGCCCCCAACACCGTCGAACAGCGCCAACTCGACGAACTCCACCTCCAAATCAACTACCCCCCCGAGGAACTCTAGACTTAAGGGTGCTCGCAGTTCCGCGAAGCGGAACGGAGCGCACCATCCTAAAATATCATGGCCCCCGCCGAAAGGCCGGGGGCCATGTTCTTGTTTTTTTGCGGGGGCCATGCCCCGGCACTGTGGCATGGGCGTCCCATCCGTGATTCGTACCAGACCACTCCTTCCATACTACCCATCCCCCCTATCCTCACACGGTCTTCTCCCCCTCATAATTCCGGGACATCGGGAGCGCCCGGCATTCAGAAAGGGCGGGAATTTGATATACTGTAAATAGGCCATATTGCCTGACCAACGATGGAGGCTCCTTGCCATGTATGATCGCATCACATTTTCACCGGACATGATGGGGGGTCGCGCCTGCATCCGGGGCATGCGGATTACGGTGTCGCACGTGGTGAACATGCTGGCCAATGGAATGTCCGTCGATGAGATTGTGGCCGAATATCCGGACCTGGAACCGGAGGATATCCGTGAATCGCTGCAATACGCCGCCTATCTCACACGGGACGAGGTTTGGCCCGCGACCGGAACGCATGCATGAAGTTTCTGGCGGACATGAACGTCTCGCTGAGTACGGCGCAATGTCTTCGAACGGAAGGGTATGACACAATACATTTGCGGGAAGAGAGGCTGGAGCGTCTTTCTGATTCCGCCATTATTGAAAAAGCTGCGCGGGAAGGCCGTGTCATCCTGACGTTTGATTTAGATTTCGGGGATCTGATGGCGGCCAGCGGCGCCGCGCTGCCGAGTGTCATTATCTTCAGGCTGAGTGACGAAAGACCGGTCTCCGTTTCGCTGAAACTGTTGGATGTGTTGAAACTAAAACAGGTTGAACTGGAACGGGGCGCAATCATCGTCGTGGGGGATGCTCGTTGTCGGGCCAGGCTGCTGCCTGTGCGCCCGGTCGAGGATGACTGATATTTGTCGAAGACGGTGCGATTCGCTTCGCTCCGGGCACCCTGCATTCACCCCAATCCCATTCTTCCCAAACGTCTCATAACTCCCATACTTCCCATCATTCCCATACCACCCATCCCTCACACGATCCCGTCGCCCTCGTAGTCCCCGGGCACATCCGCGCCCATGAGCTTGAGCGCCGTAACGCCCAGGTCCTGAATATGCGGCTTGTCCTTGGCCAGCTTGCGGTTGCTGAACAGCATCCCCGGACACAGCGTGTACTCGGTTGCGGCGTGCTCGCCGCTCCATTTGTCGTCGTTGGGGGAGAAGAGTTTGTCGCCCACACCCCCCTTGGCGCAGTTCTTGTCGCTCTGATAGGCCGTGTTATAGCCCAGACTCATATCGGGCGCGTCGGCTATGGCCTCGCCTTTGTACACACCGCGCAGGTGCAGGTCAGTGAACACCGCCACGCCCGTCGCCGGGTCTTTCACCTGCAACAGCTTGTCCCGCAGTTCGGCCGCCGTCCTGTCCGCCTCGGCCGGGTCCACGCAGCCCGCCGTCTCGCGGCCGCGCAGGTTGAGGTACAGCGAGCTGATGCCCACCGAATAGGCCCTGGTCTTGGCCCAGTCGATGCCCTGAAGAAAGCCTTTCGCCGCGCGTGCCGGGTCCGAAACAGAGAGATACCCGTTGTCCCGTAGCCACGCGTTCAGGTCAAAGCAGGTTCGCCAGCTGCCAAAACCGTGGTCGGACAGTACAAACAGGGTGTCGCCCTCTTTCAGGCGCGCCATCACCTTGCCGGTGATCTCGTCCGCCTTCTTGTACGTCATCTCCAGCGCCTTAGCGAAGCGCTCGGGCGCACTGCCGTCGTACAGCGGGTGCTTGGGGTCGCGGAAGCGCCAAAACATGTGACCCACCCGGTCGGTCGCGGTCCAGGCCGCGATGAACAGGTCCGCCGCACTCCGGTCCAGTTCATCCAGCGCCAGCTTCTCGTGCCACGCCATCGTCTGTTCCACGTCCTTCAGAAAAGCATCCTCGTCCAGGTCGCCCTGGCGCAGTGCGTGCGTGTCAAAGGACCAGCCTACCGTCTTGAACAGGCCCAGGCGCTCGGCCACCGCCTCGCTGAACTCATCCGGTGCGGAGTAGGGAACATAGGGTGCCTTCGGGTGAAACTGCGTGCAGGCCATGTAGAGGCGCACCCCGGCCTCGCCAATCTCAAACGGGTAAAAGCGGGTGATGCCCTCCACGGCATACTTGCCCGTGACCTGGTAATGCAGCTCGAGCCAGTCCGACCACTGCCCCGGAACCAATTCCACCGTCTTGCCGCCCGATTCCGCCTTGCCCCGGCCGCCCTTGCGGTCCACCTGGAATTTTATGTCCGTCGTCGCATAGGCGCGCGGGTCGCCGTAGGCGAACTGCGTATTGCGCGGTCCAGGCGCGGCAAACACCGCCGTCCCCGCCCCGTCAAACACCAGCCGCGCGCGCTGCCCGCCGGAGATGTCCTCCTTCAGCCGCGCGTCGTCAAACTTGTCGGAAAGCGAAAAATAGGTGTTCGTGGTCCCCCGCAGGTCGGGCACGCCCAGTCCGCAAATCATGAGGCCGTTTTTCATCGGGTCGGCGGGAAACACAAAGGGCACATTGATGATTTTGGACTTGCGGCCCTGCGCGTCCGCCACGGACCAGAACGGCGTCCCCTTGCGGTAGGTAATTCCCCGGGCCGGGTCGATGACCGCGCCGTCCGGGCCGAACCTGGGCGGTTCCAGCTTGCCCGTGCCGACATAAGGCATGGGTCCGGTCCTGCCGCGCGGGTCGCGGCGGATAAAGTCAAAGATGTTGTGCCCGCCCGGGTTCTTGCAGGTCCCAAAGGAATTCCAGGCAACCGGCGACTGTGGCGGGATGCTCGAGATAAGGTCATAAAACCCACCCTGATCGCGCAGTTTGGCGAGGTTCGGCAGTTCGCCCCGGCCCAGCATGTCCTCCACCACGCGCGGTTCGACGCCGTCAAAACCAAGCATAATCACCCGGCCCGAAGCCTGCGCCTGCGCCCGGCCAATGCTGAACACCCCGCCCGCGGCAAGGGTTGCCGCGCCCGCCCTATGCAGGAACGCCCTTCGGTCTATGGTGTCTTTGTGTCCACTAAAGGTCATTTCTTGGGCCTCCTGCAATTGGATTATAGCCCCCCCTCTCACTAGAACCTAGACCCCAGACCCTATTACGAGTGGATATAGTCCTGCTTGTTCTTGCCGGCAAACTCGCGCAGCCTTCGCATCACGTCTTTTTCAATCTGGCGGATGCGCTCCCGGGTCAGGTCAAAACGCCGTCCTGTTTCTTCCAGCGTGTGCGCCGACCCGTCGTCCAGACCGTAGCGGTAACGAACAATGTCCGCATCGCGCTGGCTGAGCTGGCCGAACAGTTCTTCCATCTGCTGGTCGCGCTCAATCTGCTCCAGCGCGCCGTCCCGGCGGTGCGGCTCGAAGCCCTCGGGGATGCTGCGGCCGTTGCCCGTCTCGATGGGGGTCATGCTCTCCATCGGGGATATGGTGTCCGCGAAGGTTTCCAGCTTGCGCACTTCGGTCAGTTTCACGCCCATGGCCGCGGCGATCTCGTCGCCGCTCGGCTGGCGGCCGGTCCGGATGTACAGCTCCTCCACGACCCGCTTGTATTTCGCCAGATTGTCAGTGACGTACACCGGGATGCGCACCGTTCGGCCCTGGTTGGACAGCGACCGGGTGACCGCCTGGCGGATCCACCACGTGGCGTAGGTTGAAAACTTGCAGCCCCGCTCCGGGTCAAACCGGTCCACCGCGCGCATCAGGCCCAGATTGCCCTCCTCAATCAGGTCGAGCAGGGGCAGTCCGTAATAGAGGTATTTCTTGGCGATGCTCACCACCAGGCGAAGGTTGGAGCAGATCAGCTTCTTGCGCGCTTCCTGCTCGGCGGTTCCGCCCTTCTTCAGCGCGCGGGCCAGACGCAGTTCCTCAGAACCCGAAAGCAGCGGAATCCTTGAGATTTCCGTCAGGTAGGTACTGAGTCCGTTTTCCTTCACATCCATAGTCATCACGACCCCGCGCGATTTGCATCGCCTCAAGTCACCGTTACGTTAACGCTTCCCCATGTGTCTATATTTCTACCAGTGGAACAGTTTATTGTTTCAAATCGGGGCAGGGAATGCAATTCGGCGGCGGAGGCCGAAAATTCACAGGAAGTGTCAAAAGGGTGGATTGGGAACAGCCATGGGAAAAGACGGGGGCTCGGGGCTGTTCATGCGCGCGGGCATCATAGGCGCTTGACGGGCTAAAATCGTTCCAGTTCCCCGAGCGGTTTCCCTTTCCGCACCTGGTAGATCTTGCTGCCCGAAACCAGAAACTCCTCGCTTATCTCGTTTCCGCCGGCGCTCGCGTTCAGGAAGACCTTGTTGTATTCGATCCGCCAGCGCCCTTCTATATAGTCCAATCCCGTCAGTGCTTTCGCCATGGGATGGGTGGCGTAGGCAATGCCGCCCGCAGCGAAGGTAAGTTTGACCTTGTAGTTCTGAAACGAGAACTGCCAGTTGCTGCCGATAAGATTCTGCTCGTTGAGCAGCGGGGGTTGGCTGTACTTGGGATCACTGGGGGCGGAGGCCGATGAAGCAGGGCTGGAGCTGGGGCCGTTGGTCGTCTGCCCAGTGGCGGCCACCGCCACCGCCGCGCCGGGGTTCCTCATCTTTTTCGCCACAATCGGAAACGCCAGAAACCCCACAAGCAGCACGACAAAACCAATCAACACTTTGTTGGAATCCATGTTGCGCAAGTCCTTTCCAACGGATGCTGGGGCCGACAGTACCCATAAACGCTTGACTCAACAGATTTATGGTACACGATTATCGCATTATTGGCAAATGAGTTGCGCCTCAAATCAACCAACTGGCTGAACAGAGGGGCGGCGCTTATGGCGTTCCCGGCCAGCCTTCGGCACCGAGCAGGGGCACGAAACGGCACCCGATGCCGAACTCTTGCCGGAACTGGTCGCCCGCGCGGGTAACCCGGACCAGTCGCTGCTCATCCCGGCCGCCAACAGGGGCGACCAGTTTCCCCCCCTCGTCAAGCTGGTCCAGCAGGGCTTGGGCTAGCCGCGGCGCGCCCGCCGTGACCAGTATGCCGTCGTAGGGCGCCCGCCCTGGACACCCCAGAGAGCCGTCAGCCACGACAAACTCAATATTGTCCAACGCCAGGGACGACAGCATCTTGCGCGCGGCATCGGACAGGTCCCGGTGACGCTCCACCGTAATCACATGGCGGGCCAAACGGGCCAGCACCGCCGTCTGATAGCCCGAACCGGTGCCAATTTCCAGAATACGGCCCGCGGGGTCCACATCAAGCCACTCCGTCATGACGGCCACCATGTACGGCTGCGAGATGGTTTGCCCGCAGCCAATCGCCACGGGGCGGTCCTCATAGGCTTCGGCGCGGTCCGCCCCGGGAATGAAGCGGTGCCGGGGAACGGTTCGCAGCGCCTCAAGTACCCGTGGATCGCGCACGCCCCGGGCGGCGATCTGGTCCTCGACCATGCGGCTCCGTTCCGCCGCCCGCCGGTCGTCTAGGTTGTCCGAGCCGCTTTTCACCATGGCAAGAGCCCCCTGCGGGGGGATGGCGCGGCGCCGGGTTCCGCGTGCCCATCCCAATGTTGATTAATGCGCTAAGTGATTGCTACAATACCACAAGTGCCGCTTTTCGCGGCTCATTTTTTTCACCAAGGAGCTGTTGACCAATGAGCATACAACAAGTGTTTTTCAAACAGGGCGCCGTGAGCGTCCAAGCGGATCTTGAGGCGGAACTCGAGCAGCAACTCGCCATGGCGAGCATGGAAACCCTGCTGGACGAGGCGCCCCAGAACTTCAAGGAAGGCGAGGTCGTGCGCGGCCGCGTCGTCGAGATTGGCGAGGACCGCGTCCTTGTCGACATCGGCTACAAGAGCGAAGGCATCGTGCCCACGGGAGAATTCCCCCAGCCCGATCTGGTCAAGATCGGCGACGAGTACGATTTTTACATTGACGAGCCCGAGAACGAGCTGGGCATGCCGATCCTGTCCAAAATGAAGGCGGATCGCATCAAGAACTGGGAGCACATCCAGCAGATTTACGACAACGACGGCGTCATCGAGGGTGTCATCACCCGGCGCGTCAAGGGCGGCCTCAAGGTCGACATCGGCATCGACGCGTTCATGCCCGCCAGCCAGCTTACCTTCCGCCCCACGGGCGACCTCGAGAAGTTCATCGGCCAGAAGATGGAGTTCAAAATCATCAAACTCACCCGCCGCCGCCGCAATGTGGTGGTGAGCCGCCGCAAGCTGCTCGAAGAGCAGCGGGCCGAGGAGAAGAAGCGGCTTCTTGAGACGATCAAGGAAGGCGCGACCATCAAGGGCGAGGTCAAGAACATCACCGATTTCGGCGCGTTTGTGGACGTGGGCGGCATCGACGGCCTGCTCCATGTCACCGACATGAGCTGGGGCCGCGTCAAGCACCCGTCGCAGGTCGTGCATGTGGGCCAGGCCATCGAGGTCCGGGTCCTCAGCTTCGACCCCAAGACCGAGCGCATCAGCCTCGGCCTCAAGCAGAAGAGCGACAATCCCTGGTTCACCGCCGAAGAGCGCTACCCGGTCGGTTCGGTGGTGCGCGGCCGCGTGGTCAGCATGACCGACTACGGCGCCTTTGTCCAGATCGAGGAGGGCATCGAGGGTATGGTCCATGTCAGCGAGATGAGTTGGACGCGCCGCGTGCGCCATCCCAACGAGCTGCTCGCGCTTGACCAGGAAGTGGACGTCATGGTGCTCAGCGTCGACGGCAAGGACGAGAAGATCGCCTTGGGCATCAAGCAGACCCAGCCGAACCCGTGGAAGCAGCTTTCCGAGCGCTACCCGCTCGGCTCCGTGGTCACCGGCATCGTGCGCAACCTGACCGAGTACGGCGCGTTCGTCCAGATTGAGGACGGCATCGACGCCCTGCTGCACGTCAGCGACCTTTCGTGGACGAAGAAGGTCACCAACCCGGCCGAGGTCCTCGAAAAGGGCCAGGAGGTCGAGGTGCGCGTCATGAACATCGACCCCGACAACGAGAAGATCAGCGTCGGGCTCAAGCAGCTTCAGGACGACCCGTGGCTGGAGGTCATCAAGGACCTTCCGGTCGGCGCGCATGTCGAGGTCGAAATCGCCAAGCTCGTCAGCTTCGGCGCCTTCGCCCGGCTGGGCAACGGCATCGAGGGCCTCATTCACGTGAGCGAGCTCGCCTCGGACCGCGTGCAGAAGCCCGAAGACGTGCTCAAGATCGCCGACAAGGTGATGGCCAAGGTCATCAACATCAGCCCGGTCGACCGCAAGATCGGCCTGAGCATCCGCGAGTACGAGCGCGACCTTGAGCACGCCAACATGGCCGAGCACGGCCAGACCACCGGCCGTTCGGTCGATGTGGGCGCCGCCATGCGCGGCTCCGTGCCCTCCAGCATGATCCAGGCCGGCCGCTCCCTCGAGGATGTGGCCCACGAACTGATGGTCGCCGTCAGCCGTGTCGAGTCCGCCCAGCGCGCGGACAAGGCCGCGGCAAAGGCCGCGGCGGATGAGCAGGCTGCCGCAGCAGTTGAGACGGCCGCAGCAGTTGAGACGGCCGCAGTG
>CAIUWO010000545.1 GCA_903902895.1 Candidatus Hydrogenedentota bacterium | reverse complement strand
GGCGGCGTATCCGTTGCTGATGCCGGTGGGCAGCAGGGCGCTTGCGTACCAGCTCATCAATTCGGTCATGACCGCTTCGGTGGTCTTTTTGTCGCAAACGAGGTTGATGGCCGCGCCGGACCCGTTCAGCGTGCCGCAAAGCGAACCAAAGCCCGCCACGCCGCTGCCGCCATAGCCCATCATGCCCAGCGGAATCTTGTCGAAGGGATGGCCCACTTGCCGGGCCAGTTCGCCCACTATCGCGCCAAAGGCACCCTCGCAGCAATGGGTCTTGGTGTAGCCGTGGTGCGCGCGCTTTCTGACCTGTTCCGGGTCCAACGGGGTATACGCCCAAGGCAGGGAGGGCATGGCCGGCATATCGGCGGTCGCTGCCGGGACCGCATTGGCGGTGAGAAGAGCGCCCGCGCCCATGACGCCAAGGGCACCCGTTCGGGAACCCAATTGCCTCAAGAAATCGCGACGTCCGGCAGACTGCATGGGGTACTCCTTATTGGTAGCGGTTCCCATTTTACAGCGTCCGTGCGATTGTCTGCAAAATAGAGTGCCATTTTACCCGTTGGAGGGGAATTATGGCACTGGCAGCTGCGGGGAGGCTAGCTGAGGGGCAACGCGCCGGTCGGGTCAGGCATGGGCGGGTAGTCGGGCAGGCCGAGGCCGGGAAGGAGTTCTTCAGCGGTCACGCGGCGCTGTTCGCGCAGGGAAAGGTTGGCGGTGATGTCCAGGAAGAAAGGGCATCGGTCCGCCTCGGCGCAGCCGTGGCAGCGTTCGGTCCGCCGGTTCAGGCCGTAGCGCTGCGCGGTCTCGGGCCGGCAGAAGGCGCGGCGGCCCGTGGCGTGGACGGATTGGGGCACTGTGCCGAGCCACCAGTTGACGAGGTCGAAATGGTGCGTGGCCTTGTGGTCCAGCAGGCTGCCGGAGTTCTCCCGGTTGCGGTGCCCGCGGCGGAAGTAATCCGCGCCGTGTTTCTTTGGCATAGTCTGCCTTGCCCGCGCGACATCCCCCCAAACTCCATTCAAAGGGGGCGGCCGCGAAGCGGCGGGGCTTGTCCGCCTCTGGCGGGGGATGTTGTCTTCCGCTTCAGCAGCCCGTTTTCGCTACCACTCCTGCAGTGCCGTGGCGGCCGCCTGCTGCACATTGGGACGGGGATGGTTGTCCATCACCCATTGCAGGTACTGCCGGGCGGCCGGTGTGTGGATTTCGTTCGCTGTCTGGACGGCCCCGCTCAGGTCCTCCAGTAGAATGCGCTCATCGTGCAGCAGTCCCTGCGCCCGCTGGTCGCCGTGCACCAGCGCGAGGATGGCCAGCACCTCGGCGCGCTCCGGCGCCGAATCGTTGGCGCCCAGGTCCCGGTTGGCCTGGTCAAGGATCTGCGACATGTACGGCCGCACCTCCCGCGTCGTCAGCGAGGCCACCTGCGTCTCAATCAGGTCGTAGGGGTAATCCAGCTCGGTCACGTCCGGCGCGTTCAAGTCCAGAATGGCGCCCAGCGCCGCGCCGTCCTGAATGTGCGACAGGACGCTGAGCGCGAGCTCGCGCTCGTCCATTGGCCTTTGGCCGTTGCCCACCATCGACGCCAGGAACTTCATGCCCGGCGCGCCCATGCGCGACATGTCGGCCATGAGGCTCATGTTCTCGTCGAGCCCGCCAAACATGCCCGAGTCCTTCATCTGCTTCCACCGCGCATAGGCCCGGTCCCACAGCGCCTGGATGTGCGGCGGTGCCGGAGGCCCGGCTGGGCGATCCTGCTTCTCCACCACCTGTTTCAACGCCTGGCGAAACGCCACCCGCAGCCGGTCATTCTCCCCGGGGGCGGGTTCTTTCTCCGCAGTGACGGGAATGCCCACCGCGGCATCAGACGCCGTCTTTTCCGGCAACGCCGGAACCGCGGGAGGGGTAGTGTCTGCGGAAGCAGGCTGCGCCATGTGCCGCATGTCCTTCAACGCGAAATGCCAGGCCGTGCCCGCGCCCAGCGCAAACGCCAGCAGCAGGGTAAAGCACCACAGCATGGCGAACATCACGACACGCTTGTTTTGCACCGTCTCACCCTTTCTTTTCCACCGTAAGGGCCGCATTCCAGTGCCTGCATCATATTACATCCATGCCGACCTTCGGGCTACACCCACACGGGCACAGGCAATGGCACTAAAACGTCGCCACGTCTGAACACAGACGGTGGATCAGGAAATGTTGCCGTTCTTTACCGCAGCGCCCGCCCTTGTGGCGGGCGTGCTCGCAAACACACCCTATCAGGACGAAGGAAAGGCAATAAAGAAACCCCAACCCGTGGATGTGGACCGTGTCACGGGTGTGGGGCTGTTTGAAAAAGGGGGCGTAGTATATCGCGTTGTGAACGGGGGGCATTTGCGGGGCAATACCCCTTCCGCAATGCTCAACCTCACCTTCTGTCCCCCCTGTCTTCGAAGGGGCGAAGACCACTTTCCAGTGCGGCTTCCCTTTCGCGGGTTTCCCGGTCTCTGGCGTTCTCCCCGCCCGTTTCATTATTATGGCATGCGTTGACACGCAGGACTTTCCCCAACACAAGGGAGCCGCACACAATGCGCACACGTTTACTTGCCGCCGCCATGCTTTCCCTCGCCCTGCCCTTGCAGGCGGCCGAATTCAAGATCGCCCCGGACCGCATGGCCGTCGTGGACGGACAGCGCAGCTTTGTCCTGGGTCTTTATGAATACCCCAAGGACGACGCCGTGCTCGACGAGGTCGCCAAGGCCGGATTCAACCTCGTCTATGCGGGGGCCGACGCCACCGCTTTGGACCGACTCCAGGCGCGCGGACTCAAGGCGTGGGTAAACACCGGCGGGGCCATGGACCTGGACGCGGGCGGCGACGCCGCCCTGCGCGAAATGGCCGGAAAGTACGCCTCCCACCCGGCCCTCATGGTATGGGAGGTGCCCGATGAGGCCCTGTGGAACTGTTGGTACGGGGCCACCGAATGGCGCCGCGGCGCCGAGCCCGCGCGGCAGCGGGACAAAATCACCGCGCTTCAGGACAAGGCGCTTGCCGAAAAGCTGAACAAGGACCGCGTTCAAGTCTCCGTGTTGTATGCGCAGGGACGACCGGCCGAGGCCGAGGCGGTTGCCGACGCCATCTGGCTCGCCCTCGGCGAGAAACAGCCGCACCCTGACTGGAGCCTTGCCACGGCGCAGGACCGCTCGGAAAAGATGGCCGCAGGCATGGTCAAGGGCTACACGCTGCTGCGTTCGATCGATCCGCCCCATCCCGTCTGGATGAACCACGCCCCGCGCAACCAGATTAACCAGCTTGCCATGTTCAACGCCGCCGCCGACATCGTCGGCTGCGACATCTATCCCGTGCCCCAGTGTGAATGGGTCAGCCACTCCGATCTTCTGGAGCAGACTCCCGCCGCCGTGGGCGCCTACACCACGCGCATGCAGGCGGCCGCGCCCGGCAAACCGGTGTGGATGGTGCTGCAGGCCTTTGGCTGGGCCGATATCCAGCCCACCGCCCCGCCCGAGCGCAAGAAGGCGGAGCGCCGGCCCACCCGCGCCGAATCCCAGTTCATGGCCTATGACGTCATCGTTCGCGGTGGACGCGGCGTTCTCTACTGGGGCACCGTGGCCATAGAGAAGGACTCCCAGTGCTGGAGGGATGTGCTTTCGGTGGTCGCCGAACTGGCCGAACTTCAGCCCGTGCTTTCCGCGCCCGATGCAAGCCTCTCCCTCAAGGTCAGTCTGGCACCCACCTGGGGCTCGGTCGACCGCGAAGTGCGGGTCCTGCCCAAGGATGTCAGCGGAAAGACCTGGCTCATCGTCGTCAACGAGTGCGTCGAACCGGTCAAATACACCATGGAAGGGCTCGGCAAATTTGACGGCGCGACATTCACCGACCCTGCGGCGGGTGTCGAGGTGACCGTTGAAAACGGCGGAATAACCCTGCCAATCCCCGCGCAGTCCGTCCAGGTCCTCAGGCCGAAAATGTAGGGTGGCAGCGGTACCCGCCGGACATCCTTCAGTCGTTCGGCGGGCGCCCAGACGGAGGCTCACGTTGTGCTTGGTTCCGCGCGCTCACATCGGACAACGGTGCTGTGCCTGGTTCTCTTGGCGCTCGTTACGGTGCTGTTCTTCCACCGGGTGCTGCTGCACCCCGGCGCGACCCTCAACACGGGCGACCTGGGCAACGCGCACAGCGAGTACAAATACGTGCAATGGCGCAGCTTTGCGGACTGGGGCCGCTTTCCCTTGTGGGACCCGACCATCTTCTGCGGAAAGTCCATCGTGGGGGACTCGCTCCCGGCGGTGCTCAATGTTCCCCAATGGCTCTTCTGGATAACGCCCTCGCCGGTGTTCTTCGGATATATCCTCTGGTTCTACGCCACCCTGGGCGCCTGGGGCATGTTCCTCTTCGCCAAAAAAAAAGGGTGCGACCCGCAGGGCGCCATGATTGCCGCGGTGGTGTTTGCGCTGGGCGGGAAAGTGGCCGGCCATCTCTATGCGGGGCATCTCGAAGTGCTTGCCACGACCTTTTGCCTGCCCTGGATCATGCTGGCCGCCGAGGGGGCGCTGGAAAAACCGTCTCTTCTGCGCGCCTGCCTGCTGGGCGCGGCCCTCGCCCTCGCCGCCACCTGCGGTAGTGTTCAGATCATGTATTGGCACTTTCTGTTTGTCGGCGCCTATGCCCTGTTGTGGCTGCTGTCCGGGCTGTTTCAGCGGCGGGGCATGCGCGCCACCTTCTGGTCCGCGCTTGCCTTTGCGGCCGGGATGCTGTCCTTCCTCGTTTTCGCCGCGCCATGGTGGCTTCCCATCTTCACGCAAACCCTGATGCTTTCCGGTCGGGCGCAGGGGACCGGCTATTCCTTGGCCGCCTCGTTCAGCCCGCAGTATGCTGATTTGCTCCACCTCCTGTGGCCTTTCCACGAAATCACCCCGCCTGCCTGGCCCGCGGAGGGAAAGGGTATCCAAGTCTTTTGGGAGAAAACGCTCTACATGGGGGTCATTCCGCTCACGCTGCTTGTGCCGGCGTGCCTGTTGCCGGGGAAGCACCGCGCATCCGTTGTGATTCTGGCCGTCCTGACCACCCTCACCTTTCTGCTGGCCCTGGGAAGCTCCGGCCCCCTGCTGGGGCTCGCCGTGCGCTGCATCCCCGGCTTTGGCTTCTTCCGGTGCCCTGGAAGGCTCTTCTTCTACACGGCATTCCTGGCCGCCCTGCTCGTGGGGCTCTTCGTGTCGGACGGCGGCTCCACCCTCAAGAAACGCATGGTGCTGGCCGTTTCGGGCCTGATGCTGGCGGCCGTCATTGTCGGCGCCTTTCTGCTGTGGAGGACCGAGGGGGAATGGACGGCCCGCGCCGGGCTGCCCATCGCCCTGCTGGTTCTGTTCGTGCCCCTGGCCCTGCTTTGGATGCGTGGAACGCTTCCGGACAGGCTCTGGAAGGCGTCCGTGCTGTTGCTGGTATGCGCCGACCTGTTCGTTATTTGGAACGGTCACATCGTGGTCCAAAAAACGGAAATTGCCGTTCAGGGAACGCCTGTCGGCGAGTTTCTTGCCGGACAGAAGCGCGATGAAGAGTTTCGGTTCCTGGCGCCCGAGGCGCTGCTCAACCAAACCCGCGCGGCCAGGTACGGCCTCGAAATGGTCGCCGGATATCACCCCGGCATCTACGGCCGCTACCTGGACCTGTACAAGGCCATCTGGAAATCAGACGACTCCACGACCACCCTGCTAAAGGAACATTCCCCGCAGGATGTCGCACATCCCGTCCTCCTTGACCTGATGAACGTGGTCTTTACGGTGGTCGCCCCGGCAGACCCCGGTGTCGAGGGGGCAACGGCCGTCGAAATCGCCGCACGGGACGGTGGCCCCCTGCTTGCCAAAGCCTACCGGCGCGATTCGGCGCTGCCCCGCGTCTGCATCGTGCCCGGCGCCGATCTGCCCGCTCCGGGCACGACCCTGCTCGATGCGCTTTGTTCCATCGACCCCAAAGCGGGGTGTTTGGTGGAAGACCGCCCATTTAAGGGGGGCGACGCCTTCAGGCCCCTGCCCTTCGAGCGCCAGTCACCCAGCGACCTGACCGTGCGGTTCAAGAGCGAGAAAGGCGGCGTGGTCCTGATCTCCCAGGCATGGCATCCCGACTGGAAAGCCACCGACAACGGTCAACTGGTCGAGGTGCGCCGGGTGAACTACGACTTTGTCGGTGTCTGCGTCACCCCCGGCGACCATGAGATTCGGGTCTGGTACCTGCCCATGGACTTCTATTTGGGCTGCTACATCGCGGTGCTGGGTTGGACAATGCTCGCCGTGCTTGGCGCATGGACCCTCCGCGGGAAACGGCGCACGGCAAAGCTTGCTTGACTCGGCGATGCCGCAAAACGATACTTTGCGCCACGGCCAACACTGGAGACCACGCACATGAACGGCTACGAACGCATCCGCGCCTGCATCGACGGCAAGCCCCTCGACGCAATTCCCTTCATGCCCATCACCATGATGTTCGCGGCAGACCACATCGGCGCGCCCTACGGCAGGTACGCCGCCGATTACCGCCTGCTCGTGGAGGGCCAGTTGCGCGCGGCCGAAGACTACGATTTCGACTTCGTCTCCTGCATCTCCGACCCCGCCCGCGAAGCGGCCGACTGCGGCGCGCCCGTCGTCTGGTTCGACAACCAGCCGCCCGCCCTCGACGAGGGCAACGCGCTGCTGGCCGACAAGGCCGCGCTTGCCG
>CAIUWO010000544.1 GCA_903902895.1 Candidatus Hydrogenedentota bacterium | reverse complement strand
TCTCCTCGCCGCAGTGGACACCGTCACGGGCCTGCCAACCGCATGGAATCCCAATGCGGGCAGCTATGTCGACGCCCTGGCCGTCTCCGACACTTCCGTGTATGTGGGCGGGCAGTTCACAACCATTGGCGGAAATGCGCGGCCCTATTTCGCTCAGTTCCCCCTGACAGACACCACGCCGCCGACCGGCACCATCGTCATCAACAGCAACGCAACCGCCACAAAAAGCGCCGGCGTCACGCTGGCGCTGTCCTGGAATGACGGCGCCGGCTCGGGCGTGTCGCGGATGCGTTTCAGCAATGACGGGACCACATGGTCCCCCTGGGAAGCCTTGGCGTCTGCCCGCCCCTACACATTGCCGGGCGGGGACGGATACAAGACGGTGCGGGTCCAGTATCTGGACAGGGCCAACAACCGCTCCGCCGTGTGCAGCGACTACATCCGGCTGGACACGGTGCCGCCCACCGGCGGCATCCTAATCAACAACAACGCGGCAACCACGGCCACCCGGGCCGTCACGCTGAATCTGAACTGGGCCGACACGGGTGCCGGCGTGACGCGCATGCGTTTCAGCGACAACGGCTCGACGTGGACCAACTGGATATCGCAGAAAGCCACCCGTTCCCACACGCTCCCCGCCGGTCTGGGCAACCACACCGTGCGCGTGCAGTACGCCGACGCCGCGCAAAACTATTCGCCCATCTACAGTGACTACATAAAAATCGTGGCCCCGTAATCGGGAAAACTTCTGACGCAAAACCCCGGCCAGCAATCGCTGGCCGGGGTTTCTTTTCCGTCTTCGGCCTAAATCCACGTCACCGCCATTCCCCATCGTTCCCCAAGTTTCACTTGGGAACGCACTTGCTGGCGAAGTTGTACTTCGCCATTTCATTTCCCCGCAGGCAGCAGTTCCTTCGCCGTCTTGGCCAGGTTGATGAACTCGGCGCGATACCCGTCCGGGTCGTCGCCCTTGCCCTGACGGGCAAGTTCAAGCACCAGGTCCATGCTCGCGTCCCCGGCAAAATCGGACTTGCGAAGCAGCATGCCGAATGCGGCCACGGCGGCGGCAAACTGGAAGTCCTTGTCCGGTTCTGCGCTGACAACGGCCTTCACCGGCACATCCTGTGTCCGAACGCTCTCGGACTGGTCGGGCTGTTTGTAGCGCAGTTTCACGGTCATTAGCTCGTCCGAGTCTGAGACCCTTGCCGGGGCCGGTTTCAGGTCGAGACTGTTTTCCTGATACTTGAGCGGGTCCACTTTGGGCCCCGCGTTCGGGTCGCCGGGGGGCGCAATTTCGTACAGCGCTGTCACGGTGTGCCCCGCGCCGATTTCACCGGCGTCCTTGCGGTCGTCGTTGAAGTCCTTGGCCTCCAGCATGCGGTTCTCATAGCCAATCAGGCGGTAGGCGCCCACTCTGGCGGGATTGAACTCAACCTGAATCTTCACGTCCTTCGCCACGGTGAGCAGTGTGCCCGACGCCTGCTCCAGCAGCACCTTGCGCGCCTCGTGGAAGGTGTCGATGTAGGCGTACTGCCCGTTGCCCTTGTCGGCCAGCGATTCGAGCCGGTTATCCTGCAGGTTGCCCTGGCCAAAGCCCAGCACGCTCAGAAACACCCCCGACTTGGCCTGGTCCTGCATCATCTTCACCAGCGCGTCCGTGTCGCTCACGCCCACGTTGAAGTCACCATCGGTCGCCAGCAGCACCCGGTTGATGCCGTCCTTGACGAAATGGCGCCGCGCAAGGTCATAGGCGAGTTGGATGCCGCCCTCGCCGTTGGTGGAACCGCCGGACTGCAACGATTCAATAACGGAGATGATGCGCGTCTTTTCTTTTCCGGTGCCCGCCTCCAGCGCCACACCGGCCGTGCCGGCATAAGTGACAATGCTGATCTGGTCGTCGACGCGGGTGTTCTCCGCGAGCAGTGTCATGCCGCGCTTGAGCAGCGGCAGCTTGTTCTCGTCCGCCATCGAACCCGACACGTCAATCAGAAACACCAGGTTCGCCGCGGGGCGTTTGCTCGTATCCACCTCCTTCGCCTTCAGGCCGATGCGCACCAGCAGGTGCCTGGTGTTCCAGGGACAGGGCTGCACTTCGGTCGCCACCCTGAACGGCGTGCCGTCAGTCGGCTCTGGGTAGTTGTAACGGAAGTAGTTGACCAATTCCTCGACCCGCACCGCATCACGAAACGGCAGCGTGCCCGCGTCCAGGAAGCGGCGCACGTTCGCGTAGGAAGCCGAATCCACGTCAATGGCAAAGGTGGAGAGGGGCGCATCCTGCGGACGCAGGTAGGGATTCTCGTCGCTGCCCTTGTAGGACTCGCCGCTGGGCGGCACGGGCCGCGGCGGGTAGACCACCCTGGTTGGCACGCCGGGGGCCGAAGGGCTGGGAGCAAATTGCGTCGCGGACACTTGAATGTCCGGCTGACCAGCCCCGGACGTCTTCTCCATTTTTGCCATCACCGGAGGCGGGGGGGGCGCAACGGACTTCTGCACCGGCGGCCGCACGGCTTCAACCGATTTGGAGGCGACCTTGGCCTGATCGGCCTGCACGG
>CAIUWO010000543.1 GCA_903902895.1 Candidatus Hydrogenedentota bacterium | reverse complement strand
TCAACCGCTCAGAAAGCTCACGGACCGCCGGAAGCTGATCCCCCGGCTTCAGCCGCCCGGAGGAGATGGCATACTGGACAGAATTCTCGATCTGCGTATAGACAGCCACGCTGCTTTGCAGGTCCACATGTGAAAGCAGATCAAGCAGATCATCAGTAGACTTGTATTTCGGTCTGGTCATTGCACTTTAGCCTTCCAGAGGGTTGTGGGTATTAGGATGTATGCCCCGGTTGCAGACAGCATCCCCATACCGCAGAAAGATACTTAATGGTTTGTGTTCATACAGTGTGCGCCATGTCATTCCGTGAAACAAGTCAAGGGTGCACGCCGTGCCTAGCTGGGTGAAAACAGCCCTTCCCGCAAATGTACGCCTTGAAGCCGCGGGGAACCAGTCTGAGACAATCGGTACCCTATCGCCCCAAGACTCGCATGACTCCAGAGCAAAGGTCCTGCGACGCCCTCAAGGGGTTCCCTGGACGTTTGGGCACGGTGGGTCAACTGAACCCTGCCAACTTGCGCCATACGTTCGACCGCTATTTATCGTTTTCTTTTGCGCCAAGCCCGTTTTTCTTGGCCTCCAGCCTGCCCGTGACGTAGATGAAGGTTTGCACGTCCATGAGGTCCTTGGCACCATAAGGACGCAACTCTTCAAGCAGTTGGAGCGACATTTCATGCAAACGGCTGAAGGTGGTCCAATTGGGGAGGGTGTCGTATTCAAGATTGAAGTAGAGGCGGTCGGCGGCAAGTTTCGTGGCATCGGGCTTGAGAAACATGAACCGGTCCGGCTCGGCAAGGAACGGGAAGACGGTCACCAGCGGCCATTTCTCGTGGTCCGATTTCCCTTTCTCGGCGGGCAGGTTGCGCACGGCTGTGACGAGGGCATGAAAGCGGGACTCTTCAGGCTCACGGCTTTCCAGAAGGTCCAGCAGCGCAGCCACGAATCCATAGGCGGCGGACTCATCCTTCAGTCCGTCATAAAGGGCCATTGTCTCATTGGCAAACAGGAGGTTCGTATCCGCTTCAACCCGCATCAACCGCTCCACCACAGTGCGGATGTCGTTTTGGTCATACAGTTGCCGGGCCTGCCCGCCACCAAGGCTTGCCTGATACAGTTCATGAGCCTTCCACTTGTAATCACGTTCTTCTTTGTGTTGAATGGGATCATCAAAACCAAGCGGAAACGTTTTCATGAATTCTTCAATTGCCCGGGATTGAGACCACACTGAAACGGTCGTTGTTTTTGGCGCTGCACGCTTCGCACCCACAGCCTTTTTGTGACCGCCCGCAGGCCCGCCCTTTGCCGCATCCCAGCCAACTCCATCCAGAACGGGGTCCAACTGCGCCTCCGCCAGAACGAACTGCTGTTTGGAGACCAGGAACTTCTTGGTCGCTGGGCCGTCCCGGTCTTCCTGTATGTCGCGAAAAAACACAACCACATTTCTGGCGTCCAGGACCAGGACTTTGCCCGGACCCCATTCGGGTTTCATCGGGTGTAGAACGATGTTTCCTACGACTATGTCCGGCTGACTCATGGATGTCCTTTTCTCTCTTTCGAAGGTTTTGATTGTTTTGGTCTTATACAATGGGTTCGGTCAATGAAGACGCACATATGACTTGCAAATATCGCAACACCCGGCAAGCCCAATGGCCGCCCCTAGAATTGAAAGGGGGGGGCGTGCCTCACTCCGGGGAACGGACAAGGATACACTATTGGCCCTGCTGCCCCCGACCTTCAGTCACCGCCTTGTTTGTCGCGATATTGAGTGGCCGGACAGGGGCCGTCTTGGCACGTTGCCTCCTTGCCATCCCAAAGCTTGACGCCAACTTTTTAGAAGGGGTTGGTCGGCTGCCCTCCGGGGCCTAGGTTGTCCCCGTGCCCCGTTGCCCGCCCTGACCCGGCAAACTCACAAACGGCAAGGCCACGCGGACGCCGGCGAGAGTTTGGATGGCGTGATGCGCGGGCTTTTCCCGCATGGGGCGGGTGTGTCAAAATGGGTCCCGTGTGCTGAACCCATACCCTGAAGGAGCAAGCCATGCTGCTGACGCCTATTCTGTTGCTGGTTTCCAGTGTGTTTCCCGGTGCCGTGGACGGCGACCTTGCCACGGTGGCGGGCAAACTGCAGGCGCCGCCGCGCGAATACACTTCCGGCCCGCTGTGGGTGTGGAACGACCTGCTCACGACGGAGCAGGTGACGGACTCGCTCAACGCCCTGGCCGACCAGGGCATCCGCCAGGTGTGGGTGCATCCGCGGCCGGGGCTGATGACGCCCTACCTGTCGGACGCGTGGTTTGCCCGCTGGGAGGACACGCTGAAGGCGGCCCGCGAGCGCGACATGCTCGTGTGGATCTATGACGAAAACTCCTACCCCTCCGGTTTTGCCGGCGGTTATGTGCCCGAGGCGATGCCCGAATCGCGCGGTCTGGGCCTGTCGGTGGAAAAGAAGAAGACCCTCGACCCGGCCAATGACAAGATTTACGCCATCTACAGCAGGACCGCGGACGGCTACAAGGACGTCACCAAGAAACTGAAGAAGAAGAAAGGCCTGGTCACCGATGGGGACTATGTGGTCGCCCGGATGGAGGAGGCCAAGGCTTCTCCCTGGTACGGCGGCAAGTTCCACACCGACCTGCTCCGCAAAGGGGTGACCGACAAGTTCCTCGAAATCACGCTGGACGCCTACAAAAAGCGGCTGGGCGACGAGTTCGGAAAAATGGTCCCCGGCTCGTTCACCGATGAGCCCCACCTCAAGCCGTGCGGTGACATTCACTGGACGCCGGACCTGCCGGAACAGTTCAAGGCGCGCTGGGGGTATGAGTTCAACACCGGGCTGCCCTATCTCAACGACGACTCGGCGAAGGCGCGCGAGTTCCGCCACAACTATTTCCAGGTGATCAACGACCTGTTTGTGGAACGCTGGGCCAAGCCGTACTACGAGTACTGCGAGAAGAACGGACTCGAATTCACGGGCCACTACTGGGAGCACAGTTGGCCCGGCTGCGCGTCCGTGCCGGACAACATGGCGATGGCGGCCTGGCAGCAGCGGCCCGGCATTGACATCCTGTTCAACCAGTACGACGAGGGCGTGCACGCGCAGTTCGGCAATGTGCGCGCCGTGCTGGAACTGGCCAGCGTGGCGAACCAGACCGGGCGCCAGCGCACGCTCAGCGAGACCTACGGCGGCAGCAGCGCCGAGATGACCTTCCAGGACTACAAGCGCATCGGCGACTGGGAGGTGGTGCTGGGCGTGAACACGATCAACGAGCATCTGTCGGACGTGACCATGCGCGGCGCGCGCAAGCGCGACTATCCGCCCACCTTCTCGTACCACTCGCCGTGGATGAGCGAATACCACGTGCTGGTGAACTACTTCGCGCGTGTGTCCTACGCGCTGTCGCAGGGCAAGCAGATCAACCCGGTGCTGCTCCTCAGCCCGACCACGACGGCGTGGATGCGTCAATTTGGAGAGGACAAAGCCCTCGAGGCGCTGGGGGACAGTTACCAGGCGCTCGTCGTTCGGCTGGCGAAGGAGCAGGTTGAGTTCGACGTGGGCGACGAGCACATCATGATGGAGCGAGGGTCGGTGGTGAAGGACGGGTTGGGCAAGGCCGCGCTGCGCGTGGGCGAGCGCGACTATTCGGTCGTGGTCATTCCCGAAAGCATGGAAAACCTGAACAAGTCCACCGTCGCGCTGCTCAAGTCCTATCTGGATCAGGGCGGCGTGGTGCTGTCCTGCGCCGGACCGGACCAGCCGTCCTGCATCGACGGAAAAGCGGACGACGCCTGCAAGGGCCTGCGCACGGCCACAGGCTGGCAGAACGTGAAGCCCGAAGAGGTCGCCGCCAAGGCGACCGCGCTGTGCGCGCCCACCATGCGTGTCGTGCTGGACGCGGACAACAAGGGCATCGTCTACCACCACCGCCGCCAGATGAGCGACGGCGACCTCGTGTTCATCACCAACACCAGCAACGACGTCACCGCCTCGGGCAGCGTCATCACCGCCGCCAAGGGCGTGCGCGAGGTGAACCTTGACACGGGCGCGATTGTGGCGCGCGCCGCTGAAGCGCAGGCCGACGGAACCCTGGCGGTGAAGTTCACGCTGCCCGTGTGCGGCAGCGTGATGCTTTTCCTGGACAAGACGCCTGCCGCCGCGCCGACGATTTCCGCGCCGGGCGAGCGCAAGGCGCTCCCCGTGAACAACCTCACGGCCAGGCGCATGGACGACAACAACCTCATCCTCGACTACGTCGATGTGACCGCTGGCGGCGAGACGCTCACCAACATCTTCTGGCAGAAGGCCGCCGAACTCACGTTCAAAAAGAACGGCCTGCGCGGGAACATCTGGGACCATGCGGTGCAGTTTGGCGATGAACTGCTGAAAACGCCGTTCGCGGCGGACAGCGGTTTTGAGGCCACCTACCACTTCACCATAGAGGGCGCGGTGCCGCAGAGGCTGTTCGCCGTGGTGGAGCGTCCCGACATCTACACCATCACCTGCAACGGAACGCCCGTGAGCGCGACGGCAGGCGAGTGGTGGATTGACCGCGCCTTCGGCCGGATCGACATTGCCAAGGCTGCCAGGGCGGGCGGGAACACGCTGACCATCAAGGCGTCGCCGATGAACGTGTTCCACGAACTGGAGGCGGCCCACATTGTGGGCGACTTCGGGCTCAAGGCGGCGGACAAGGGCTTTGTGATCGTGCCCGCCGCGCCGCTTGCGCTGGGCGACTGGACCAAACAGGGCCTGCCGATGTACGGCCACCGCGTTTCCTACACGGCGGAGTTCAAGGCGCCCAAGGGCGGGCGCTGCATCGTGTCGCTGCCGTCGTGGCAGGGCGTGGTGGCAAAGGTGCTCGTGAACGGCAAAGACGCGGGCCGCGTCTACCGCCAGCCTATGGAATGCGACGTCACCGACCAGGTCAAACCGGGCAAGAACACGGTCGAGGTGGTGCTGTACGGTTCCCTGCGCAACCCGCTTGGGCCGCACCTGGGCAACAAGGACGTGGGCATCACCCATCCGGGTTCGTGGAGCAACGCGCCCGAATCGCCGCAGCCCGCGGGCGCGGAGTATTTCTCCGTGCCCTACGGCCTGACCACGCCGTTTGAGGTGTTTCATAGCGCGTCCTGACGCGCATATCTCACCACGTCATCGCGGGCAAGAGATTGCTTCGCTTCGCTCGCAATGACGAAACTGTCCGTCATTGCGAGGAGGGCATTAGCCCGACGAAGCAATCTCTTGGAACCAAGGGCTGGGTGCTGGTCCATTGCGGGCAAGAGATTGCCTCGCTGCGCTCGCAATGACGGTGTGGCCCGCGGGTCTTGGGATAGACGCGGCGTCCCGCCGCGTTCAGGTTTGGACTTGTGTTGTTTAGTCGCAACAGGAGGAACGGACGATGCCGGAACGGAAACTGCGGGTGCTGGTGCACGGCGCCGGATGGGTGTCGGGCGAGCACATCAAGGCATTCAAGAACAACCCCAACGCGGAGGTGGTGGCCATATCGAGCCGCAAGCTGGAAAGCTGCAAGGCGCGGGCCGAGGAGGCGGGACTGGAGGGGGTCGCGTACTACACGGACTACGACAAGGCGCTGTGCCACGAGGGCGTGGACATCGTGTCGGTGTGCACGCCGCAGCAGCACCACGCGGAGAACGTGATCGCCGCGGCGCAGGCGGGCAAGCACATCGTCATCGAAAAGCCCATCGCCAACACGGTGGACGAGATGCGCGCCATGATGGCGGCGGTGCGCGCGGCGGGCGTAAAAACGGTGGTGAGTTTCGTGCTGCGCTGGAACCCGCTGTTCGAGACGGTGAAGGCGCTGATCGCGGACAACGCCATCGGCGACGTGTACTACACCGAGGCGGATTACCAGCACGACATCGCGAGCTGGTGGAAGGGCTACGAGGACGGGCGCACCAAGGCGCTCGGGGTGAGCGCCATGATGGTGGCCGGCTGCCACGCGATCGACGCGGCGCGCTGGTTCGCCACGAAGGACCCGAACGGGGCGGCGGTGCCGGTGGAGGTGTTCGGCTATGCCGGCGGCTACCGCAAGGGGTTGGAGGTCGAATATGACTATTTCCAGAACACATGGAAGAAGGCGCCGCCGCTGGAATACGACGATCTCGAAGTGCTGCTGGTGAAATACAGCAACGGCGCGATGGGCAAGATATCGGTGAACTACGGGTGCGTGATGCCCTACAGCTTCCCGGTGGAGGTGTTCGGCACGCGCGGCACCATCAAGGACAACAAGGTCTGGTCGCACAAGTATCCGGGGCAGAAGAACTGGGCCGAGATTCCCACCATTGCCCCGGAAAGCGCCGACGTGTCGCACCACCCCTTCCAGGGGCAGATGAACCACTTTGTGGACTGCGTCCTCAAGGACCGGGAGTCGCACTGCAATTTGGCGGACGCGATCCACACGCACTCCATCGCCTTTGCCGCGCTGGAGTGCTACGAGACGAAGCGGCCGGTGACGCTGCCGCTGCCGGGGCTGGGATAAGCAATACACCGCACGGCGTCATTGCGAGAAGGACAAAGTCCGACGAAGCAATCTCTTGAAACGAAGAACCGGACCACAGGGAAATAGCGAGCAAGAGATTGCTTCGCTTTGCTCGCAATGACGCGGTTGTGTTTGCGTGCCGTAATGCGTTCCAAAGTGACCGAAAACACGCCCGTCGGGCGAAACATGAGAGGGTTTTGACATGGGCGAGACACTGGCGATTGACGGGGGAAAGAAGACGCTTGAGGGGGCGCTGCCGCCGTGGCCGTGCTTTGACGAGGCGGCGATTGCGGGGGTGACGGACACGCTGCGCGGGGGCAAGGTCAACTACTGGACCGGCACGCGGGGGATGGAGTTTGAGAAGCGCTTTGCCGCATGGCAGGGTTCGCGCTTCGCCATCAGCACCACCAACGGCACGAGCGCGCTGCACACGGCGCTGGCCGGGCTCGGCATCGGTCCGGGCGACGAGGTCATCGTGCCGAGCTACACCTTCATTGCCAGCTCATTCTCCGTGGTGCAGGCGGGGGCGGTACCCCGTTTCGCCGACGTGAACCGCGACGATCACTGCCTGAGCGTGGCGAGCGTGGAGAAACTAATCACCAAGCGCACCAAGGCAATCATGCCTGTGCACCTCTACGGCAATGTGGCCGACATGGACCCGTTGCTCGCATTGGCGAAGGCGCACGGCCTGCATGTCATCGAGGACAACGCGCAGGCCTTTGGCGGCGAGTACAAGGGCAGGAAGACCGGCACGCTCGGCAGCGTCGGCGCGTGCAGCTTCTGCCAGAACAAGACCTTCACCACCGGCGGCGAGGGCGGCATGGTCACGACCGACGACGAGGAGGTGGCGTGGCGCTGCCGCAGTTTCCGCGACCACGGCTACGACGTGCGCGAGCGCCTGCGCTTGCTGGAGATGGAGCAGAAGCTGCCCTACATCCACAACATGGTCGGCTGGAACTACCGCATGACCGAGATGCAGTCGGCCATTGGCCTCGCCGAGCTGGACCGCATGGACAACTGGAACATGACGAACCGGCGCCGCAACGCGGGCATCCTGCTGGAAGAGCTGGCGGGCATCCCCCAGATACTGCACCTGCCGGTGGAGACGCCGGAACGGCGCAACGGCTGGTTCGTGTTTCCCATCACGCTCGACATCGAGCGCATGACCTGCGACATGAAGGGCTTCCTCGCCGCGTTGGGCGCCGAAGGCGCGCCCTGCTGGAACGTTTTCTGGCCGCAGTGCCACACGGAGGCGGCGTACCAGAAACACAACTCCTTCGGGTTCTCCGGCTTCCCGTTCACGTCGAAGGAGTACGCGGACCCGGCGTCGGTCGACTACACCAAGGTGGATGTGCCCAACGCGATCTGGCACCAGCCGCGCACCTTTATCACGTTCATTTTCCCGACCTACGAGGAAGCGCACATGCGCGGCATCGCGGCGGGCATCAAGAAGGTCATTGCGGCGTACGCGAAATAGACAGCGGTCGCGAAGATTTTTCTTGCTCTTAATCTTGCTCCTGCTCAAGTTTGGGAATGAACATGACTTTCGAGCAAGATTAAGAGCAGGAGCAAGAGCAATAAAAGATTGACAGCGGAGGTCCTGCAATGAAAACCAAATGGGCCGTGTTGGGATCGGCGGGGATTGCCCGTCGCAGAACCATTCCCGAGGGTATCGCAAAGGCGTGCAACGCGGAGTTAACGGCGGTGTTCGACGCGAACCTTGACGCGAACGCGGAAGTGGCGGCGCAGTTCGGCGCCGCCGCCTGCGCGAGCGAGGAGACGCTGCTCGCCTCCGATGCGGACATTGTATACGTCGCCACGCCGGCGTGGCTGCATTGCGAGCAGACGCTGCGGGCCGCGGCGGCCGGGAAGCATGTTTTCTGCGAGAAGCCGCTGGGCATGACCGTGGCCGAGGGCGCGCAGATGCTGCGGGCCTGCGCGGACGCCGGGGTCCGGCTGGGTACGGGTTTCATGATGCGCTTCCACGCGCAGCACCAGGCCGCACTGCGGCTGCTGCGCGAGGGGCGGCTGGGCACGCCGGTGCTGGGCCGGGCGCAGTTGTCCTGCTGGTATCCGCCCATTCCGGGCGCATGGCGGCAGGTGCCCGGGCAGGGCGGCGGCGGCAGCCTGATGGACCTGGGCGGGCACTGCATCGACCTGCTGGAAATGTTCTTTGGACGGGCGAAGAGCGTGCTGTGCGTCACGGACAACCGGGTGCAGGCCTACGCCAGCGAGGACACGGCGGTGGTGCTGCTGGAGTTCGAATCGGGCGCGAAGGGCGTGGTGGACTGCCTGTTCAACGTGCCGGACGCGTCGTCGCGCAACCGGCTTGAACTGTACGGGTCGCTGGGCAGCATTCTTGCCGAGGGCACCATCGGCCAGGGCGAAGCGGGCAGCATGACGGCGCAGCTGGAGGCGGCGGCGGGCGAGTATGCGGCGCAGCAGGAACGCGGCG
>CAIUWO010000542.1 GCA_903902895.1 Candidatus Hydrogenedentota bacterium | reverse complement strand
TGCACCTGGGCATCAAGAACATGCGCATCGGACCGTCGCTCCCCGCGTTCATCGGCCCCAACGTGCTTAATGTGCTGGTCGAGAACTTCGGCCTGACCCCCATCAGCACGCCCGAGGCGGACCTCGCGGCCATGCTCGGATAAGGCCCAAAAGGTACACGGGCGGCGGCATTGGCGGTGCCGCCGCCCGTTCTTTTTGTTCAGAACGCAACGGGACCTACGACAAGGAGATATCCGCATGACCGAGCAGGCGTTTGTTGACTGCGAACCGGGATCCGACGGGTGTTGGGATGGTGACAAGCATCTAGTCCAAGTGACTAGCGTTGTGATGTCCCCTCAGTTAAAACGGCAATCCTTGACTTAAGTCAAGGATTATGGCGCTCCATAGAAGTACAATTGCTAAGAACAGTATGGTCGCGGCCGGTCAGACAGAACAGCCGGCCATTGCCAAAACAGCTGTAAGTGAGGAATTATGACGACACAGGCACAACAAACAGAAACGTCGGATCAGGTCCTACTTTCGTATGTGGAGATGTGCTACTCGGTTGCGCTCACGCTGACGCGCAATCCGGACCGGGCCCAGGAACTGGCGGGATCTGTACTGACTGCGGCATGGCATTCGCGTGACACCGTGCTGGACAAAAGGGACATCAAAGGGAACCTTCTGACTGCGCTTCGGGAGGAATTCCTGAACGACCGCTGGGATGCCCTCGCCAAGTCAAGCGAATCCGTGTTTGCAGGACAGGCATGATGCGTATCGCGTGCCGCAACCGGCCGGGGACACCGACCGCACAAGGAGTTCCGGAACCGTTACACGAGCGTATCTTGACCACAGACTCGGAGGTCCACATAATAAGCGCGCCGGGGACTTCGACTGTGGGCCTTTGCGCGCTTTCGTATTTGACCGCCTCAGGCAGGGATGGCAAACGATGAAGGTTTTGCATGTTGTTGGCCGCAAGAACCACGGGAAGACGCTGCTGGTCAGCGACCTTGTCAGCGAACTTGCGGCACGAGGTGTGCGCGTGGGCGTGATCAAGCACTGCGGCCATGAGCATGAACTGGACACCCCGGGCAAGGACTCCTTTCTCCACCGGCAGGCCGGTGCAACCCCTGTCGCCGTGCTCACCCCGAGTCTCACGGCGGTTTACCGGGCCCGATTGGCGGGAGCCGGGGAACTTGAGGGTATGGGGGAAGTCTTTGCCGCGTGCGATGTGGTTCTCATTGAAGGCTATGTCGTGGGCCCCGGCCCCAAGATGGAAGTGTGGCGCGCCGCGAGTGGGGCCCCCACCATCCACTCGGAACGAGGTGGTATTGCCTGCATCGCATCCGACGATCCGGTGGAGGCCAATGTGCCGGTTTATCCCCGCCGGGACATCGCGGCGCTTGCTGACAAGGTTCTTGAACTGGCGCGGGAGATTTAGCGCGACCGTAAAGAGCGAATTGGCCTCTTCTTCTGCGGAGAACTACTTGATGAATAAATGGTGCAGGGTGTTTATGCCCGATATGCACAGCTGTGCCTGTCGCGAACTAGATGCTGTGTTTGAAGCGCACTTTTGGGCCGGGTCGGCCGTTGCGGCTTTAGACGAACGGCGAATGGGAGTGTCTTTATGACGCAGATTCGGCCCCGATCGAAGGTGTGGTTGTCGAGCGACGTTCCCGGATGCACTTTCGGCCGCGGCAAATGGCTCTTGCTGACCGCAATAGACCGCGAGGGCTCACTCCGTGCCGCTGCGGCTGCGATGGGTGTCAGCTACCGCAAGGCGTGGGGCAGATC
>CAIUWO010000541.1 GCA_903902895.1 Candidatus Hydrogenedentota bacterium | reverse complement strand
TCATGCCGCCCATGCCGCCGCTCATGCCGCCCATGCCGCCGCCCATGCCGCCGCCCATGCCGCCGCTCATGCCGCCCATGCCGCCGCTCATGCCGCCCATGCCGCCCATGCCGCCGCTCATGCCGCCCATGCCGCCGCTCATGCCGCCCATGCCGCCACCCATGCCGCCCATGCCGCCGCGCTGTCCGCCGGCGCCGCCAAAGCGGTTGCGGAGCACAAGCTTGAACAGTGTTTCAGAACCGGCATTGCGCAGTTCGTAGTAACGGGTTTCCAGCTTCTCAAAGGATTCCCGACGGATGATTTCGGGCTTGCTGATCCAGACGAATCCGGGCTGGATCGAATAGTCAAGACCAAGGGGACGCAGCAGCGCCTGCAACCCCTCGGCCAAGGTGACGTTCTTGAGATTGATATAGGGCACAATGCCGCTGGACTTGCTGCCATAGACGGCATCGCCGCCGCCGGCATTGCCCATCGGACGCTGTGCATTCGGACCACCGGGCATGTTGGCCATTCCCCCATAGTTGGGGCCGGCCGGACGCTGCTGTCCGCCCATTGGCGGCATTCCGCCACCCATCGGCGGCATTGCGCCCGGCGCGGCGCCGGGACCGGGAAATGCTCCGGGGGGGCCTCCAAAGGGCGGGCCGCCGGGCGCGGCGCCACCGGCCGGCTGCGGCTGCACCTTTTTGGGCGGGTCAACGGCGCGGTTGTCAATAACGATATTGATGTCCCAGCTGTCCGAGATGAAATTCACTATTTCGCTAAGGTGAATGTCCTCAAATTCAATGGCGACCGGGGACTCCAGTGTCGACTCGATGAGGGATTTTTCCTTGGTCTGGCTGTATTCCTCCTCGATCTGGGGCACGGAGAAACGGAACGGCTTGATGCCGCGCGCGTCGGCACCCTCGGGCAGACGCTTGGAATTGTTGATGTAATTGCGAATCAGCGCCCTGTCTTCCTGCACGTCCTTCAGGCTTTCCACGCCGTCGGCGTCATGGGCGCCAATCGTCGCCTTGTGCAGTCCGTCCTTGGCATCGGGATTGCTGGGGTCCATCAGCAGAACGTTGTTGTATATTTCAACGGCAACGCTGTAGCGCTCGGCCTCCATGTAGCGCTGGGCATCCACCAGCAGTTTTTTGACCCGCTCGCGGCGCACTTCATCGGCTGACAACTGGGCCGTCTCGCTCTGCTTGGTGATTGTCTCCGGGTCGATGGCCTCGAAAGCAGCCGGCGCGTCGGCGGCCTCGCTGCCTACGAGCGCCTGCTGAAGGCGGGTGCTGGCCTTCTCCTGGAAACGGCGCGCCTCCTGGTGGTTTGGGTCCAGGGCCAGCGCACGGTTGAACTCCGTGAGGGCTTCCCGGTAGAGGTCGCGCTTGTAGAGGTCCACGCCGCGGCGGAAATACAGCTCCGCCTCGGAAACCCCCGCGGCATCAACGGAGGCGGCGCCTCCGGGTGACGCCTCAATGGGTGGCGCCGCCACAGCGCCCGACTCGGCAGGCGGTGGAACGACCGAGGGCGTTCCGACTACCACCGCGGACGGCGCGCCGTCTGCCGGCGCGGTTTGCGCCAGCACGGGCACGGCTGCCAGCAACATAGCAGCAACACAACCCAGCATGATGTTCCGTATGTCACGCGTACTCATTCTCATCCTCCCGCGGTTCTGGGCACAAGACCTGTCGAACATGCCACTCAGTGTCAGACCGCCGTTATTTTGACAAGGTAAAGGTCCGCGCATAGCGCTCCGAATATATTTCAACAGTATTGCTATCGGGATCTATCTTCTGAAGTTCGTATTTCTCGAACTGATCATTCTCCGAGTACCAGGCCGTGGCGCTCTCTGTGCGCAACTTCGCCCGCAGGCGGCCGCCCGCGTTCTGGATGTCCATCAGCTTGATATTCAGGTCCGCCGCGGTGACATCCTGCTTGGTGTTCTGCTTCTGTTGGCCGGAATAATACCAGAACGGGTTCCTGTTATACAGCATTGCGTATGAGTTGGGAACGTCCATGGAGGGACGGAGTGTGGGCTGGCCGGGAAGCTTTAAGTCCTGCACCTCTTGCGGGTCGGTGGGCAGTTCGGTTATCGGCAGGGGCATCGCCGACCACTTGGGCGGCGGCGGGGGGTTGACAACGCCGTAGACACGGTAAACAAGTATGCAGACCATCACCAATAGGACGATCAGCTCCTTGCCGTGCCAAATCCAGTTGCCTGCCTTTATGAACTTGTCTCTCAACGCTACCTCTCAGCGGCCCCGGGCCGTTCCTTTCCGTGTGTTTAGTGCATGTACAGCAAGTTGTTCTTGATCCATTTCCAAACTTTTCCGACCGCGCCGGGTTCGGGAGCCAACGGCGCCGCGGGGGGACGCGTCGGCACAATCGAAGCAACGGCGCCCCCGGGCTTAGCCCCGCCGGCACCGCCCTTGTCGCCCTCGCTCTTTTCTATAAACGCCTTGCGGTAGTTCGCCTGACTGAGCAGCATGGAAACCTGCAATTGCGGCTCGACATTGTACGCGATGTAGGGATAGGTTATTTTCAGCGCGTCGACCGAGAAATAGCGGTCCCCCGTGCGCAGGTCATCGAGCATTTTCACGAGGTCTTTCGTTGACACGGTGAACTGCAGGCCGACAGTCTGGCCGATCAGCATCTGCTCGTACTCGTTGGTGATGCGCGGGGGCCACATGCGTATCTGGGTCACCTGCGGCACGTTGTATTTCAACAGCAGGCGGCACACGGACAGCCCGTAGGCCAGCTTGTCCAAATTGCGGATGACCTCGGCGTCGGTCACGTCGCGGCCCTGCCACTCCTGATCCGTGGCAACGCCCAGCGCGTTGCGGAAGTCCTGGGGGTAGGTGTCGTAACGGCCGTATTTTTTGTACAGCTCGCCGTAGAAGTCCTGAACCATCTTGTTCGCGGTGTCACCGTACCAGAACTTGACCATGCGGTCCGAGTCCTTGGCCGGCTTTTCGTGGTCGTACCAGTCGCCGTAGTTGAAGTATCCGGCGCGCTCCTCCCGGGCTCCGCGCCACGGCTGAAGCTTTTCCTGCCACGCGGTCATGAGCAGTTCGGGTTGGAAACCCTGAAAAGTCCCTGACAGGTCCGTGTAGGTCGCTTCAAGGGAAGCGCGCAACTTTTCGTCCGCTGCGTACTGTTCGAACTGCGGCTTTATGTACTGGAAATAGCCGGCCCCCAAGGCGCTGAAGATGGCCAGCAGCACGACAATTCCTATGATGCGTCCTTTGTTCTTCACGCCGGGTTCCCCCCCGCGGCGCTGCTGTTCTGGCTCGCATTATCAGCCGGTTTCGGCGCCACGGCGGGCATTGCCGGGGGCGGCGGCGGCGGCGCAGCGCCCGGCGCGGGCGCCTGCTCCGTGTTCTTGTTCTTGTTGGGCGAGGGCCGGTCCTTGTCGCGGCGGAACTTCACCTCAATCGTAAACGAGAAGAGGCTTGGCGCCCCCGCTTGCTGGTAATTCGTGTTTCCCGCACGACCACCGCTTCCGGGGCCGCCCCCCACGATGCCCGAATCCACGGGAGCGTTGTAAAGTGTCTCCCAGGGAACCTTCTGCACGGTGCCCTCGCTGAACACCACTTTCTCGGCACTCAGGAACATGCCGTTCGGCAACTGCACGGAAGCCCGGTTCAGTTCATCCAGATACTCTGAAACGGCCTCGTCGGACTCGGCAAAGCCGTGTATGATCATCCCGTCTTGAAGGGGCATCTTCCCCGATATCAGCTCATCATTCTGCCGTGACACACCACGGCCACCGCCACCACTCAGACCGCCGCCGCCCAGACCGCCGCCTGCCGGCCCAGAGCGCGAAGCCGCCCCCCCGGGTGCCAGTTTCGATTCAATTCCCGGGAATCCGGCGCTGACACCGCCCTGCTTCACGCCCGTCTGCGAGGCGAGACCGCCGCCCCGCTGCGGTGGCGCGCCCGGTTGGGCACCGGCGGGCTGATTGCCCTTTTCATCGGGGAACAGGGAGGTTTCCACAGAACTGAACCACATGCCCTTGGTGGCCGGCCGTGCCTCACTTACAAAGGCAATCTCATCAAGCCAGAAGCGACGCAAACGGCGCGCCTTGTCCAGGGTTTTGACCTGGTCCTCCACCCTGGTTAACTGGTTCTTCCAGCCGGTCAACTTGTCATTGAGGCCAGATACCGGCGGTGCGGCTCCCACCCGGATGCGCTGCACCATCTCGGGGTCGTAGGCGTGAATGGCCTTCTTGAGCTGGTCGATGCGGTCTATGACCTGTTTGTTGGCGTTTCTCGCCGCAGGCACGACGGACAGCACGGAAAACACCAGCGCTGTGATGGACACGCCCCAGTAGAGCACCTGCACCTTGCGCCGCGCCGCCTCAACGACACGCGGCGGTATGAGGTCGATTTCCAGCGGCACGGACACGCAGGTGCGCAATGCCATGCCAAGAATCACACAGGCCTGCTCGGGGCACTGCTTCACGGATTCCGCGCCTGCGGCAACGGTCAGCCCCTTGAGCGGCTGAACCAGCCTGACATCCATGCCAAGGGTGCGCTGAAGGAAGGGCACCAGATTGCGCAGGCGGGCCCCGCCACCGCTAAGCACCACGCGGTTGACCTGGCCGCCGCCCGGCAGAGACCGGAAGTAGGAGAAGGACCGCAAAATCTCGGAAGAAAGACGCTGGAGCGCCTGGCCAACCACCTCGCCGCCCTTGCCGTCCTTCTGCGGGTCGCCCGTCGGCGCAAAACCGCGCTCGCGCTTGAGTTTTTCCGCGGCGGAAAAATCGATGCTGAAGGCGGCGGCCATGGCCTTGGTGACGTCATTGCCGCCCACATTGAGGGGGCGGGTAAAGCGAAACTGGCCGGCACGCTCTATGACGATGTCGGTGGTGGTCGCGCCGATGTCGACCATGGCCACGCATTCGCCCTGGGTTCCGAAATCGCCCACGTGCTTGAGCCAGTTGTAGGCGGCCAGCGGACAGACATCCACAAAGGCCACCCCACGCTTGGTGGGTTTGAGTATTTCGAGCGCCTTGTCCACGACATCGACTTTGATGGCGGCCATCATCACCTCATATCCGCCCTGTTCATTGCGGCTGAGGATTTGATAATCCATCGCTATCTGGTCGAGGCCAAAAGGAATCTGCTGTTGAATTTCGTACTTTACAATCTGCGTGACTTTGTATTCGGGAACAGGGGGCAGTGTGCGGCTGCGGGTGAAAACAGACTGGCCGGCAACCCCGAAGACCACCTTGCGCATGGGTGCCCGGACCTGCTTGAGAACACTCTTGACAGCGTCCCTCCGCAGCGCCTTCCGCTTCTCCTCGTCCAGAGACGGGTCGGAGTCGAATTCGCGCTGGACGAATCGCGTCAAAGTGTAACCGGTCTTACTCTTGGACATTTCGCACAAGCGCACCGCGCTCGTGCCAATATCCAAGACAAGCCGTTTTTTCCACCCTGCCAATACTGTCGCCATATACGCGTTCTTAACCCCTGGACCGTGTGAGGCGCTCAACCCCGCCACCGCTACGGCACCCTGTTTCTGTTAACTCCGCGAAAAGTGTAACGACTGAGCCTGTTCGTCGAATAAACTCTTGACACGTATTGTAGTAAACCTTAGTTCCGTTGTCAAGACTTCTCTGCACTCTTTCTCAAAGATTATTCGGCAGACGGTTTTCGCAGTCCCAACCCCCACACACACGGCAGTCTTTACTGCGTTGCATGGCAGGGTCGGATGGCGGAAAGCGATATTCAGAAACACGCCAACGGCGATACGGCGTGCTGACTCCAATTGCGCTGGTCTGGCATTTTTAGCGGAAACAGCACTGCTCCATGGAAAAATGCCCTGCGACCACCGTGGAAAACGCCCATTGTTTAAAATCGATCATTTTGCCGGGAGTAATGGTGCGGCATGATGTGAAGGGGGGGAAAGAACGGGAATAATGAAGGTTGTCATCCATTGCCCGATGGAAGGGCCGGGGAGAGGGCGTTTTGCCCGATTTGGGTGCGGTGTCCATTTCAAAACGGGCGTTGAACCCCGTCTTACTTGGCGGCAGGCGGCTCGGATGGGGGCGCAACTGCCGGGGCGGGGGGTGTTTCCGTGGAGCGCGTTTCGGGCCGCTGAAAAAGGCGGTTCAGGTCATAATGCACAAAATTCTGGAGACTGGCATTCTGGCCGTTCTTGGCGTGGGCAACCCATATCTGGCTGTCGGTCGCGTTGGTCAGCACGGCGTGCAGATTGGCATCATCCATGGCGGTGGCCCGCAGTATGTCGAGGGCGATGGTCTGGTCTATCTTGCCAAAATTCTGCTGGACGCGGGTGGCGATGCCCTTGTAGCGGTGGTCGTAGGAGTTGGACCCGTAGGGTAGGCCCGGCGCTTTGGCGCATTCCTGCAGGCCCCGCACGGTCGGGTCCATGGCCTCATCGGCGCGAAAGACAGCGTCCTCGATGCGAATGGCGTACTCGCAGGTTTCCTTGGGGTCATTGGGCCCAAAGACTGCGACCTGATGCGCCGTGGTCTCGTAGGCCCGGGCATCGCGCGCGTCGCCGTCGGCGATGACGTAATTGTAGCCCACGGTATGCTTGGCGCTCTTGATGAGGCTGGTGACCTGGTCCAGGTCGGAGCATTCCTCCAGTATCCGGCGCAGCACAAACTCCAGCGGGATGCCGCGCAGCGATTTGTCTTTGGTAATGGCGCCAATCTGGGCGATGGACATTCCCTCCATGTTCATTCCGCTCAGCACGCCGATTTGCCCGGCGTAGCCCACCGAGGCGAAACGGTTTCGGCCGTCCGGTTCGCATAGGGCCAAAATGGCGGTGTCTTCGAGTCCGGCGTTGAGAATCCAGTCGAAGTTTCGGCCCTGGTAGAGTTTCCCGTCCGCTGTGGCCTTGCCCCAGAGGGCGAAGGAGCTGCATCCGCGCTCGGTGATGACGGAGATGACCTGGCCGCGCCGGATGACCTGAAGGTCGGCGCCGCTGCCGTCCGCCAGGCCCTCCATTTCGCGCTTGTACCGCTCCGGGATGTAGGGGGCGCAGAGTTGGTAGGTGACGTCAAGAATCAGGTTGGCGGCAAACTTGGGCAGGCCCATCTCCTGCTTGGCCTGGTCAAGAAGGTCATCAAAACGGCTCATCATGAGCTGGACCTTATCCTTGGCCAGGCTGCCGCGCTGATAGCCCATTTCATAGGGCGACCCCTTGAGGTGCAACACCAGCGTGCCGTCAATTTCCTCGGAATAGCCCTTTTCGTTGGGGTCCACCTTCGCTACCGGGCCGCGTCCGGGATGGACCCAGACGTAACCCGAAACCAGCAGCACCAGCGCAAGACCAACGATAAAGACGAGGGTTCTCTTGAGGAACTTGAGCATTTTCGAAAACTCCACCCGCGCCGGGCGCGAACGAACTGGGTTTATGCTGAAAACTGAAGGGCGCCAAAGCGCCCATTCCTTTCGACTGCCGGGGCTTGGACAGGGTTTCGGGGCCCTTCCCCTCGGCGACGCCCCTATCGAAGCCGCGCCAGCGCCGCCTGCACGTCGGTGGGTGTCGTGCCGATCGCGATGATGCAGCGAAAACCGAGGTCGGCCGCGCGCGTCTCATAGGGCAGATTGCGAACGGAACTGAGGGGGCTGGCTCCCGTGGTGAAACTGCCCCCGCACACCTCGATGCCGTCGCCAAAGTCAGGCGCCCGGTTCGCCGCTTCCGCGACCGGGCAGGACGCGGTCCATTCGGAGACGTTTCCAGCCATGTCGAAACAGCCCGACCAGGTCCGGTCCCGGTCGAATGATTTTTCCGCCACAGCCGCCTGGCCCTGGCAATTGCAGGCGTTTCCCTGCCATTCGGCACCCCAAGGGTACTGGTCGGAGGCATTGTTGCCCCCGTATCCGGCACGCGCCCACTGTGCGCGGCTCGGCAACGCCTTGCCCCGGAAGAGGGCGTAGGCCTGGGCGTCGAACCATGACACCCAGGCGACCGGATATTCCGTGTAGGCATCCATAGCGGCGCGTAGCTCCTCGGGAATGCGCCATCCGCCCTCCACGCTGCGGCAGAATTCGGCATACTGCCCGATGGAAACCTCTGTGGTGTCTATCAGGAAGGCCGAAACCGCCTGCTGCGCGCCGTCCATCATGACGGGACCCGGCGGCACAAAGGTCATGCCCTCGCGCACCAGGGCCATGGCCAGAAAACGCTGCAGCGCCTCTTCGGCGGCCGCCACCGCAACTCCGCCACCATCCTGGCGCGCCGCCACAGCCTCACCCCAGCGCGCATCGGCGGACTCAAACATGGCGCGCATGTCCTGGCTGCCCCGTGCCAGCGGTTCGACCCGCGGGCGGACGCTGTTCACCAGCTGCTCAAGCTCTGCGAAGCGGTCGCCCGCTGCGCCGGCCGCGGCCGGGAGCACCGTGGCGGTTGCCTGCCAGCGCCGATAGGCGGCCGTGCTTCCCGCGATCATGCCCGCAACGAGGGCGGCAACAATCGCCACGCCCGCCATGCGCCGCCAGGGAACCGGCTTGGCGTTGCGCATTTTCCGGTGTCTGGCCAGGGTCTTGTCTACATTCTTTCCAGAGGCGACAATTTGCATGATCGGCTTGAGCGCGCCACGCAGCTCGGCCGCGTTTTGATAGCGTTTCTCGGGGTCGGGATCAACGCAGCGCGCCACGATCTCGTCCATGGCGGGGGGGATTTCCTTGAGCATCTGCGAGGCGGGCCGCGGCACCCCCGTCGGCATGTTGCCCGTGAGCACCTCGTAGAGCACCACGCCGATGCTGTATATGTCGGCGCGCTGGTCCACCTCGTGGCTGTTGCGCAACTGCTCGGGCGACATGTAATAGGGGGTGCCCATGACCACCGACGCACCGGTCATGCGGGTGTTGTCCATCAGCTTCGAGATGCCGAAGTCCATCAGCTTCACACGCCGCCCGCTGTCGAGCATGATGTTCTCGGGCTTTATGTCGCGGTGGATGGTGTACTGGTGGGCGTATTCCAGGGCACCGCACAGTTCGTCCACAATGCGCAGCACCTCGCCGAGGGGGATGCGCTTGCCGGGCGGCAGTTTTTCAATCATGCCGCGCAGCGAATCGCCCTGCACGTACTCCATGGAGATGTACATGCCCTTGCCCGCGCTGCCGATATCATGCACGCGCACGATGTTGGGGTGGGCCAGTTTCCGGGCGATGCGCGCCTCGTTGAAAAAGCGCTCCACCACCATCTTGTCGCGCAGGAACTGGGGCAGCAGCGTCTTGAGCGCAACGTCCTCGCCCAGGACGTTGTCATGGGCCTTGTAAATGCGGCCCATGCCGCCGCGGCCAATCAGGTCGAGCACGGTAAACCGGCCATTAACGACCTGCCCCCGGCGAAACTCGAAATCGGTCTGGGCGTCTCCGCCGAGCCGTGTCGCCTCGTTGTCTGACGAAAGCGCCAGAGGCGACTGGCATTTCTGGCAGTGGCTCAGCCCCGAAGGGTTTTCATGCGTGCATTTTGAACACTTCACGGCGCGCGTGTCTCCATGTGCGGCCCGGGTTCACCGGCCCCGCAGCCGCAACAGAATCACTATAGCACAAGGCCGGGCGGCACTTGCACGGCGGGTTCTGGGGTGAAGAGCGAAACCATCCAGGGACGGCGGTGGTCCTTCCCAAGAAGCCCCGGCTGCGGGGCTTCGGCTGTCCGCGTCACTTCCTACCCCAGGAGGCCCCATGACCTTTCCTGCAGTGCCCGCACTGATGCTCCCGGTTGCCTTTTTCTTTGCGTCCCTGTCCGGCTCTGCCGCGCCGTTCACCGTGCCGAACGCGCAATGGACGCCCGTGAAAGATGGCGTGTTCTTGCAGGAATCGGGCCGGCAGGTGCTGTCAGACCGGCCGGTGTTCGCCGTGGGGGTGCTGGGTGACCAGGTCTACGCGGGTTTCGGCGACGGGGTCATGCGCCTTGCCGGGGACCGGCTGGAAGGCGTGGCGGAGGGGCCGCGCGAATTTGTGACCCGCATGAGAACGGTCGGCAACGCGCTTTGGGTCATGACCAAGAGCGGACTGCACCGGTTTTCTGAGGGGGCATGGACCGCCGTGGCCGAGGGGCCTTTCGCGGATGTGTGCGGCTTTGGCGGGGACGTGATTGCCGCCAAGGAGAACCGGCTGTACCGGTACCGTGACGGCAAGCTGGAACCCTGGTCCGTGGAGGACCCCACGATTGGCCCCATCAGCGCGCTGGCCTGCCATGCGGACACGCTCTATTGCATGGGCTTTGACCGGGTGTTTCTGTTCGACGGGCTGCGCTTTGTATCGCAACGGCAGGAGATTACCGAATTTGGGTCGCTTCCCTCCAAGGACCTGCGGGACATGATCTCGATGGGCGACCGGCTCATCGTGGGCACGCACATCGGGCTGGGGGTCATCCGCGGCACGGCGGCCAGTTCGATCCTCGGTTTTGACGGGCTCCCCCACAATGAGGTCACCTGTCTGGAGAAGGGGTTTGACCGCAGTTTCTGGGCCGGCACCACCAAGGGGGCCATGCGCTGCGTCAACGGCGAGTTCCAGTATTTCACCGCCTCCCGCTGGCTTCCGGACGAGCATGTCAACGCGCTGGCCTGCGCGGGCCGCGCGGTGTACTTTGCGACGGACAAGGGCATCGGCATCATCGAATACGAACCCTACACCCTGCTCAAGAAGGCGGACTATTACGAGCGGCACCTCGAGGAATGGGGCCAGAAGCGGGGCGCCTTCACGCACAAGCTGGACCGCAAGGGCGACGGATGGGTCCGCGAGGTGAGCGACAATGACGTCGGCTGGAGCACCCACTACTGGGCGGCCCAGGCGTTCAAATATGCCGTGACCGGCGATGCCGCCGCCCGGCAGAACGCGGTGGACGGGTTCAATGCGATGAAATGGTCCGAGGAAATTAGCGGCATCCCCGGTTTCCCCGCACGGTCCGTGTGGGCCGTGGGAGAGACGGGGCACCAGGCCGAGGGTGGGTCGGGCGGCTATGACGCCGAATGGCACCGCACGCCCGATGACCGCTGGGAATGGAAGGGGGACACGTCCAGCGACGAAATCGACTCGCAGTTTTACTATGCGTGGATATTCCACACGCTTGTCGCTGACCAGAAAGGGAAGGCCCAGGTTGCCGAACACGTCTCACGCATCATGGACCATATTATTGACCATGGCTGGACCCTGTGCGACGTGGACGGCAAGCCCACGGTCTGGGGCCGGTGGGACCCGGAGTATTTCGCCGGCAAGGGAGACTACGCGCGCGGCCTGAACGGCATGGAGATTCTGACCTATCTGCGGGTGACCCATGCCATCACGGGCAACCAGAAGTATATCGATGCCTACAACAAACTCATTGGAGAGGGGTACGCGGACCTGATTGTCGTCCAGAAGAAGGTCCTGCCGCCGCGCATTTTCCACTCCGATGACCGGCTGGCCTTCTACTGCTACTACACGCTCCTGCAACTGGAACAGGACCGCTATTGGCGCGGCGTCTACCGGCGCAGCCTGGACCGCAGTTGGGAGATTGAGCGCATCGAGCAGGTGCCCTGGTTCAACTTCATCTACGGTGCGCTCACGGGCAACGACTGCGAGGCCGGGCCGGCCGCGGAGCACCTGCGCGCCTGGCCGCTCGACCTGCGCCATTACCCCTATGACCACACGAACCGGCTGGACATTCAGCCACCCAAGGGGTACCTCCCCTATGTCGGGGTGGAAAGGGCGCTGTCCCCACGCGAAACCAACCCCCGGCGCTGGACCGAAAACCAGGGAGCGCTCAAGGGCAAAGGCGGCGGGAGTGTGAGCGACCCGTCAGGATGGCTGGACGCCTACTGGATGGGCCGCTATTACGGGATGATCTTGGCACCGGACACCACGGACCCGGCGCTAAGCTCCGTGCCACGGCGCGGTCTGCAGCTGGGCGCGGTGCCCTATGACGGCCCGCCCATGCCGGATGTGCTGAACTAAGTACCGGGCGCTCGTGCATTTCTTGAGCGCGCGCGGCATGCCGACGCTTTGGCCGGCGGAAGCCATGCTTCCACCTGCCGGGGCATGGCCCCGGCGAAGAAAAGCGGTGGCATGGCCTCCGCACTCAACAAAAACCGCCCCTTCGCGCCGTTGGCGTGAAGGGGCGATGCGTGTCAAATGGGGTTGGATCTAGTTGCAGGCGCAGCCGCAGCCGCAGCCACCGCGGGCGTTGAGCCAGTCGATGATGCCCTGCGGATCGGGCGAGTAGGCGTCGGCGCCGATCTTGTCGCAGAATTCCTGGGTGAGCGGGGCGCCGCCAACGACCACGACCGCCTTGGGGTCTTTTTCCTTGACGAGTTTGGTGGTGGCCTCCATGTTGACCATGGTGGTGGTGAGCAGGGCGCTCAGGCCGACGATGCAACCGGGGTGCTTCTCAACTTCGGCCACGAACTTCTCGGGGGACACGTCGACGCCGAGGTCGATGACCTCGTAGCCGGCGCCTTCCATCATCATGCGGACAAGATTCTTGCCGATGTCGTGCAGATCGCCCTTGACGGTGCCGACGACAAAGACACCCTTGTACACGGCGGCACCGCTGGCGAAGGCGGGCTTGAGCTGGTCCATGCCGGCGGCCATGGCCTTGGCGGCCATGAGCAGGTCCGGAACAAACACCTCATTCTTGCTGAACTTGCGGCCGACGTCGTTCATGCCGACCATCAGCCCCTGAGTCAGGATGTCGTTCGGGTTCACGCCGCCGGAAAGCGCGTCACGAACGAGTTCGAACACGCCCTCCTGACCGCGAAGGTCGGGCGGATAGGGCGAATTCTGGTTGATCTTGCCCCGGCTCGTGCAGGTTGCGATGCGTTCAAAGAGTTCCATGACAGTGTTCTCCAAACCCGTTATTGCGGTTGACCTTGCGGCAATATACTACACATAACGTCCCAATTCCAATCCCCGATCCACAAAATACTTGTATGAATCATAGGAGACCTGGTTGGGAATGCTGTGGTCGGAATGGAGCACGTAGCCATGCCCCCCCTTGACCACGGGCACCTTGGCCGACAGTTCCCGGTCGATGGCGGCCCGGTCGTTGGTGTAGAGCACCCGCACGTCGATGCCACCCATGAATGAGAGCCGGTCGCCGTAATCCCGGTAGAGCTGGAGCAGGTCCATGCCGGCCTTGACCTCGATGACCTGCAGGCAGTCGATGCCGGCCTCAATCATGCCGGGCACCAGCGGCTCCACATAGCCGCAGGAGTGCATGACCACCGGGAGCCCCATCGCCTTCGCGTAATCTATCGTGGATTTGTGGCCGGGCTGGATGATCTCCCGGTACATTTCGGGGGACATGAACGGCCGCCCCTTGAAACCCATATCCTCGTAGAACCAGACGCCGTCGGGCGCCCCCTCCACCTCGAAAAGAATTTCCATGAGGTCAATGGTGAGTTTGGCATAGCTGTCAACCATGTCGCGCACCCAGTCGGGGTCGACGGCCATGCCCATGAGCATGTATTGGTGGCCGCAAACGGGGTGCATCAGCTCGAAGACGTTGACCCCGGACCAGAAGAAAAAGCGGTCCCGCGCGGCGGCATGGCGGCGGGCATCGCGGTAGCCCTCGAAATTGACGCGCGCATGGTCCGGGGTGAGGAAGGGCTTTACGTGCTCCTCCCACCCCGCCCGGTCCTTCACCAGAAAGTCCACGTGCTCCGGAGTGGCATCGTGGGTCTTGCTCACGCGCAGCAGCGCGCCGTTGCCGTCGCGGCGCAGCACGGTTTCTTCCGTCTCCTCGACCGTTATGGGTTCAAAATCGAGCCGGGCCACCGTGTTGAACGGCCAGAAGCACTGCATGTCAAAGCCAAAATGGTCTTCCAGGCTCTGACCGGGCTGGATGCGTCCCTGCTGCTGCCAGAGCGTCAGCGTGTCGCCCCAGAAATGCTCAAAGAGTCCAATCCGGTCCACGGGCTTGCGGGCCAGAATCCGCCCCGTCCGCTCCACGCCTGTCATTGTGTCTTTTGCCATAATGCGCTCCGCGCCCGGCACCGCGCCGGGCATGGCACATGATAGCCGCCGGCACGCGACAGGGCAACACGCGGTCAGTTGGCCGCCGGGGCGCTCAAATCGAAGGTCTTGGTGATAAACGTGTGCTCACTGCGCAGGGGGCGCCCCCAGTCCAGGGTCGTGTTGGGTTCGGTGATCAGGTGCGGCGGCCGCGGCGGCATTTTCAACTCCGCATAGGGCAACCCGTATATTTTCTCCGTCATGTTGAGCCGGAACGGGTCGTTTGCGTTGAGGATGAATACCGCATCCACTCCCTCGCGCGGGAACAGATCGACATGCTTCTCCCATCCCTGTTTGCCTCCGTCCACGTCCTTTCCGAAAATGGAGCAGGCCAGCAGTTCGGTCCGCGACACCAGCGTCAGCCGCATCTGCGTCACCGCCTCGGCCGAGCCGATGTGCAGCGTCAGCGTCCGCCTGCCGTCCGCCACCTCGTTGCCCTTGAGCGTCACCTGCGGGCCGCCGAACGGGGCCATCGGCGCGGACGCCTTGAGGTACTGGTCGTTGTAGGGCGGCACCAGCGCGTCCTTGAACCGTTCACCAAGTGAGCGCGGGCCGGGCTTGGGATAGGTGTCGTACTCGCCCGGCAGGAACTCGGCGATCCGCGCGCGCGGCGTGCCGGCGGGGATAAACTGCGACAGCCACTCGTCCGGCTTCTGGTCGTTGCTGATCCAGTAGGCCTTGCCCGCGTCCAGATCCATCCCGTAGGTCAGGCAGTTGAAATGCGGCTTCTTCGCGCTTGGCCCGTTGTTCGCCACGCCAAACAGAACCATGGCAACGCCCGTCACGCACGCCCCCAGCGGCAACCAGTAGCGGTTGGGCCGTTCCAGCAGCGCCAATGCCGGCATCAGGAATCCGGCGACCAGCAGCACGCTCACGCCCACGATGAAACCGGTCAGCATGGTGGCCATGGTGATGAGCGACACAAGGCCGGGCACCAGGATGAAGACGGCCGGCAGCGCGAAGACCGCCGAACCAAGCGCCAGGCCGCGCGGCAGTTCCTCCTCGGCCGACGCCGCATACAGTACTGCAATGCCCGCCATGCCGAAAAGAAGCGGCCAGAGCGCCACGTAGGCGCCCCCGGGCATGTTGCGCTCAAACCACCACAGGAGCGCCAGCCAGCCGAGACAGACCGCCGCGCCAAGGTTCTGCGCCGTCACCGCGCGGCGGAACAGCGTGTACAACCCCGCCACCACACCGATCGCGGCCACCGTAATGCCCGTCGCGTACAGGCCGTTGTTGTAAAGCACATAGCGCCCGTGAACTCCGAAGGCCAGCGTCGTCAGCCCAAAACAGACCGCGGCCACGCACACCGCGCACAGCACGGAACACAGCACGCCGAGCAGCAGGCCGAGGGGCGTGAGATGACGCCGCACCAGGCCCGCCAGGATAAACGCGGCGAATAGCGCCGTGGCCAGCATGGCCAGCGGCCTGCCCCACGTTTGTGGATAATGCACCAGATGGCCGCCGAGGGTGTTGAAATAGGTGGCATCGGGCGCCGTGGCCGTTACGTTGGTGAAGTCCATGCCGCCGAAGTGCCGTGCAAACCCGTAGGCGTACTCGCCGTGGTGCTGCAGGCTGGCGAGGCTAATCACGTCCGGATGGTCGTCGCGCGTGTGATAGTTGCAGAAACTGCCGACAAACGCGATGTTGTAGCCCTTCATGCCGCTGCGCTTGAACTGGCTGAAATCACTTCCAAAGGGAGATTTCTTGAACACGTCGTACATGACGGACGTGGCCCGCGCGTCCACCCCGGACTTGGCCATCTCGGCAATCAGCCATCCATTCCCGGGGCTGGTTTCAAACATGTAGGACGGTCCCGATGTGCCGCGCGCCTCAAAGTTGAGGATGATGCCGATCTCGCCGTTCTTGACCCACGGATGCTCCGTGAACGCGTGGGCGCCCCCCCCGCTGAACTCCTCGGCGTCGGTGAAGCAGAAAATGACGTCGTTCTTGAGCGGCGGCCCCTCCTTTACCGCGCGCGCCAGTTCGACCATCACGCCCAAGCCCCCGCAGTCGTCCACCGCGCCGGGACCGTAGGGCACGCTGTCGTAATGCGTCGCCAGCGCGAAAGCCTTGGTGTTCGCCAGACCGGGAATGCGCGCAAGCACATTGTGGTACACGCCCACGCCGCTCAGATTGACCGCCGTCTGAACCTCCGCCGCCACCCCCATCTCCTTGAACTGCGCGAGCAGATAGTCGCGCAGTTTGTCGTCGGCGAAGGAACCGGCCGGATGGGTCTCCGACGACACGGCGCGAATGTGCTTGAGCGCGCGTACGGCGGAGAACTCGGCCACCGGCACGCTGTCCGGTTTGGGGCTGGGCGGGGCCTGGTTGATGTACGCACCAACCACCGCCCCAAAAATCAGCAGGAAAGCGGCTGCGGCATACAGGGTGGAAGTGCGGTTTCCAACGGGGTTCGGGGTGCTGGCGGAAGGCATGGTGTACGGTTGACTCCTTGGTACTGACAGCCGATGGCGCACCGCAACCCAAAACGCACTACCGGGCCGCGGTCAACATCAGACCCGCCAACGGGTTCCGTGGTTTCGCCGCGTCACACCACCCCGGCCACCGCCAATTGCCAATCAATCCCCGCCTATGCCCCCCCCAGAATGCCGCGAATCTGCTTCTCCCGGACCTCGATACTTTCGGTGAGTTTGAACTGCACCCGCGCGCGGTTCAGGTTCTGCCCGTCGTAACGCGTCTTAAAATAGACATCCCCGGCGATGTAATCGGCAAAAAAGCGCAGGCCGAGTTCATAAGTGATGAGGCGAATGGCGTCGTAAAGATACTCGCGGTCCGCAGCGGTCAGAAAGGACCGCGCATGGACCATATACCCCTTCACGATGGCCTCACAGAGGTCCGTGTCAAAAAGGACCCGGCTCATGTCCTGGGTCTCCTCGCCCGAGGGATTGCAGCAGGAGCGCAGGCAGTCGCCAAAGTCGTAGTGGACGAGCCCCGGCTTGACCGTGTCCAGATCGACGATGCAGGTCCCCTTGCCCGTGGCGTCGTCAATCATGATGTTGGAAATTTTCGGGTCGCCGTGCACCGCGCGCAAAGACAGTCTGCACTGGTCCTTGGCATCCTCAAGCACGGAACACCACGCGCGCCGCTCCTCCAAGAAACGGAGGCAGCGCTGCGCCTCCATCGACGAGGCGAGCCGCGCCTTGCCTTCGGCCGTTTGCAGCGCGGTGTCGAGTTTCTGAAAATATCCGGGCGTGATGTGGAAGCCCGGCAGGGTGTCGTAGAGGTAGTTGACATCCATATCGCTGATAAGCCGCTGGAACTGCCCCAGCACGAACCCCACCTCTTGGGCGTGCTCGACGCTCTGGACCTGGTTGTAGGAATGGGCCGAGGCGATCAGCGTGATGGCCCGCCAGTATTCGCCCTCGCCGTCGATCACAAAGTCCTGCCCGTCCTTCGCGTGGATAACGCGCGGCAACTGCCAGATACGGTCCGAAAGATGCGCCTCCTCCTCCAGCCGCCGGTGGACATGCTCCGTGACCATCATCATGTTCTTCATGATGTATTCCGGATTTGGGAAAACGCGCTGGTTGATGCGCTGCAAAACAATCCGCTCTTCGGAAAAGGTCGTCCTAAAAATGGCCAGGTAGGTGTCGTTCACATTGCCGTCACCCAGCATCTCGACCGTGACCAAACGGCCGGCCACGTCAAATTTCGGCGCAATCAGTGCTGCTTTCACCCTTGGTACTCCTGTTTGTTCACATGTAATCCGGACGATGCCCGCCATGCCGCCTACTTGGGCATGATGTCCGCCCGCTTTCGCACATCGTCAATCATGGCCTTCCAGTGTTTCTTGAGAAACGCCGGCCGTTCCAGGCTGTCCAGCGCATACGCGCGGTCGGCGCGCGACAGGTCCAGCACGGCCGTGACCATCTCCTCCTGATAGAAACCCGCCTCGGCCAGCGGAAGGCCGTTGGGCTCGCGGATAAACGACCCGCCGCTTGAGGTCTGCTTTCCATCCGGCGTCTGCCCCACCGTGTTCGCCACACAGTGGAACATGCGCGTGCTCGGACCGGCCGGTTGCTGGGCGCGCCCGGACACCCGCTTCCAGGCGACCGCCTCCACCTCGTCCGAACTGCACGATGGATGAAACAGAATCTGCGCCCCCGCCATCGCCGGAATCCGGTACAGTTCCGGGTGGCGGCCGTCCCGGCAGATGGCCAGCGTGCAGGCGACGCCGTCGATCTTGAAAAGTGACAGTTTGTCACCGCCGCGGCAGTGTTTCTTCTCGTCCAGTCCGGCCATGTGCACTTTGGCGTACTCGTGGGTTATTGCGCCGTCCGGGGCGATCACGTGCGCCAGATTCAAATAGCGCCTGGGGGTCTGGCGCAAGGTGCCCGCGATGACCCAAATTCCGAGCCGCGCAGCAGCCTCCCGCGTCCGGTCCAGTGCGGCCTGCACCGATTTCGGCGTCAGGGCAAGCACGTTGGGAAAATGGTAGCCCGTCAGGCTGGCTTCGGGAAAAAGGACAACCCGGCTCCCTGCGGCGGCCGCCCCTTCGATATGGTGCAGGGTCCGTTCAAGGTTGAACGCAATGGGCTTTGCCCAATGCATCTGCACGCAGGACACCTGCAGGGAGGTGATGCCCGCTTCTGTTCTCGCCATGCCTTGACCCTGTCTGAGAAGCCTCTGTGGAATACTTGACGGCGGCGCCTGGACCAGGAACGTCCGCATTATAGCGTCAATTTCGTCCCGTTGCCAATAATCTGCCGCGTTTTGAATAGGCGCTTCCGCACCGCGCGACACACAATTCTTGCCCGGCTACAGGACGCCCGCCGCCATCCACACAGGACCATACGGGCTCTACTCGACGCGCTCCACGGTGACAGCGTCCAGAAAGGCGGCGTCACGGCGGTTTACCACCAAAAACAGTCCTTCCGTGGTTTGCAGCCGGAACCATACCGACCAGGCGTCCTTTGCCAGTTCATCGCGCTCCATGATTACATCCCGCAGTTCCACCGTACCCATGCCGTCGAAGCGGCTTTGCGGGAGAAAATGGTAGGTCATTTTGAAACGGCCGGGGGTGGCTGCTTTGAAGGTGACGGTGTGAAACGCGGGGCCCATGATTCCCTGACCCAAAAAACCGGTTCCCTGATAGCGCGGATAGGTTGAATCCTGCCGGCGCCCCTCCAAATCCTCCTGCTGCCCGTTCACCTCTCCAATGGAGACCCGGTTGCGGTCGCCCATGTCTATGGTTATTGGAAACGAGGACGCGGCGAGTTCGGATTGAACAAGCGGAAAGGCCGTGGCGAACAACCGGTCGTAGAATTGCCTTTGTGTAAACATGCCGCGATACCGGAAGTCGTCGGCAAGGGGCTGCACGGTCCAATCGCGCTTGTATTCACCCGTCCACAGCGCGTCACAGACCATGAAAACGTTTTTGCCGGACACGCTTCCCGAGAACATTTCCCGGGCTGATGGAATACGCCCCGAACGGTCATACTCTTTTCGGTCATAAAAGAAGGAACCGTATGTGGGGTCAAACAGGTGCCACCGGCCGCCGTAAAACACTTCAGCCATGTTGTGCGCCTGCATGTACTCAACATTATGCACCGCGTTTATGCGCGCGGGCAGCCCCATGCGGCGGCAAAGCGCCTCGAAAGCGCGCGCAAAGCCATAACAGTAAGCCTGTCCGTCTGAAAGCACTTCGGAACCCAGATGGCGCGCGCTGGACTTTAGTTTTATCGTTTGCGCCACATAAGACAGCACCCCCAGCACATCGGACTCGCCGGGGCTCTTAACGCCCTTGGGAAAAACGCGTTCAAGCGCCTCATCGAGGATTTTTAGGTTTTCATTGGGTGACAACGCGGTGAAGTGCTGCAGGACATCGCCGCTGACATCCTCCTCAAACACATTAAAGGCGCGGTCAAGCGAGTCGGCGCCCGCCTGTCGCGCCTGCTCCCGCCCGGATTCCGATGCGGGTGATGCCGGTGGGGCAGTCTCCCGCGTGCAGCTGCCGGCGAGCGCGGCTATCGCCGCAACAAGAAATCCCCTGACCCACATATTTCTATTTGCAATGGGCTTGCGCATGCAGGATGCCCGCGCCGCGGCGACGCCAGTTGTTGTGACGGACCGGAACAATCGGCGGCGCGCCCGCAAGCGCCGCCAAGGTCCGGCTGAATGGCCCAAGTCTATCATCGGCAACGCGCAATTCACAATTCGTGACTTCCGGCACGCCTCACGGCAGGGCGAATACGCGGCACCGGCCTTTTGACACGCACGCGGACTTTCTGGGAGAATGCAGGCCCGGCGGCACCGAACGGAAAACTGGAGGTTCTATGTCCACGAGCGACCCCAAGCAAGGCATGTTTGTCACAGCGGACGGCAGAAGCGTTCTGTTCACTTTCATTCTCGTCAGCAGCCTGTTTCTCCTCTGGGGATTCTGCAACGGCATGATTGACGTGATGGACAAGCATTTCCAGGACGTGCTGGGGCTGACGAAATCACAGTCGGCCAATGTCCAGTTCGCGCATTATCTGGGGTATTTCCTCATGGCGCTGCCGGCCGGCTGGCTGGCAAAGCGCTTTGGCTGGAAGGGCGGCATCATCGCCGGCCTGCTGCTGGTGGGCGCGGGGGGATTCTGGTTCATTCCAGCGACATGGCTGCAGGGCGCCGCCGATGCCGGCACCGTGTCCAAGAATACCGCGTTCGCCGGCTACCTGCTCGGCGTCTGCGCCATTGCGGGGGGGCTGACCTTCCTGGAGACCGTGGCCAATCCCTACACCACGGTGCTCGGGCCGGTGCGTTACGCCGCCACCCGCATCAATCTGGCGCAGTCGTGCAACGGGGTCGGCTGGATTCTCGGCCCGATTGTGGGCGCGCAGTTCTTTTACTCCGAGAACCCAAAAATTTACCTGCCCTATGTCTGCACAGCCGTGGTCGTGCTCCTGCTGGCGGTGGTGTTCAAGTATGCCTATGTGCCGGACATCCAGATGGAGGACGACTACCACATTGACGACACGCAGGCGTCGGTGTCGCACTCCCTTATGGTGCGATGGCATTTTGTGTTTGCGGTGGTGGCGCAGTTTCTCTACGTGGCGGCCCAGGCCGGCATCTTCAGCTTTTTCATCAACTGCATGACCGTGGACACAAAAACGGGCTTCACGATGGTGCCCGCCATTCCGGAAGCCTGGAACAGCGGCGTTCTGAAGAGCCTGTTTGAAACGGGAAAAGACGGGTTGCTGCACATCAGCACCCAGGGCGCGGCCACACTGGCCTCGGCGGCGTTCGTGTGCTTCCTGCTGGGCCGGATCAGCGGCGCCATGCTGCTCAAGGTGCTCTCCCCGCACAAGGTGCTGGGCTTCTACGCCACGGCCAACGTCGTCACCTGCGTGCTCGTCTTCTGCAATCTGGGGTGGATTTCCGCCGTCAGCGTTTTCGCCAGCTACTTCTTCATGTCCATCATGTTCCCGACCATCTTTGCCCTGGGCATCTTCGGGTTGGGGGACAAGGCCAAGAAGGCCTCCGCGTTCCTCGTCATGGCCATCATGGGCGGCGCGCTCCTGCCCAAGCTGATGGGCCATGTGGCGGACCAGTACGACATGTCCAAGAGCTTCATCGTGCCCCTGTTCTGCTTCGTGTTCATCGCGTTCTACGGCTACATGTGGCCCAAATTCAGCGGCGTCAAGAGCATGCAGGGCGTGAGCGTGACCGGCGGGCACTGAGAAACGCGCCGGTGTATCGCCCCCGCAAGGGGGCGAACAATAGTAGCCACGGGTGGAGCGAAGTTTACCCGCCTTTGGCGGGCGGAACCCGTGGAAAAAAGGAAATGCCTGCTGTCCCCAGGGGGCAAACAAGGTGGTGCGTGCGGCCCGGGGCAGTTCGCCCCCTTCGGGGACCGGTGGCGTTGTTCTCCTGACCCTGGGTTCCCTTCTATCACCCCGGGCTATCTATTGTCCGGCCCCTCCGGGGCCGCGAGTCGGCGGCTTTTTTGATGGACTCCATGCTGAATGCATGGCAGTTTCGACATCCCGCACTGCTCTTTCACAATCCCCGCCCGCCTCTGGCGCCAGTTGTCATAACACACGAGGCTCACCAGCAGCGCGCCCAGCAGCACCTTTTGCCAGTCGGGCGAGAGGCCTTTTATGCTGCAGAAATTGTAGAGCATGGCCAGCACCAGCGCGCCCACAAGAACCGTGATGGCTCCCCCAACGCCGCCGGCAAGGCTCGCGCCGCCGATCACGCAGGCCGCTATCGCGTCCAGTTCGAACAGCCCCGCCGCGTCCGGCGAGGCCGCGCCGGTGCCCGACGCCAGAACCATCCCGGCAAGTCCCGCCACGGTGCCGCTGAGGACAAACGCCTTTAGTCGTGTGCGGCCCACGGGGATGCCGGAGAGCCGTGACCCCTCGGCGTTGCCGCCAACGGCATACAGGTTTCGGCCAAACTGGGTGTAGGCGAGCATGACCGCAAAGACTCCGCCAAGCTGGCAGGCAATCGCGACTGGAACCCACCATGCCTGCGGGCCACCCAACCATGCAAACAGCTTGGGCGGGTCGGACATTGGCGGTTGTTGAGGAATGACCATGACCAGGCCGCGGGCCGCCCCCATCATGCACAGCGTGATAATAATGGACCGCACCCTCCTGCCCTTCGCGCAAAGCAGGCCGTTGACCAGGCCGCAACCGAAGCCCAACAGGATGCCCACTACAATGCCCGAAGCGAAAACCAGCGCCGGAAAAAGGCCGTTCGTCAGGTAGGGTTCCATGGAATGGGGCAGCTTTATGATCCAGCCGTGGACCCATGCCGAGGACAGCCAAGTCTGCACGCGCAGCATCGACAGGCACCCGGCCACGCCGGCCAGTGCGGCCACGCCGCCCACGGACAGGTCAATGCCGCCCGTAATCATAACGAGCAGTCCGCCCAGCGCGACCATGCCCAGCATGGCGGCGCGCAGCGCCACGATTTGCAGGTTGTCCACCATGCGAAATTCGGGCAGATACCAGCCGAGCGCCACGCAAAGCGCCGCCAGCAGGAGCAGCGCCGAGTGGTCAGCGATGAAACGCTTCATGAATGCTCCTTCTTCTGCTTTGTCCAACTGTCTGACCGGCTTCGAATCGCGGGCAGGTAAGACAAGGCAGGCGGGGCGCCTGCGGTACGGGTCGCCGCTGTCCCGGCCGGTTTAGGCCATCGGCAGCGCGACGGCCTTGCCGATCTGGCCCGACAGGTCCGCCGCGAAGCACACCTCGTGCGTCAGGAAGGCGTCCGCGGCGTTGGCGTGCGACTCTTTGCCCGTCTGGATGCACTCAACCAGGTGCGCCACCTCGCCCGTGAACGGGTGATGGCTCACGTCGCCGCTGTCGGGAAGGATCGTGGGCACCGTGGCCCAACTGGTCTGGCCCGGATACTTCAGGGTTGAATACACCTGGTTGTTGCGGATGGTGCCGTGCTCGCCCACCAGGTTGATGTTGAACACATAGGGCTGCCTGCACGCGATGCCCGAAACGACCTTGCCAATGCGCCCGTCGTCAAAGCGGCAGATCGTCACCGTCGTCGGCGGGTATTCGTATTCCTTGAACTCGGGCCCGCAAATGTCGGTGGCGTACTGGGTGACTTCCACAACCTTTCCGCCCATGAACCAGCGCAGTCCGTCCATGGCGTGGAGTCCGGCCGACAGCAGCGAACTGACACCCACATCCTTCTTCACGTTCCACCCGTACTGCTTGTACCACGGGCCGATGCCGTGCCAGTAGTCCACCTCGCCGTAGTACACGCGGCCCACCGTGTTGTCCGCTAGCTGCGCGCGGATCAGTTCAAACAGCGGGTTCCAGCGCAGCACAAAGCCCACCACCGACTTCACCCCCGCCGCCGCGACGGCATCGCGGATGGCGCGCGCGTCTTCCACCGTTGTCGCCATCGCCTTTTCCAGCAGCATGTGCTTGCCGGCCCGGGCCGCGGCCACCGCCTGCGTCTTGTGGCAGTTCGGCGGCGACGTGATGCTCACCGCCTGCACGTCGTCCCGCGCCACCAACCCCTCCCAGGTGTCCGCAATGGCGCATTCCAACCGGTTCTCCGCCGCAAACGCCCGCGCCCGCTCCGGGTCAAGGTCGCATATGGCGCGCACCTCGGCGTGCGGATTCGCGCGCCACGCGCGCAGATGCTCGCCCGCCACCCAGCCCGTGCCAATGATGCCCACGCCGATCTTGCCCATGTCCGGTTCTCCTTTGCGGGGTTTTCGCCAATGAATCGCGCGGGTCATTCTATCCATAAACACAAAGCCCCGCAAGCAAAAAGCGCCCCCCGGCATCGCCGGGGGGCGCATGGTGCGAATATCTTTTGGGGTGCCCTTGCGGGACGGGCTTTCCCAACCCTAGCGGCGGCCCACCCTGGCCATGACGGCCAGCCCAAGCAGGCTCAGCGCCATTGTGAACAAATCGCCCCAGGCGGGCAATGACTTGGCGCTGCTACAGCCACTGCAACCGCTGCAGCCCCCGTCCCCCGGATCAGGCGGGTCAATCGGCGGCAACCCCGCCTCGGCCCGGTCAATGTAGCCGTCAAGGTTGGTGTCATACGTGTCGAACTGCGCCTGGGTCACGAGAAAGTTGTAGGTGTGCGCCTCTTGAAAAGTCACCAACTCGTCGTCGTTGACATCGGCCGCCTCAAACATCTGCGCTATATCCAGCTTGGCCACGGGCAGCAGGCTGGCGGGGTTCTGTCTTCCCGAGACTGGCAGCCGGCCGTCCCCCCCCCAAGCCCCGGCCGCCAGGCAGCACGCCGCGCACAGAATTCCAATAAATGTTTTTCTCATCCCGTTCTTCCTCCTGTTGCCTCTTCAGTTAAGACCCATGCCTGCGCCGGGTCGGCATCGGATGTTTCTTAAAGAGGATACACCCTCGCGGGCGCTCCGTTACAGAACAATGTGCGGCTGAAAAGCTCACCCCATCTTTTCCCCCGCGCGCGGCACGCTCTCCAAAGCATAAATGCATTGACAGGACGCGCCATTTGGTCTAGCATGGTCATTAAGGTGGGACCAATTTAGCCCCGCAAACCGAGGGCGACACCGAAAGGCCGGGCAGCATGGAACGTCGCGGATTCACACTCATCGAACTGCTGGTGGTCATCGCCATCATAGGCATTCTTGCGGCCATCCTCCTGCCGGCGCTGGCCCGCGCCCGCGAATCGGCCCGTCGCGCCAGCTGCCAGAACAACCTCAAGCAGTGGGGCCTCATATGCAAAATGTACTCGGGCGAATCGCCCGGACAGAAATACCCCACGATTGAGATAGAACTGGGCTGCGGCGGCCGGCCGTGCATCGCCTTTGGGCCCCGCATCTCGGCGATATATCCCGAGTATCTGACAGACCCGGCCATCGTGTTCTGCCCGTCGGACGCGCAGGACAAGCTGCAGAACTTCAAGGATGCCACCGGACGGCTGACGCTGACCGACAAAATCAACGGCAACGGGAACCAGGGGGTTGAAGGCATCGACGCCAGCTACACTTTTGCCGACGTGATCCTTGACCGTCTGGACGTGGACATGCTGCCCATCCCGGCCCTGCTGCTCAGCACCATTCCGCAACTGGGGCTCAACGCGCTGGACCCGACCATCACGCAGGGGCCCGCCCAGTTCATGGAACAGATGCAGTATGTGCTGGTCCAAGCGACACCCTACGCGCTCACCGGCAACAATGACGGCGTCTGCTCCGTCTTTGACAACGACCGCGAGGTGCAGTCCGGCCACGGCAACGGCGCGGGCGCAAAGGTCTACCGGATTCGCGAGGGAATCGAGCGGTTCCTCATCACCGACATCAACAATCCCGGCGCCAGCGCCAGGGCGCAGAGCAGCATCTTCGTGGTGTGGGACAACGTGTCCATCGTGGTGTCGAAATTCAACCACATTCCCGGCGGGTCCAACGTGCTCTACATGGACGGCCATGTGGAGTTCGTCAAGTATCCCGGCCCGCCGCCCCTCGACAAACTGTCCGCATCCTTCATGCACCTGTTTGACTTCCAGGGCGGGTGAGGCGGGCAGTCGGAAGGTTCCTGACCCTTTAGGCGCGCGCCCTCCGAAGGCGCGAGAGAGGAAACGGAATATGAAACACGCGTACGGGTTCACGGCCACGGTTGTTGCGGTGACGGTGCTGCTCGGCGTGCCGGGATGCGACAACCGCGACAAGGTAATCGACGGCATCGAGTTTGTGTGGTGCCCCGCGGGCACGTTCCAGATGGGGCGCGCCCCAGGCGACCCGAACGGCTTTTTCAGCGAGGACCCGCAGCATCCGGTCACCTTTAGCCGGGGGTTCTGGATTTCCAAACACGAGGTCACCGAGGAGCAGTGGCTGGCGGTCATGGGCGGCGGTTTGCCGCACTACAACGGCTGCCACCCCGCCAGGTTGGACAAGCGCCCGGTCGAACAGGTCTCCTGGAACGACACCCAGTCCTTCCTGGCAGCCATCAACACGCTGCGGCCGGGCATGAATTTCCGGCTGCCATCAGAGGCGGAGTGGGAGTATGCCTGCCGCGCGGGCACGACCACGCCGTACATCTGGGGAAGCGACCCTTCGGACACCGAACTGGACAAGTACGCCTGGCACGATGGCAACAGCGGCGGCGACACGCACGACGTGGGCACCAGACAGCCAAACGCATGGGGCATTTACGACATGTACGGCAACGTCTGGGAGTGGGTGCAGGATTCAGAGCACCAGAGCTACAACGGCGCCCCCGCGGACGGCAGCGCCTGGGAGGATGCGGCGGCGATCAACCGCGTGGCACGCGGCGGCAGTTTCTACAACGGCGATGGATGCCGTTCGGCATTCCGGGCCATCATGGCCGCCACGGGCATCTGGGGCGACTACGGATTTCGCATCGTGAAAGTGCCGGACGACACGCAACGCTAATTGCCGTCAACTTCTCAGAAAGCCGCGGTTCCGGAATAGACCGTTTTGCCCGCCCTATCCCAGTGGGTAATGGCACCCTCCGCCCGGCAACCGGACCAATGCGACTCGATTCGCCTGCCGCCCCCGGGCCAATACTGCGTCCACACGCCCTTCCCATCGGCATCCCGGGTCCAGGACCATCGCCTGTTCCCGTTCTGGTCCCAGAGCGTTTCCTCACCCACCCTGCGACCGCGAACATACACGGCCTCGTACTGCTTTCCGCCGCCGGGAAAGTACCACGTTTCCGTTCCGTCCAACAGGTAACGCCCCTCAGCATCGATGCAACTGCTCCAAGTCATCCGAAGCGTTCCGTCCGGATAATGTTCTTCATGCGCCGCCCGTGCCGCGGCACTTTCGGACGCAGGTGTCACGGTTTCTTTCGTCTCGTCTGACAGAATCCACGCCTCGTTCATCGCAAAATGCAGCGACGGGTGGTTCATGGAACTCATCAGGTGAATGATGCCGTCCGACGCCTGCGTGGCCACCGCATAGCCCAGCGTCGGATAGCGGTGGTCCGGCCCGTCCTTGGGTTCCCATACATCCGTCTTGGCCCGGTGCTTTTCGTGGGGCGTGGCCAGCGGAAGCGGTTTTATGCGCCAGGTTTCGCCTTCATCGTCCGACAAGGCCACCACGGCGCCGCGCAGTTTAAGCCCTTCCGGCGGTGTGTTCTTGAAATGCTGGCAGTCCGTGGCGAAGAAGAGACGTCCGCTCCTGAGCCGGACAAGCGTCGGCCGCTGGTTGGTGCCCAGCGCCGAAAAGGGCGTCTTTTCGCCCTCTGTCCAGGTCTTGCCCCAGTCGGAGGAATAGCATTTCGGTGTGTACCCCCCGATGTCGGCGTTCTTGCCGCCCATGGCCAGTATGCGGTTGTCCTTGAGCAGCGCGAAGGTGGTGTGGCGCGCCCGCGTCATGCCCCAGGTGTCCCGCCATGTTTTGCCCCCGTCACTGCTGGCCCACAGCAATGAGGACGCGTCCGGACCGTCCATGCCGAAGTATATCGTGCCGTCGGGGCCGCGGAAAGCGCTGTTGATGGGCTGCGCGGTAAAACCGCGCACCGGCCCGTCAATCGCGGGCGCTTTCAATTCGGACCAGGTGGCGCCGTTGTCCGTCGAGGTGCAATAGCGGAACGGCACATTTCCCAGTTCCTGTTCACCGGGCCCAAAGTAGCGCCCGCCGCCGAAGAACCACAGCGTCCCGTTGTCGTTCCACAGCAGCGCCGACTGGTCGTTCGCATCGGCCACATCCACAAAGACATCCGGCGTGTCCCACGCCTCCGCACCCCGCCGCAGGCGGGTGCACATCATCGTCGTGTTGCTGCTCGCCTCGGACTGTTTCATGACCGAACTGAACGACACCATCAACAGGTCGCCGTTGGGGCAGACGGCAATCGCCCCGGAGTGGTTGTGCCCCTTGACGCCCGGATTCAAGCCCACTGCCGCGATGTCCGCATCGGGGCAGTTCTCGGGCGGGATCGGAAGGATGGGCCGCACATGAAAGTAGGGCTTGGCCGGGTCCGGCCCCTGCGTGCCGTCCCATTGTTCCTGCTTTATCCCCTGCATGGGCCAGGGCACTTCCGCAGCCAGCGGTTTCGTTTCGGGCAGGGCTGCCTGAACCACACGGAACCCCACGAAATGCTGCAACGGCATCCCCTTTCCCGCAGGCGGGGAATTGGGCATCAGGCTGGCACGGTTGGCGGAACGGCGGTAGAACGGCGGAAAGTTCCCGTAGGCGGTGTCTTGAAACCCCTGTGTCGCCTCGGACTTTTGCCCCTCGCTCTTGCCGAGCAGGTCGTCCTTGTCGAAAGGATGCACCTCCACCCCACCCCCGCGCACCACGCGCGTGAAACCCGACGCGCGGCCGACCGGGTCGGTCTGCTCCTCCCAGCTGTAGAGGCCGTACCAGTCGTGGCACCATTCAGAGACACCCGAGTGCATGCCTTTCAGCCCGAAGGGGTTCGCGTCTTCTTTGGGCGTCTTCTCTCCCGACCAAAACAACCCCATCGTCCCGGCACGGCACGCATACTCCCATTCCGCCTCGGTGGGCAGGCGGTAGGTCTTGCCTTCTTTCTCGCTGAGCCAATGACAGAAAGCGTCCGCCTCGGTCCAGCTTATGCCGGCCGCAGAGGGCGCGAAGAGCTCCGGTCCCTGATAATCGGCCCGAAACTGCCGAAACTGTTCCGCCGTCACTTCCGTTTCAGCCATATGGAAAGACCGGCTCAGCGCCACTTTGTGCACCGGAACCTCGTCATGGTTGCCGTATGCGCCCCAGTCCGGACCGCTCAGTTCCTCGGGCACCGGTCCTGTCTCGCCCATCAGGAACGAACCCGCCGGAATGGGCAGCATCCGCATCCCGCAGGAATTGGTGAAAGGCCCCTTCGCCGCGGTCGCCGCCACAGTGGCCAGGCCCAGGACAAGCACTCCCCCCGTAATCACTCTGGCATACAGGCCCATTGCAGGTCTCCGTTTTGCGTTTTCCTATTTCAGCGTCACGCGAATCTTTCTGACCCGCGCGTTGTCCAGACCGGCGCCCGGCATCAGTTCGAGCCAGTGCCGCTCGCCCGTGTTGTCCAGATCATTCATAATCATGCACACGCGGCATTCGGTGCCCGCCTTCATCGGCGCCGGTTTCATCAGCGCCGCCGGGATGGCCGCCTCGTAGCGCGTGATTGCGCCGTCACGCCGCACCGCCAGTTTCACGTCCGCGTTCACCGTCTCGGCGGACACATCCACGCCCTCGTACAGGAAAGTCTCGGCCCCCTTCCTCGTCAAGGTGAATCCCCAGTGCCAGTCGTCGATAAAGAATTCGATGTTGTCCGCCGACCACACAATGTCGCCCGCGAAGGGCTGCACATGCTCGTTGTCCGTCGTCTCGGTGGCAAAGTACAAATACTGCTCGTCCCAAAGAAGCGACATGCGGCTCGACAGGTCGTCCGTCTTCGCCGCGTCAAACCCTTCCGACGGATAGGGAACGGGCGCCCACACGGCACCGGCCCACTCGGAAAGGTTCGCGTCAATCTTGAGGCTGGCGGGCGCGCGCTGCACGTCCATGGTCGGCGTCAGCGGCAGGTCGACGGACACCGTCACCGGCGGACCGTATTCGGCGATGCCATATGCGGTGTTGTACCGGGGCACGGGGTAGCGCACCTGCGCGGGGTCGTTCGCAACGATGCGGAATGCCACCGGCACGCCGCCCTTCGCCGGGGCCGTGTAGGCCGCCTCCGGCGGGGTCACGGTCCACCCCGGCACCGTCTCCCAAGAGAGTTTGCCGTCAAAGGCTTTGTCGTGCGGGTTTTGAACGGTCACAATAACATCCCGGTCCAGCGGGGCGCCATAGGGCACGTCCACTTCCTCGCAGGACACCAATTCGTGGCGCACCGTGTACATCTCCGCCATGCGCCTGCTGGTCACCACGTCGGTGGGCAGCACATTGCCCTGCCGGATCACAGACCAGCCCACCTGATCACCGCGCACGCGCACCAGCAGGTAATGGTTGAAGTCACCCTCCTCCTCGGTGGCCCCGCCGCTGCCGACGCCGGCCCCGCCGGTAATCACGTAATGCACCCCGTCGCGCACTCCGATGTCACGATAGCAGTGGATATGTCCCGCGAAGCAGGCCCGCACCGGGTATCCCTTGATCGCCTCGGCCACGTTGGACCAGCGGCCCTCCCAGTCCATCGGCTTTCCCAGTTCGTCCGTGTCCGTGAACAGCGGCTGGTGCAGAAACAGAAAGATGTTCTTCACGTCCGCGGCGGCTTTCAGTTCCCGCTTGAGCCAGTCCACCTGCGCGTCCGGTATCCGTTCCAGCGCGCCCACCTCCTCGCTGTCCAGCACCACAAACAGGCTGTTGCCATAGCGCACGGTGTACCGCGTCGGCCCCATGTGCTGCATCCACAGTTTTTCGGAGGCCTCGTCGCTTATGTCATGGTTGCCCGGTGCCGACAGGAACGGCACCTTGAGCACGCCCGTGATCCGCTCAAAGGCTTCCCACTGCTCCGGCAACCCCTCCGCCGCGCCGCCCAGAATGATGTCGCCCACGTCGATCACAAACGACGGCTGCAGAATGTTGAACTCGCGCAGCATCTGCTTGAAGCATTCCGGCTGGTCCGTCGGGACATAGTTCTGGTTGTCGCCGATGACAATGAAATCGAACGAGTCGCCGCAAATTGGAGAATTGGCGCGAAACTGTTCGGTGGCCTTCTCCAGCGCGGTCGCGCGCGCGTTCGCGGCCGCCAAACCGCACGCCGCCAACAGCACGGCCAGAGCCCCGATGCCTGCGTGTCTCTTCATCGCGTTCACCTGCTTTCTTTGCCCGTCCGGGCCGGGTGAATGATACACCAGAAAGCCCCCGGGAGAAGCAAGGAAACAGGCTCCGCCCGGTGCTACTGTTTGCCGAGAGACGCCTTGATGATACCCTGCCGGGCATCCAGCTCGTCGAGGGTCATCGGCGCTTTGGCGGCCCAGTCGGGCTGGGGCGGCCTGTTGTGGACAACGCCGGGCCGGGCGTACCAGTAGGTGACGACGGCGTAGTGCAGCAGGTTCCACGGGTTGCGAATGTCGACACCAAATGATGCCTCCATGTCGAAGCGCAGGCGGGTGTTGAACGGAATGGCGTCAAGCGCGCGCGAACGGGTGCAGATGTTGTAGCCGCGCGGGTTGGCCGCGTTGCCGATGCGCACGTTCGACAGGAACGGGGTGGAGAATGCGTCGGCCCCAGTGGGGTTTACGCCCCCGGCCCAGCCGTAGTAGTCCTCAGACCCGGTGCCGAAGTGGCTGGGGAACTTCGCGCCGTCGTATTCGTCGTCGATGTATATCTTCTCGTCGCCCTCTCCCCACCAGCCCGTGTCCGGGCACAGCACGGTCCACGCGTCGCCGACGTACACGCCCCGGCCCTGGATGTCCACGAAATTCCAGTCTTGGAAGGGCGTGCCCGGAACGGGTTCGTCCGTACGCCAATGGGCGTGGAAGTGCATGGACCGGACCCCGTCCCAGGGCTCTTCCGAGACGCGCACGCGCAGTGCCGCCTCCACCGGGTCGGGGCCGAGATTCACCAGGCTGATTTCGGCGGAATCCCGGTAGGGCATGACCCAGCGGCAGGTCATGGCGCCGTCGCCCGCCACGCTGCGCTCCCAGGAGTGAAACGCGTTGACCCCGTCGCCGCTGCAGAAGAAGTCGCCCGCCGGAACCCAAACCGTTTCCTCGCCGTCGCAGGTCATCCGCAGCACGGTGGACCGCAGGCGCTGCCGCGAGGCGTCCGGCCCCAGTCGCAGTTCCAGGTGCCGCACCGCATGGCCGCCGTCGGGCAGGCGCAGCGATTCCCGCGCGCCCGGGGCAATGGTGCGGCCCAGCGTGAGCACCGTGCCGCCCTCGTGTTCGGCGGCCGCGACCAGCGCGGCGCCCGTTTGTTCCATCAGCGGCTGCGCGGCGGCATAGGCCTTGGCCGTAAACGTGTCCACCGGTGTGCCGGCCGGATAGGCGCGGCAGGCAACGATATTGTAAAAGGGTTTCTTGTCGAGCGTAATTCTGCAGCTTTTCGCGAAGGGAATCGGCAGATAGAGGTCGCCGGCCCGGGCGGTGTATTGGGCGAAGGGCCGCGGAACGGTGATTGTGTTTTCCCTGGCGGGCGCGCCCTCATATTCGCCGCGCGTCAGCAGTTCGATGAAGTTCGCGTTGATGACCGGCTCTTGCGAGCCGTCAAGATAGATGCGTATTTTTGGACCGCGATGGTTGTTGATGTCGTAATAGAAATACGGGGTCCATAACTTGGTCAGGCAGCCCGGGCCGTCGTGCTCCATGATGACCCATTCCTTGCGGCCGCCATGCTGCTCCTCACGGATGAATCCGACGCCGTCGC
>CAIUWO010000540.1 GCA_903902895.1 Candidatus Hydrogenedentota bacterium | reverse complement strand
GTCCATGTTCCCTTCAGCCCGATTTTCGAAAAATCGAGATCATAGGGTTTTGCGGTTTCGTCTCCCCAGCGGAAGTACGACCCGGGCGTTTTTCCGAAACCGTCGGTGTTAAACAGCCCGACGGCCGATGACCCGTCTTCCATGGGTTTCAGCCAAATCTGCACGCCGTCCTCTTCGGCAACCAGCCGGCCGGGCCTGCCCAGCGGGTCCTGGTTCACCCCGATCACTTCCGCGTTGGTCAGCAGGCCCAAGGTGAAGGCGTCCAACTGCTCCAGCGGGCAGCCTATCAGCAGGGGGGCGGCAAGCAGGCAAAACAGGCTCACGTGGCTGTACTGCTCGTCGGGGGTCAGGCGGGTGGGGTGCATTTTCTGCCCCGTCGCCACATTGCCCAGGATCATCATGTCGGGGTCGCTCCAGTGCCCGGGACCGGTGTGCGGGGCCCACGGGTCGAGGGAGAAGGAGGTCAGGTAAAGGCTCGTCCAGCTGTCGCGGATGTCGGGCCCGGTGCGGTACATGTTGGAGACGCGCGCCCAGTCACGGACCTTCTTGATGGGCGCGTTGTTGGAGAGGCTGAACACGATATCCCGGCCCGATTGCTTCAGCGCGTCCGACATGCGTTCGGCGGAATCGACATCCATGCGCCAGTCGTATTTCAGGAAATCAAAGCCCCACTCCGCCATTTGCCGCGCGTCATTGGCTTCAAAGCGGTATTTTCCAATGCGATGGAAGGACTGCCCCTGAACGTCCTCATACCGCTCCCCTCCTTTTGGAAGGTCTGACGAAGCGCCCAAATAACCGGCATAGCTGGTTATATACGGTGTGGAATAGAGCCCGGCCTTGAGACCCAGGGCATGGATGCGGTCCACCATCTCCTTGACCCCGGGGAATTTCTCGTTCGGCTGGAGCGCGATGAGGGGGCCGCCCCGTTCCCCCTGCCAGGTGTCGTCTATATTGATATAGGTCCAGCCGCAGTTGCTGAGCCCGCTCGCGACCATTGCCTCCGCCGAGGCAAGCACCTTCTCGCGGTCAAGGTCTTTCGCCCAGGCGTTCCATCCGTTCCAGCCCATGGGCGGCGTCAGCGCGATGGCATCCCCGATTTTGACCGTCAGCGGCTGTGTGGCCGTGCCTGCGTCATTGGCCGCCGCAATGGTCACCGCATAGGTGCCGCGCTCGGCCACGCTGCCGGTGATGATGCCGGAGGCACCGTCCAGCGACAGTCCCGAAGGCAGATTCTCCGCGGAAAAGCGCATGGGCCGTTGCCCGGTCGCCGCGATGGTGTAGAGAAAAGACCGCCCGGGAGTCGCCCCAAAGACCTTCGCAGAATTGATGCGGGGCGTCGGTTGGGCGGGGGGAGTGAGAATGTATTTTTCGTCCGTGTTCGGCTGCGGAACCGGCACTTTACCCTCAACCATGACCAATTGGGCATTGGCCCAGTTGGAGTAGGTCCGGTTGTTTCTGATGCCGCCCACCTTGTCCGTCACGAGCAGTCCCAGTTGCTTAATGCCCG
>CAIUWO010000539.1 GCA_903902895.1 Candidatus Hydrogenedentota bacterium | reverse complement strand
CGGAGGTTCAGGACGCCGCAGGCGGCCAAACCTCCGGTAGCGAACGCCCAATAAGGACAACCCCGTGAGGGGTTGAACAAAATGGGGTCCGAACCGGGCGCATGGGTGACGAAAAATACCGGGCGCATGGGTGACAGTTTATTCCATAATGGCGGCGGAGGAATTCCGTATGCCCTGGAAGGAAACGAGTCCTATGTGTGAACGAGCTGCGTTTTTACGCGCGTATAAATTGGAAAACGAGGAGTCGATGGCGGCGCTGTGCCGTCGATTCGGAATCAGCCGAAAGACCGGCTACAAATGGCTTGAGCGCTACGAGCAAGAAGGAGAAATGGGCCTATTGGAACGCAGTCGGGCGGCCCGCCTCCATCCGAATCAAACGCCCCGCGCGATGGAAGAGGCCATCATCGCCGTGCGCCAGGCACGCCGCTGGGGTCCTAAAAAGATTGCAGTGATATTAGCCCGGGATTGGCCCCCAGACCAGGTCCCGGCAGTGAGCACGATCGGCGACATTCTTGCGCGCAACGGACTGGTGATTCCTCGTCGGTTGCGACGACATTGCACGCCATCGACCCAGCCTTTGGCGCACGCCGTGCACAGCAATCTGGTGTGGTGCGCAGACTTCAAAGGCTGGTTTTGCACAGCCGATGGTTCGCGGGTGGATCCGTTGACAGTGACTGACGCTCGCTCGCGTTATTTACTGGGATGCCAAGGGATGTGCGGTAAGACTGACACCATCCATGTGCAGGCGGTGTTCGAGACCCTGTTTCGCACGTACGGCCTGCCCGAACGCATTCGAACAGACAATGGGCCGCCGTTTGCCTCGACGGGCTTGGCAGGTCTGAGCCGCCTGTCGGTATGGTGGATGCGTCTGGGCATTGTGCCGGAGCGAATCCAGCCAGGCACTCCCTCAGAGAATGGCCGGCACGAACGTTTCCACCTAACCTTAAAGCAGGAAACGGTAAACCCTCCCGCCAGCACCCCCAAGAAGCAGCAAGAGGCGTTCGACCGCTTTCGAACGCTCTACAATGAGGAACGGCCGCACGAAGCGTTGGGACAGGTTCCGCCCGCGACACAATACAAACCGTCGCCACAGCCCTTTCCCGCGCGTTTGTCCACGCCCGAATACGACGATGACATGGCGGTGCGGCGCGTGCGCGGCGCTGGACAAATGAAATGGGCGGGCAAGGACGTCTTGGTTAGCCAAGCCTTGAAATCTCAATCCGTCGGACTAAAGGCGTACGACGACGGCCTATGGCAGGTCTACTTCTACGATGTCTGCATAGGCGTCTTTGACGAACGCAAGCTCAAAGTGAATCCGCTGCCGAAGCCAAAGAAGAAGCCCGAAAAATCAGACGAATAGTCCAGCCTTGCCTCCCCCCGGGGGGAGGCAAGGCTGGACCAGGATGCTTATGCTATACTCCCAAATACAGAGCAAACGTGTTACCCATGCGCCCGGTATAAAGTGTTACCGATGCCCCCAAGCGGACAGGGCCCGCACTGACCGGAGGCTTCGCCTCCGG
>CAIUWO010000538.1 GCA_903902895.1 Candidatus Hydrogenedentota bacterium | reverse complement strand
ATCAAGAACGCCATGTTTGAAAACCCCGCCATGTTCGGCACCGTCGAGGAGTCGGCCCACTATTACGAGGCCTTCACCCACGGCGGGCAGCGCTACTGCACCGAGAACACGCTGTACACCGCCCTGCTGGCGGCGCGCGCATGGCGGGAGGATCCCGGGCGCTTTGATCGCATGTTTGAACTTCAGGCGCGCACCGCGCGCGAGCGCGAGTGGGGCTACAAGTTCCCCGACGACGAACAGCGCACGGGCGCGCTCAACGCCGTGCAGGCCCATTTCGAGGCCCAGGGCGCCAAGGCATTGAGCCGCATGCCCAACGGCTACGATCTGGAGGCCACCATGCTGCGACGGGGCCTGCCCTTCAGCATCGAGGCGGACACGCGCACCGCGGACGACTGGCTGCAGGTGTGCCAGCGCGTCTCGCAGAGCGAGGACGGACTCGCCCGCTGGGAGGTCGTCGCCGCCGAGACAGGCATCGCCGCGGAAGCCAAGCGCGACATCACCGCCATCGTCCAGCGCTTCGGCGCCGGGGAAGAGTACCAGGGATAAACGTAATGAGATTGCTTCGCTTCGCCCGCAATGACGGGAACTGTCGTCATTGCGAGGAGGGCAAAGCCCGACGCGGCAATCTCTTGTAACGGTGTCTGCACGTCGATGCCGTCGCGCGCGGGAGATTGCTTCGCTTCGCCGCAAAGAACGTGTGGGACAGGCGCCCTCGCCTGTCGTCCCGGGGTGTTCGTTACAGGCCGGCAGCCGAGGGCGGCTGTTCCGCATGACCGGAATATGCTTCTTAAGTCCCCCTTTGAAGGGGGATTTAGGGGGATGTTGCTTAACGTAGTTCGCCCGTACCGTCCGCGAAGAGCTCCCCAACCACCGGAGAGGCAACCATGAAACTTCACCCTGTGCTCAGAACGGCCCTCCCGCTGCTCCTGCTCTGCGCCGCCGCCACCGCGGCTCCGGCCCCCGCCGACCTCGCGGCGCAGTTTTCCGCGCCGCCCGCGTCGGCGCGGCCCTGGGTCTACTGGTTCTGGATTGACGGCAACATCACCCGCGAGGGCATCACGGCCGACCTGGAGGCCATGGCGCGCGTCGGCATCGGCGGCGTGCTCATCATGGAGGTGGCCCAGGGCACCCCGACCGGCCCCGTCCCCTTCGCCAGTCCGCAGTGGCGCGACCTGTTCAAGCATGCCGTGACCGAGGCGGACCGCCTCGGCCTGGAAGTGAACATGAACAACGACGCCGGCTGGTGCGGCAGCGGCGGGCCGTGGAACACGCCCGAACACGCCATGCAGAAAGTCGTGTGGACCGAGACGTCCGTGGACGGTCCGCAGGCCTTCGCGGGAACACTGCCGCAACCGCAGACTGTTGCGGATTTCTACAAAGACATCACCGTGCTGGCCTTCCCCACACCGGACGGTGAATCGGTGCCCATGGCCGACCTGTCCCCCGCACTCAGCACCAGCGCCACGGAACCCGGCACCGATCCCGCCCTGCTGATCGACGGCAATCCCGCCACAACCGTGTCGCTGCCCAAACCCACGCCCCAGCAGGCGCAGTGGATTCATGCGCAATTCGCGCAGCCCTTCGAGGCGGGCACCGCCACGCTCGCCGTGCCCGAGGGGCAGGGCAGGCTCCACGCGCGCATCCAGGCCTCCGATGACGGCCAGGCCTTCCGCACCGTTAAGGAGTTCGACTTTGCCCCGGCCGCATCGTCCACAAGCTTCCCCGCCACTGCGGCCAAGTTCTGGCGCTTCGAAATCACGCACATCGACTCGCGCGCCGAAAAGCTGGCGCTGGGCGAACTGCGGCTGGGCGCCGAGTTCCGCATTGAAAACGTCGACGGCAAATCAGGCCGGGTATGGCAGTTCGCCGGCCTCCCCACGCGCGACGCCAGCCTGCCCGCCCAATTCGCCATCGCGCGCGACAAAATCCTCGACCTGTCCGGCAAGATGGGCGCCGACGGCAAACTGGCATGGGACGTGCCTCCCGGAAAGTGGACGGTCATCCGCTTCGGCCACACGACCACCGGCGCGCGAAACGCGCCCTCGCCCGCCTCGGGCACGGGACTCGAGTGCGACAAACTGAGCAGGGAGGCGGTCGAGGCGCACTTCAATGGGCTCATGAAGAAACTCATAGACGACTGCGGACCGCTGGTCGGCAAGGACGGCCGGGGCCTGACAATGACGCACATCGACAGTTGGGAGGTCGGCTCGCAGAACTGGACGCCCAAGTTCCGCGACGACTTCCTCCAGCGGCGCGGCTATGACCCCTTACTGCTGCTGCCGATCCTCACGGGCCGCGCCATCACCAACGCCGAGTTGTCCGAACGTTTCCTGTGGGACATGCGCCTCACCATCGGCGACCTGGTCGCCGACAACTATGCGGGCCACCTGCGCGAACTGAGCCACCGCAACGGCATCAAACTCTCCATCGAGGCCTACGGCGACTGCGTCTTCGACAACCTGGTCTATGCGGGCCGCGCCGACATGCCCATGAGCGAGTTCTGGATGGGCGGCAGTGCGATGCAGCTGGGCAAAACCATGTCCTCGGCCGCGCACACCTACGGGCATCCCATCGTGCCGGCGGAGAGCTTTACCGCGGCCGAGGAAAGCGGACGCTGGAAACAGCACCCCTGGTCAATCAAGGCGCTGGGCGACCAGGCCTTCTGCGAGGGTGTGAACCGCTTCGTGTTCCACCGCTACGCCATGCAGCCCTGGCTCGACCGCGCCCCCGGCATGACCATGGGCCCCTGGGGCCTGCACTACGAGCGCACCGAAACCTGGTGGGAGATGAGCGGGCCGTGGCATGAGTATCTCGCCCGCTGCCAGTTCCTGCTGCAGCAGGGCCGCTTCGCCGCCGATGTGGCCTACTGCATCGGCGCGGGCGCGCCCAACGACGCCGTGCCGCGCGGCAACCTGAACCCGCCGCTGCCCGCCGGGTATGATTTCGACTCGGCCACCGAAGAAATCACCATGCAGATGGAGGTGCGCGACGGTCGTCTGGTGCTGCCCGGCGGCATGCAGTACCGCGTTCTGGTGCTCCCGGCCAGCGACCGCATGACCCTCGGTCTGATGCGCAAGGTCAAGGCGCTGGTGGAGGCGGGCGCCACCGTGGTCGGCCCGGCACCGGACCGTTCGCCGAGCCTCGCCGGCTATCCCGGCAGCGACGAGGAAATTCGCACCCTCGCCGCCGAACTGTGGAACACCGATCCCGCCAAGAAACACGTGCTCGCGAACGTGACGCTGGAAAAGGTTTTCGCCGGCATGGGCCTGCGGCCCGACTTCATCAGCAAGCCGAGGCTGCGCTACATCCACCGCATTGTCGACGGCGCGGACGCCTATTTTGTAGCCAACCCGCAGCCCTATGCCGTCGACACGGTGTGCGGCTTCCGCGTCACGGGCATGCAACCCGAAGTTTGGCATCCCGACACGGGCCGGAAGGAAATCGCCGCCGTGTATGAGGTCAAGAACGGCGCAACAAGCCTGCCGATCCGTCTGGACCCGAGCGGTTCGGTCTTCGTTGTCTTCCGCAACGCGCCAACGACTGAGGCCATTCGCTCCGCGGTGCGCGAGGGCGCGGAGTTTCTGCCCGGTGCGGATCTCATGCCCAAGCTCAACGTGGGCAAGGCCCTGTACGGCGTGCTGGAAGACCCCGCGCTGACGCGCGACGTGCGCGCCGAGGTGCAACGGCTGATTGATGACGGCGCGCATCAGATAAAGGTTGCCCAAATGGCGCAGACCGGCGACCCCGCCAACCTGAAGGTCAAAACGCTGGTCCTGGAGTACGCCGTGGGGGACCAGCGCATCACCGTGACCGGCAGAGACAACGAAACCGTCGAACTGCCCGACTACGCGCCCAAAGTGGTGGTAAACAGCGCACGCTATGGCGTTTTGGCAGACCCCGCCTCCACCCGCGACGTGCGCGCGAAGGCGCAGCATTTGGTCGATATGGGCGTGTACAGTTTCCCCGTGACCCGCATGGCGGAGGGCGACGACCCCGCGCAGGGCGTGGTGAAGACGCTCGAAATGGAATACACCCTCGACGGCAAGCCCGCCACGGCCAGAGGCAACGATTCGGACGCAATCACGCTGGCCACGCCGCCCGTGGTCGAAAAGGATCCCGTCGGTCAACTTTGGTACGACGAAAAGGGCCGGCTCATTCTCGAAGCCTGGCAGTCGGGGGTGCATGCACTGAAAACGGCCTCGGGCAAAACGCTGAACTGTCATGTGGCGTCACAGCCCGCGCCGTTTGAGATTGCGGGGCCATGGGAACTTGCATTCCAGCCCGGCATGGACGCCCCGGCGAAGACGACTTTCGACAATCTCACTTCCTGGAGCGACAGCGGCGACGATGCCATTAAACATTTCTCCGGCTCCGCCACCTACACCAAAACTTTCTCGCTGCCCGCGAGTTTTCCCGACGCGGACGCGCGCCTCTATCTGGACCTCGGCGATGTGCAAATCATGGCCCGCGTTAAGCTTAACGGCAAGGACCTCGGCATCCTCTGGAAGCCGCCCTTCCGCGTGGACATCACGGACACGGCAAAACTCGGCGACAACACCCTGGAAATCGGGGTGGTCAACCTGTGGGTCAACCGGCTCATCGGCGACGAGCAGTTGTCCGAAGACAGCGAGCGCAACGCGGACGGGTCCCTCAAAACCTGGCCGCAGTGGCTGCTCGAAGGAAAACCCAGCCCGACAGGCCGCCACACCTTCACCACATGGCGTCTCTGGAAGAAAGACTCGCCGCTGGT
>CAIUWO010000537.1 GCA_903902895.1 Candidatus Hydrogenedentota bacterium | reverse complement strand
GGTGATCTCGCTGGCGGTCATGGACGACACCGACGTCGAGTCGAGCGAGACCGTGCTGGTTCACCTGTCCAATCCCCAGGGGGCGGTGGTGGGGTATAAAGAGACCCATACCTTCACCATTCTGGACAACGACAAACCGCCGGAGGTCTTCGTCAGTTTCCAGGCGGCCAAGTCAACGGTTCCAGAGAGTGCGGGAACATCGTCGATCGCCGTGGTCGTCACGGGCGGACCGAGGACGGAGAACGTGACCGTGTCGTACGGCGTGACGGGAGGGACGGCGCAGGGCGGCGGCGTTGACTACACGGTGACGGCCGGCACCCTGGTCTTTACGCCCGACCAGGCGGTGCAGTCAATCCCGGTGCAGTTCGTGGACGACAGCCTCGTCGAACTGGATGAGACTGCCGGGATAGCGCTCACCAACCCCGTCGGGGCCAAACTTGGCAAGTATTCCAGCCATGAACTGACCATTCGGGACAATGACCTTCCCTTTGTGTCCTTTGCCTCGGCGGCGTCGCAGGCAAACGAAGGGAACGGCCCGCTCCCCGTCACACTGGTTCTATCACAGGCTTCGCCGAGGCCGGTGCTTGTCGACTATAGCCTCGGCGGCACGGCAACACAGGGTGAGGATTACTCCCTGAACATAGGCACGGTCACTTTTGTCCCCGGCGACGTCTCGGCGGAGATCGTGCCCGACATTCTTGACGATGATCTCGCCGAGCCGGAAGAGACGCTGGTGTTGACACTCGCCTCGCCGCTGGACGCCAAACTGGGCACCCCAAGTGTCCACACGGTGACCATAAAGGACAACGACGAACAGAAGAAACCCACCGTTTCGTTCGAGGCAGCGGCATCCTTGGGCGACGAGTTCGTGGGCGCACTGAGCATTCCCGTGCAGCTTTCCTACGCGTTGCAGTCGGACCTGACGGTGCCCTTAGAAGTCGGCGGCACGGCGACGAAAGGCGTGGACTATGTCCTGGCGGCCGAGACGGTCACTTTCCCGGCAGGGACCACACGCGCGTCCATCACGGGCACCATTACCGATGATGCGCTGGATGAGGCGGACGAGAGCGTCATCTTCACGCTGAAGGGGACGTCCTCCGTGAAGCTGGCCGAGCCGCAACTCCACACGTACACCATCATGGACAACGATTACGCCCTGGCCGAATTGTCCCTCTTCAAGCAGGAAACGGGCACGGTCAACGGCAAAATTCTTACCGTCCTGGGGCCGAAGGCCCTGAGTGTCGAGCCGCGGGGCATGGCTGTCGACACCGCCGGGAACTATTACGTTTCGGATTGGGGACCGACTCCGGGCGGCGCGGAACGCGAGGGCGGGATTCTGTTCTGGCCGCGCGGGGGCAAAGCCGTGGTGCGCATTGTCACCGGTTTGACCCGGCCCGGTGACGTTGAGATGAGCACGGACCAGCAGGCGCTGCTCATCGCGGGTGAGGCCGGCAAGGTGCAGCGGTTGCCGCTCGGCCTGTCCGTAAAATTCACAAACATAGACCCCTTTGAAGGCGGTCTGGTGGTCCACGTGTTCGGGGCGGGACCTGAGAAGGTGGTCAAAGTGTCCCCGGACGGCTATTTCCACATCCCGGACTTGCTCGGTGGCGGGACCGCCAAGCCCACTGTGGATATTACCGTTGAACGGCGCGGCACGAGCAGGACCTTTACCGCGGTTCCCTTGGGCCAGCCCGACGGCCTTTACGGGCACCGGGTCGCGAAACTCGAGTTCTGAACCGTTGAAAGGGATTGGGAAATGCTTGGGTTGAGAACTGGCAGAAACCCGCAGAAATGCGGGGACGGCTGGGGCTTGGCGGTCCTGGTATTGCTGGCGTTTGCGGCCGGTCTCGCCGCGGGGGCGGAGATGAAGGTGACCGTGTCCGGACCCGGAGGAAACGTCAGCCAGTCGGTGCCGGAGGCGGGAGGGGCCTTCGACATCAACCTTCCCCTGAACAAGAACATGGTGAACAAGGTCAAGGTGACCGCCTCCGATGCAAAGGGCAACTCCGCAGAAAAGGAACTGGCCATCACGCAGGTATCACTTGAATCGGTGGTCATCTCCCAGTTCACCTCCACTCCGCTTTCAACGGAAGAGACCGTGCAACTGGTGAACTCCGGGGTCATCAGCCTGGACAATCCGGCGAACTACAACGTCTCTGAATTCGCCGTGGTGCTGACCATCGGCCAGCAGGCAGTGCCCATATCGGTTCCCATCGCCGTGCCCATCGGGCAGGATGTGACGGGCTACGAAGTCTACAAGCTGCCCTGGGGTCCCGACAGCGGCGGCGCCCCGAAGCCGAATCCGGAAATCCAGATCGTGGTTTTTGAAGACTACCCTCCGCCGACGCCCGAGCAGCCCTCTCCCCCGCCCATTCCGGGCGTGCTGATTATCGAAGGGCGCATCAAGAGCCTGAAAGAGTTCTTCAACTGCCGCCTGCTGCTGATGAACGCGTCCGGCATCTTCACCCTGACAAACGTCTCCGCGGCCCTTTCTTTCCCCGACGGCGGCCTGTCCAACGTGCTCCCGGCCGACGGGCTTGCGGCGTTTGGCGACATCCTGCCGGGCGACGGTGGACAACCGGGACAGGTGGAAAAGCAGTTCATCATTCGCGGCGACGAGATTGGCACCCGCAAGGTGCGTGTCAATTTTGGCGGCACTCTCACCGGCCCCGGCATTCCGGCGGCCGCGCCCATTGCGTTCAACGGCAGCGCGGTCACGGACGTCGAGGTGAAAGGGCCGCCAAAATTCCTCGTGCAGCTCATGCACCCCGACTACGTGACGATGAACGAGCCCTATGAAATGAAGGTGGACATCACCAACACCGGCGAGTTGCCGGCCCTGTACGCCAGTCTTGATCTCGATGTGGGCGCCGACGGCCTGCTGGTGGAGGCGGTGACCAATCCCGTCACGAAGGAGGTTGAATACCGGGAAATCGAGGGCATTGTCACCCGCTCCCTCGGCCATATGCTGCCCGGCAAGAGCACCAGCCAAACCTTCCTCATCAAGCCGCGCAAGACGGGCCCCATCACCTCGTGCATGGGGCTGGCGGACCAGAACATCACCCTCCAGGTGTTCGCGGGATACTGCGGTTGTGTCACAGGCACCTTCCCCCCACGCAGGGACGTGCCCGACGGCGTGCCCACGGTGTCCGTGCTGCCGCCGCCGAACGCCACGGGCATCGGCATCGACTCCCCGGTGGTGGCGCTGTTCAGTGCGGAGATGAGCGAGTCCTCCATCACCACGGGTGAGGGGGGCACCTTCAACGTGACGGACAAACTGGGCAACCGGATACCGGGGCAACTGCGGTACGAGGAGGTGATGGACCGCACCGCCGCGATTTGGCAGGTGAACGACGGCATCACGAACCGGCTCCAGCCCGACACCGAGTACACGGTCTTTATTGGCACCGCGCGGGACCTTGAGGGGAGAACCCTGTACAGCCCGTGGCAGAGCACATTCAGCACCACCGGGATGGACCTCAACGACACGACCCCGCCCGAACTCACGCTCACAATCCTGCCGCCGGTCAGGGCGGACTATGTGATCCCGGGACAGGTGGTGAAGGTGGACGCCTACGGCACCGACCAGGGCAGCGGCGTGGTCCGAGTTGAATGCCGCATCAAGGACCTCGACGATCCCGAGGGGCAGTATCAACTCGTTGACGCGAAGGCGGTGCTCTCCGAAGACAAACCGCCGTACGTCTTCTCGATCGACAGTTCCAAGCTCGTCTACGGCGACACTTATCAGATCATGAGCACTGCGTACGACTACATGGGCAATGCTCAGAACGCCACCATCGGCATGTGGGTGGCCTCGTCGGCCGAAGCGCCCGCGGTGAGCCTTCCGGACAACCCCGCCGAACCGGTTCTGCACGGCATATCGGTGCCGCTGACCCCGACCGCGGTTTCCGGCGGGGTGCTTGAGATTCAGTTCTACCTTGACGGGGCGGCAATGCCGTTCAACACGAGCACCCTGTCACCGTACCAAGTCCGGCTGGACACGCTCGGCCTGTCAGTCGGGTCCCATTCCGTTCGGGCCGTGGCGGTGGACGGGCTGAATCAGACCGGTGAGGACACCCTGATCTTCACGCTGGCCGACAACAAAAACATGCCTGTGGTCAGCTTCGGCACGCTGCAGGACGGCATGCAGGTAATCGCGGGGCAGCGGTTTATGGTGAATGCCAGCGCGAGCGACCCGGTGGGTATTGACAAGGTCGAGTTCTATCTCGACAACGCGAAGGGTGCGCCTGTCGCCGCCGGTTATGACCCGTTCAGCATTGACACAGCCACGCTGGCCCTGGGCGCGCACAGACTGACGATTGTGGCGACAAACCGGATCGGCGTCACGAATGATCCGGCGGACGCGGCGTCGGTGCTTGAGTTTTCCGTCGTGCAGCCGCCTCCAGGCCAGCCGCCCGCGGCGCCCTCCATCACCAGCGTGTCCTATCCCGTGAACGGGCAGGTGACCGTTCACGGCCAGAGCGTGGGCGGCGCAAAGGTCGAAATCACGAACACCGCACTCGGCCTGACCGTTTCGGTGCAGGCCGACGGAGGCGGGGCCTTTACGGGGGGCATAAACGCCGAAGCGGGACAGGTGCTCCGCGTGGTCGCCTATGACCTGACGCAGTCCCCGAATCCGAGCGCGCCCGCAGAAACCACCGTGCAGGCGGCACCGGTGCTTGAGAGCGTCACCGTTTCTCCCGAATCACACACATTCACGGGTTTTGGGGTCTATGCGGATCTCTCCGTCACCGGGCAGTACAGCGACGGTTCGTCCGCCAACCTCACGGCAAAGGCCTCATTCAATTCGAGTAATCCCGCGGCTGTCGGCGTGTCGCCGGGCGGGCGGGTGGCCCCGATCGCCAACGGCACGGCCACCATCACGGCCACGGTCGAGGGCAAGAGCGCGGCCTGTGAAATCACCGTTCACGTTGTGGTGCTTGCCCACATCAGCGTCACCCCGGACCCGGTTGCGCTGCAGGCCATAAACCAATCCGTTACGCTGGCGGTCACGGCCCACTACAGTGATGGTTCCACCCAGCCGGCCCAAGGGCCGCTGTCCTTTGTTTCCGGCGACACACGCATAGTCACGGTGGATTCGGGCGGAACGGTCACGGCCGCGGCCCCGGGCGCCACCGACGTAACGGTGTTTCAGCCGGGCACCGACCCTGTAAAGGTGCATGTGGTTGTGGACACGGGCGCCGATCCGATCCCCACGGCTATAATCCTTTCGCCTGCGACCAACACGGTGGTCGAGCGGGGTGCGAACGTCCTGATCCGGGTCCGTGCGGAAGACACCCTCGGCGGCGTTGTCCAGATAGGGCTTTCGACAACGGGCGCGGTGGTCGCCTCGGACCTGCGGCCGGTCTCGCCGCCTTCGCTTTCGGTTGAGCAGACACTGGTCTTCAAGGTTCCCCGAGATGCGGCCATCGGTGGCAAGATTTTTGTCCAGGTTCAGGCCACCGACACCAGCGGGGCACCGTCCGTGGCGGCCCGGCTCACCCTGGTCATCGGGGACAAAACCTCGCCCGCGGTCCGCATCACCGTGCCGGCCGCGGAGTCCGTATTTGCGACGGGCGAAACCGTAACGGTAAACGTTTCTGCGGCCGACATGGTCGGCGTCACGGAGATTCGCTTTGTCACGCTCGGGTCCGTTGTGCGGAGCGGCTTCAAAACGATTTCGCCGCCGTCCTCGGACACTTCAGCCTCGTTTGCGTTCACGGTGCCGGACCTCGTCATCGACCCCGAGGTGCGTGTGCTGGCTTTCGCGCGCGACGCGGCGGGTAATGAAGGCCAGGCCCCGTCGGTGGACATTGTGATTCGGAGCGGTGACCGGATTCCGCCGGCCACCGAGGCGACAGCGGTTTCAGCACCCTCGGGGGCGACGGCCACGGTCACCTACCGTGTCATGGACGGCTTGAGTGACCTTGACCATGTGGAGCTGTACTTCCGCAAGGATGGTATAGGCACGTTCAACCGGTATACCCGTGCCGAGGCGGGCAACCCGCAGGGCCGCTTCACGCCGCAGAGCGGGGCTGTCGGCACGGTATTGTTCGACTCGACGCGCATGGGCGGAGACGGGCAGTACGAGTTCTATACCGTGGGTGTGGACACCACGGGCAACCGCGAAGCGCCCCCCACAGACAACGCCAAAATTCTGCTGCCCGACCAGCAGGCCATGTTCACGGCAGGCACCATCTGGACGGATATCACCACAAACACGGTTCTGAACGAGGGAGACTTGTCGCTGGACGGCCGCAATGTGCGGGTCAGCGGGGCAACGCTCACCCTCTCAGGCCATCACGTCTTCAAGAATATCGCATTGCGGAACAACGCCGTGATGACGCATCCGGAAACCGATGAGACGACGGAGTACGGTCTCGATTGTGAGGCTTGGACCGTACTGGTGGACGCGACGAGCGCGGTCAACGTTACGGGCCGCGGCTATCCCGGCGGTCGTCCGGGTCACGACCCCGGGTGGACCCTGGGATTTGCCGACGGGGCGACTTTCCGTTCCAGCGGGTCCTGTGGCGGATACGGCGTGCAAATAGAAGGCACGCCCAATCCGGTCTATGGAAGCCTTATCATGCCGTCGGACCTTGGGTCGGGTGGTTCGAGAGGTTATTATAGTGAACACGGCGGACATGGCGGCGGCCGCATCTCCATTCAGGCCGTAAACCTGATGGTGGACGGTTCAGTCCAGGCCGACGGCGGTACGGGGAACGGCAGTACTGCCGGCGACGGCTCCGGCGGTTCCGTATATCTGGCGCTCTCCACACTGTCCGGCGCCGGACCGGTGCGCGCCAACGGTGGCGTGAGCGAATTGCCGGGCGGCGGCGGCCGCGTGGCGGTGCATTACACAGACCTGTCGACGATGGACACGGCCCTGGTCACCGCCGGCGGCGGGATTGCGGGCGGACGGGTCAGCGGCAACGGGACCGTCTTCCTTCATGACTTAAGCCTGAGCGCAGGCGATTTGGTGATCGACGGCCAGCCGGGCGGGGAATCAAGTTTTTCCGCCCTGCCCATTCCGCCGGGCTACGTTTTTGACAACATTGTTTTGCGGAACAACGCGCGGGTTCGCGCCGACGGGGAACTCGTCGTCAATGAGGCGCTGAGCCTTCTTGGCGGCAGCATCCTGACCCACTCGCAGGGCAATGAAACCGGCCTTGCCGTTACCGCCCAGCGCCTGTTCATTGACGACACGAGCGCACTGGACGCCACGGGCAAGGGATATTCCGGCGGCAAGGGCCCGGGCAACCCCGGCGACCAAGGCATGACCCTGGGCGGTCTGCCGGGTTCGAACTTCCGGTCCGCAGGCAGCTACGGCGGTATCGGCCATACGACCAATGGGGCCGGACCCAACACGGTGTACGGCACGCCCGAAAACCCGGTCTACCTCGGTTCCGGCGGGTCGAGAGGCTACTACGGCGAGGCGGGCGGAAACGGCGGCGGGCGCATCACGGTGAACGCCAGCCAGAGCGTTGAGGTGGACGGAGCGCTTCGCGCCAACGGCGGCACGGCCAGCGGTGGCAGCGGCGGGGACGGGTCGGGCGGTTCTATCCTTATCCGTACGGCCCTCCTTAAGGGCATGGGCCGTATCAGTGCCGATGGTGGCGCATTCGAGAGCGGCGGCGGAGGCGGCCGTGTGGCGGTATACCATGCCCATACGGGCCTGCCCGGCAATGACTTCAACGGCCTGCGCGATGTGACAGCCCGCGGCGGGCAGCGCGATCGGACTGACCAGGCGGGCAGCGCCGGCACCGTCTTCTTCAAACGTTCCGACCAGAGTTTCGGCGACCTCTATGCCGATGCCGGGCGCGCGGAAACGACCCAGTTGGCCACGCCGCTCAATCCCGTGGGATTCGGCCGCAACGCGGGCCTGAGCGCCGACACGCTCATCACCGACGGTGGTATCAACTATATGCCCAATGGTCTGGTGGGACTCGAAGTCAATCCAAATCTGAACCAGACCCAAACGTACCGGGTCAAGTCGAACACGGCGACCGAGATCACGCTCGACACGACGGGAAAGCCTCCGCTTACCGGCGTGGCCGCCGTGGGCACCCAGTACGCGGGCATTTACCGCTACGACAACTTTACCGTGCGGGGTGGCGCTTACCTGGTGCTTGACGACCAGATTGTGGTCTACGGGACGATGTTGATAGACGAAAACAGCCGCGTCACGCATCTTGACGCGGATGTGACGCGCCCCATTCCGCGGCTCGACCTGACCGTGGACACGCTTCGCATCAGCGGCTCGGGGTGGCTGGAGGCCGACGGTCGCGGTTATCCCGGCGGAATGAGCGGGCACGACCCGGGTTACACGTCCGGATATGCCGACGGTTCTTCTTTCCGGTCATCAGGCTCGCACGGCGGTCTCGGAAGCCGCATTGAGGGCACACCCACCGCAACCTTCGACAGCCTGACCGACCCCGCGGACTATGGGTCCGGCGGGTCCAGGGGCTACTACGGCGAGCACGGGGGCCACGGGGGAGGACGCATCGTCATTCGTGCCGTTGCGCTCGAAATAGACGGGACGATGACCAGCAACGGTGTGGGCGGTCAGGGCGCCGGTGCCGGCGGCGGAGCGGGCGGCACCATCAACATCAGCGTTGACACGCTGTCGGGTCCCGGAGTTGTCCAGGCCAACGGCGGCGGCGGTGAGGTTGGCGCAGGCGGCGGGCGTATAGCAGTCCGGTACGCCACACTAAACACGGACCCGGCGCAGTTCGAGGCGCTCGGTGGACAGGGTGGCAGCGGTCGCATCGGCGGCAACGGCACGCTCTATCTGAAGGGCCCGGGACAGACCTACGGCGACTTGGTCCTGGACGGATTCAGCGTGGACACGCCGCAGGCATCCACCGTGCTTCCGGGTGGGTACACCTTCGACAACATAACCCTGCGGAACAAGGCCCAGGTCGTGGGCGACGAGAACATCCGCGCGCGGAGTTCCCTGCGTCTCCTGACTGGCAGCCTCCTGACCCAAAGCCTGAACAACGAGAACGGCCTGCGCATCACAGCCAAGACCATTGAGGTGGATGCGGACAGCACCATTGATGTCTCAGGAAAGGGATATCCCGGCGGCAGAGTCCTGTCCGCAAACGACAACGGCGTCACGATCGGCGGTGTTCCCGGTGCCCGGAGACGGTCCGGCGGGTCCTATGGCGGCTTCGGCGGCCTGTGGGATGGTGCGGGTCCCAACTCCGTGTACGGCATTCCGTCAACGCCGGCGTATTTGGGCTCGGGCGGCTCCTGCGGCTTCTACGCAGAACGTGGCGGAAACGGTGGCGGTCTGGTCTGGCTGACCGCGGACAGTGTCACCTTGAACGGACACGTATCGGCCAACGGCACCAATGGCCAGGGTTCACAGGCGGGCAGCGGCTCGGGCGGCTCGATTTGGGTGCGGGCCACCACGGTGGCCGGCACAGGCGTCATTGAAGCCAACGGCGGCGGCGGCGAAGTCGGCGGCGGCGGCGGACGGGTGTGTCTGGAATACACCAATCTCGGCGGGTCCGGCAACGACTTTGACGGTCTCCGGTCGGTGACAGCCTTCGGCGGCATCGCCGCCAGCCCGGCAAATGACGCGTCGGCCGGCAGCGTGCTGCTCAAGCAGTCCGGCCAGGCGCACGGCGACCTCTATCTCGACGCCGGCTTGGATGCGGCCGCGGCTTCACATGCGACCACGCTGACGCCGGTTGGCTACGGCCGGGTGCAGGAAGTCAACGGTGACACAGTCACCATCGAAGCGAACCTTGAGTACTGGCCCAATTCGCTTGTTGGCGTCGAGTTCAACCCAAACCTGGCGCAGGAGGTGACCTATGCCATCGTGTCCAACACGGCCAACACCGTCACGCTGGCGACCTATGGCAAGCCGGCCGTGGACGCTGTGACGCAGCCCGGAGAAGCGTACGCGGCCATCAGCCGCTTTGACAACGTGTATTTCCGCAGGGGTGCCCGCCTGGCGCTGGCCGACCCACTGGTGGTGGTCCACACCTTGGACCTGAGGGAGACTGCTCACCTGACCCATTTCGACGCGACGCCTGCCTTTGAGCCACGCGTTGAGGTTCGTGCAGGGGAACTGTTCCTGGAGACGGGCTCGACCATTGAAGCCGACGGAAGGGGATATCTAGGCGGCAGGCACGGCCACCCGAACAACAACGGTTTGACGCTGGGCAATGTGGCCGGGGCCTCCTTCCGCTCCGCGGGTTCCTACGGCGGTTTGGGTGGCACCTACGACGGGCAGCCCAATCCAATCTACGGTGACACGTTCAGCCCGGCAGCACTGGGTTCCGGCGGCTCGTGCGGTTATTACGGCGAACCGGGCGGTGACGGCGGGGGCTGGGTGTATCTATGGACCGGAAAGCTGGAACTTAACGGAACCATCTCCACAAACGGCTTGAGCGGAAACGGCGACCAGGGGGGAAGCGGTTCCGGAGGCACGGTGAACATCATTACCCCAACCCTGAGTGGAAACGGGAGTATCTCCGCAAATGGCGGGGCGGGTGAAGTCGGCGGCGGAGGCGGCCGCGTAGCCCTGCGCTTTGACCCGGCCTCAAGCGACACGTCCGGTCTGTCCGTCACTGCGGCAGGCGGCGCAGGCAGTTCAGGCGCACTTGCGAACGGTGAAGCTGGAACGACCGTATTGGTTCCGGGGACTGTTGCCCCGCCATGATGACGAGCCGCGCGAAGCCGAGAGGACCGAGCGGAGCAGGATGCAGTCTGGCCGCAGGCTCAGTCGTCCTCCGTTCCTGTCTGTTCAGGCTCACAGCGCCCGCATCTCCTGAAATACGCGCCTGAACGGCCCGTGGAGGCGCACCGCTTGGCGCCTCCTGCGGGCATGCCTTGTTTTGCCGGCCCTCTGTGCACCGCCGAATCACCGTCATCGCCGCATCCTCAAGGTCATCACGCCGAACTCCTGACCCACTCATTTAGTCCGACACACAAGGCGGGTGTGTACGGTACACATATTATGCGCGATCCCTTGATATTACATGATAGAGCTGTTACACTGATTAAGTTGTACATAGTTTAAAACAGAAGGCTTAAAGTGTGTGCTTGTTTGGTAAAGTAGTACCAGACGTGGTTCACACGGCGGTGGTCACTGTTCGAGTCCAGTATCGCCCAGCATTTTTCCCCTCTGCAATCCTCTTTCCTCATATTCCGGTTTGTGCTCCGCCCCTCTTCCATTTTGTGCGGGAAAACCCTATCTGATCATCATGCACGCGGATTTCGGGTGTTAAAGAAGTCGTTCTGTTGGCCCCCTTCG
>CAIUWO010000536.1 GCA_903902895.1 Candidatus Hydrogenedentota bacterium | reverse complement strand
GCTGCCAACGCCAAGCGCACCGTGCGCGGGGCGGCCCTCTTTCCCGTACTGGCGCTGCTGGACCCCGAACTCACGGTGTCGATGCCGCGCGGCGTCACCATTGCCACCGGGCTCGACGCGCTCAGCCAGGCCATGGAGGGCATGGTTTCGCGCCAGTCCTGCGAAATGGGCGACCCCCTTGCGCTGGAGGCGGTGCGGCTGGTGCGGCGCTGGCTGCCCGTAGCCGCGGACCATCCCGGTGATATTGCGGCGCGCGGCGCCCTGCTGCATGCCGCCATGCTGTCGGGCATGATCATCGCCCAGACCGGCACCACCGTGGTCCACGGCATGGGCTACTACTTCACCCTGCGCCACGGCATCGCCCACGGTCTGGCCAACGGACTGCTGCTCGCGCCCGTGTTCGCCTTCAACGCGGGCCAGGTGCCCGAAAAAGTCGCCGCCCTGTGCGACGCCCTCGGATGTCCCGCCGACCCCGCCGACCCGGACGCGGTGGCGCGGGCGGTGGGGGAGGGCATTCACGGCCTGTTCCGGGATTTGGGCGTGTCGCCCGCCGCGCGCGACCACGGCGTGCCCGACGGCGCGGTGGAGGCCTATGCGTCGGACATTGCCGGTGATCCCTACCGGTTCCGCAACCAGCCGGGGACACTTGATGAGGCTGTGTTCCTGAAACTCTTCCGGGCCTCGCACGAGGGTGCCGCCTTCAGAATGTAGGACAGTCGCCCTCGGCTGTCGACCGGGAGAGACTGGCGAGGGTGCCTGTCCCAGTGACCGGAAGGGGCTGGTGCAGATTAAGGGCGCCGCCTCTGGAGGCGTAACAGCCGACGGTGCCGCCGCCAAGGGCAAACACAATGCCAAAGGGCCACGTCACCCACGGTGACAACCCCTTTGGCAATCCCCCGCGCAGGCCCCGCGCACCAGCTGCTCCAGGAACCCGCGCGCCATGGGCTTGTGCATTGCGGTCAGAATGAAGGGCCAGAACAGGCCAAACACCAGGACCGCCGCAAGCAGGAAAGTGGTCCACGGCCCGCCCCCGCCGAAGGCGGGGCGCAGGCCCAGAACGGGGCCCATGATTCGGCCGACGAGCATGCCGAAGGGCACGGCGAGACCCACCAGGGTGATAACGAGGCAGTAATAGAACCAGCGGTAGAAGCTGACGAGGTAGGTGATTCCCCCGTCATGCAGGCGTTCCAGGGTGACATCGTTGAGCCCGATGCCAATCGCCGTCAGCAGGGTGCGCGCGCGGAAGCGAATGCGGTCGCGTTCCTCAAAGACCAGTTCGTATTGTCCCCGTTTGGCCGTTCCCGGCTGGAAGGTTCCGGTCCTGACCGCTTCTGCCACGCGGGCCAGCGCGTCCGGCGGCAGGTCTTGCGGCAGGCGTCCCTCGAATTGCGGAAGAAAGGTGGTGCCCATGGAAGTGTCCCCGGCCGGGATCAGGCCGCCTTCTCGATGGATTTAACCAAGTCCTTGCGAACCGGGTAGGAGCGGTTGGCGTACTCAATGAACCAGTAGGGTTCCTTGTCCACCACCTGGTCGGCGGGCTGGGTCAGGCCGCTGTGGAAACAGACAGTGAACGAGCCCTTCGCCGGGGCCTTGCCCAGCTTGTGGTGGAACTGGTACTGCTTCGAGTTGGCCATGCGCACATTGGGCACGAATCCGCCCTTGCGGTACGCCTGCTCATAGGCCATCACGACCTTGACGTAGTTCTGCGTCTCGTCGAAAGGCGGGATGCCGCCGTGTTTCTTGACGTTTTCCGGCCCGGCGTTGTACGCCGCCACGGCAAGCTCCTTGTCGTGGAACAGGTCCATCATCCGGGACAGGTACTGCGTGCCGCCCGCCACGTTTTGCATCGGGTCGAAAATGTCGGTAACCCCCATCTCCAGCGCCGTGCCTGGCATGAGTTGCATCAGCCCCCGCGCGCCCGCGGAGGACACCGCGTCCGGGTTGAAGGCGCTTTCCGCGTGGATCACCGCGTAGACCAGCGGCTCCTCCAACCCGTAGATGGTCGAGTAGCGCTGGACGATGTCGCGGATGGTGGCGTCCTCCACCGTCCGCGGCGTAATCGGCGGGGCCAGTCTGGGCGCGGGCGCGGGCTTGTATTTGGCCGGCAGCGGGATGCGCTCGTAGCGGATGGACACCTCCACAAAATCGTTCTTGGTCTTGTACTTGTCCGGCCGGTTGGTGAAGGTCATCGTCCCGGACTTGTCCCGAAACTGGTGCAGTGTGCGCGGCTTGGGCCGCTCGGCCAGTTGCGGTCGGGCCGCCGCGACGGGACCGGTGGCCTTGGTCACTTCCGCCACAAGCACCTTGCCGGGGACCGCGCCGGTCTTGGGTTCGGCGAATGCGCGTCCGCCCAGCGCCATTATTGCCGCTGCGGCGACCCCCACGGTCTGCATACATAAACGCATGGTCATTTCGTACTGGCCATTTCCGGTTATGACACGATTCGGCCCTCGACCGATTGTCAATAGTATATCAGCAACGCTTCCCGGTGGCAAGAGGCTGACGCGGCAGAACACCCGGCCACTCCCCGAAAATAGGCCCGAAAACCGCATATGCTGCCGTTCGCTGGAGTATGATCGCCGTTTCGCGTATATTCTAAGGGGTATTGGGACGATAATCAGGAGATATTGCCCATGATTGGGTCGCGTATTTTGGCATGTGTTGCCGTTCTTTTCGCAGTCTGCGCCCCCTTTACGGCGCCAGCGCAGGGGGCTGAGACCGCGCCGGACGGGGGCGCGCCCCTCCATGTGATGACGGTGGGGCTGCTGCTGGACGGACCGCCCCAGCGGGGGGACACGGTCGATCGGTTCAAGGCCGAGGTAATTGAAATGTTGGGCCAGTCCTATGACGTGCGTTTTGAGCAGCGGCAGGGGGACTGGACGCTTTCCGGCATTCGCCGGGCCATGGACGAACTGCTCTCGGCCCCGAAGGTGGACGCGGTGGTGACGGCCGGTTTTGTCGGGTCCATTGACGCCTGCCGCCGCGGGTCCCTGGCCAAGCCGGTCATTGCGGCGCGGGTGGTCGATTCGGAACTGCTGGGCCTGCCCCGGTCTGGCGAGGGCAGCGGGGTGTCCAATCTGGTCTACATTGCCGCCGGCAACCCCCTTTCCCGCGACCTTAAAATGTTTCAGGAAATGCACCCCTTTACCAGGCTCGCCTTCGTGGCCAACGGCTTCACCGAGGAGGCCATGAAGGGAATGCAAATTAACCTTGCCCAAGAGTTCAAGAAAAGCGGGCTGGACGTGCGCGTCGTTCCGGCCAACGGCGACGCGGCCGCCACCCTTGCCGCCATCGCGCCGGACACCGAGGCGGTCTATTACGGTCCCACGACCAATCTCAGCATGGACCAGTTTGCCGAACTGGCCGGCGCGGTGAACGCGCGCCGCCTGCCGTCCTTCTCCATGATGGGGCTGGACGATGTGCGGGACGGGGCGCTGGCGACCCTTGTGCCCGACGGGGAACTGCGCCGGCTTTCGCGGCGCGTGGCCAACTACCTGCAGCGCATCCTCGTTTCCGGGGTGCCGGCGGGGGAGTTGTCCGTCGAATTCAAGACGGGCGAAGCGCTGACGATTAACATGGCAACGGCCCGGGCCATCGGCTATTCACCCGCCTGGAAACTGACCGCCGAGGCGGAGTTGCTCAACGAGGAGGACACCGGTGTTACCCTCGAGTACAACCTGGTTTCGGCGGTGCAGGCCGCCCTGTCGGGCAATCTCGACCTGAGTGAGAAGGAGCGGGCCCTGCGCGCGTCCGCGCAGAACGTGCCCGCCGCCGCGGCCGTCCTGCTGCCGCAGGTGGACGCGCGGAGCACGGCCTCGTCCATCGACAAGGCACTGGCCAGTTCCTTCCAGCCGGAGCAGCTTTGGACCGGGTCCGTTGTGGTCAACCAGCTTGTCTACGACGAGATGGCCCATGCCAACGTTGCCATACAAAAGCGGCTCCAGGAGGGGTTGGAGCACGAATACGACGGGTTTGAACTGGACATCATCCAGCTGGCGTCGGACGCCTATTTTAACGTGCTGCGCGTCAAGGCCTTTGAGGGCATCCAGCGCGAGAACCAGCGCACGACCCGGGCCAATCTGGAGATCGCCCGGGTCCGCGAGGAGGTCGGCGTGGCCGGGCCCGGCGAGGTGTACCGGTGGGAGGCGCAGGCCGCGCAGAACCGCATCGAGGTGGTCAATGCGGGCGCCCTGCGGCGGGCCGCCGAATTTCAGTTTAACCGCGTGCTCAACCGTCCCGAGCAGGAGGCCTTCCGCCTGACCGAGGTGGCCGTCAACGAGGACATCCTGCTGACCGGCGAGAAGGACATGGTGGCGTTTCTGGCCGACCCCGCGCGCTTTGGGCAGTTCTGCAACTTTGCCGTCGAACAGGGGCTGGGCGAGGCCCCGGAACTGAAGCAGATCGACAGCGGCATCCAGGCGGGCAGCCGCCTGTACACGGCGCGGAAGCGCAAGTACTACGTGCCCACCGTGGGCGTGCAGGCCGAGATGAAATACAAGCTCTACGCCGGGGGCAAGGGCACCGAGAGTTCCCTTTTCAGCGGGCTCATACCGGGCACCCCCGAGCAGTCGCTGACCCTGGGCATTCAGGGCTCGCTGCCGCTCTACACGGGCGGCAGGCGCAACGCCGAACGCATCCAGGCCAGGGAGTCGCTGGAGTCGCTGAAGATCAAACGCGCCGCCGTCGCGCAGAAACTGGAGCAGCGCATCCGCACCGCGGCGGAAAAGGCCCACGCCTCCTACACCAACATCGCCGAATCGCGCACGGCGTCCGAAGCCGCGGCAAAGAGCCTCAACCTCGTCACCATTGGCTACGGCCGCGGGGTGGTCAACGTCACCGACCTGCTGGACGCGCAGACGGCCAGCCACAGTGCGGACTTGGGCGCGTCCTCCACGGTCTACAACTTCATGCTCTCCCTGATGGAACTGTACCGGTCTGTCGGGGTGTTTGGGTTTCTCGAACCGGCAGAGCGGCGCAGCCAGTGGGCGGGCGATCTGAAGGCATGGTGCGAGAAGAACGCGGGCGGATCCACCATCGCCCCCGCGATGGTAACCGGTCTGGACGCGGTGGAGGCGGTGCCGGCGGACGGAAAATAGTCCGCGCGTGTCATATGATTCCGGCCACGCGCGGGGATGGACCGGGGAAAGGCATGTCATGCTGTGTTCAACGATAGCGCTTGTTGTGTTTCAGTGCGCCGCGTTTGCGCAGGCGCCCGGCGGGGATGCCCGCCACGTCTGGGCGGGGGCCGGCCAGTACGAGGACTTTCACGTCGTTACCCCGGAGAACCCGTCCCCGCTGAGCCAGTGCGCGGCGGACGCCTTCTGCCGCTATTGGAATCAGGCCACGCGCAGGACCATCACCGCCAGCACCGTCAACAGCGGCCTAATAAACGTCTGGCTTGGCGCGAAAATCATCACCGAAGAAATGGTGAAGCCCGGCGAACTTGATGGACTGTCCCCCGAAGGATGCCTGACGCGCACCTACACGCCTGGCCCGCGCTATGCCGCCAAGGGGGCCCGGAAGCAACTGCTCATTGCCGGGACCACCGACCAGGCCACCCTGCACGGCGTGTACGGCTTTTTTGCCGCCGCCTTTGGCGCGCGCTGGGCCGCGCCTGGTGTGACCCGGGTGACAGCCGCCGAGTTTACCATGAAGAACGTGGAACTGCGCGCCGATGCGGCCTTTGCCTTCCGGGAGGCGGGTGTGTTTGGCCAGTGGCGGGGCGCCACCGCGGAGGAATTCCGCCGCGGACTGCGCCTGCCCGCCGCTTTCGCCCCGCCGCCGCCCGGCATGGACGCCTTTGCCGCGCCGCTCCGGCCCGCCGCCGGGGAAGAGGCCAGCACTGCGGAGTACGGGTCTGAAGCGGGCGCGGACCGCATCGCGGAGGCGCTCGCCGTCCTAATCCGCGCCGGGGAAAGCGCCCAGGGGGAGACTAAGGCGCGGCGCGAACGGGCCGCATGGCCCCCAGACACGAACACATGGAGCCTGAACGCGCTGGACTGGATGACCCCGGTGGCCGCCGCGGAGTGCGCGCAGCGCGACGCGCAGGAGAGCAGTCCAGCCGCCAGCGTGCTGTTCACCGCAAACCGCGTTGCGAGCCGGCTCGCCGAACTGTTTCCCGACGCGCCCCCCCGGATCCACCTGCTACTGCCGCCGGCGTTGCGCCGTCCGCCGAAGACCCTTTGCCCGGCGGAAAACGTGGTCGTGCAGCTTTCCGCCCTGGACATGGATTTCTCGCGGCCCATGGAGGACCGGGCCAACGCCGCCTTTGCCGACGACCTGCGCGGCTGGGCCAAACTGGGTGGAAAGCTTTGGGTGCTCGACCAGGCGGCAAACCGGCGCGACCCGCGCCTGCCCTTTCCCAATCTGCACGCCATTCCGTCCAATGTGCTCTTCTGCGCGCAGAACGGCGTGTCCGGCATTTATGCGCTGGGCGGCGCGTCCGGCGCGGATGCGCCCGCCGACCTGGCCGAGATGCGCGCCTATCTCTGGGCGCAGGTGCTCTGGAATCCCGACATCGCCTTCGACGAACTGCTGCGCGAGTACTGCGACCTGTACTACGGCCCCGCGGGCGCGGCGGTGCTTGAACGCGTCAGCATGGAGGAGACCGCCGTCAAGGCGTCGGGCAAGCCGCTGCGCGGCGATGATGACGGCGCATGGCTCGACACGGCCACAGTCCAGCGCATCGGGGAGAAGCTTGAGGCGGTGCTGGCCCTGCCCAACCTGCCGCCCGATATGAAACCGAGGGTGGAGTCCGTGCTGGCGTCGGTCAGGCGCACATCTGAAAGTCGTTAGAGAAGGGACGGTAGAAAAGGGACAGGCCACGAATTGAAACCTGGTCTGCCCCCGATTTGCCCTGATTTGCCGTCAGGAAAGTCTGTCTCTGTTCTATCTACTTGCTTCTGGGCAATCAAAGTCCAAGTACTTTTCCCGGTACGGCGGCACGCCCCAAACAACATCACTGACAACGTCGCGCAGTCTCCTGCTGAAAAGGACCTTATTGCCTGCAACGGCAGTAACAGTCCACGATTCACCAAGCTTGTGCAAAGCGACGATTGAATCGCAACCTTTCAGAAAATAGAACCAACTAGTATCGGTATGCGATCTTCTCCTTGAGACACAGCACAAATGGCCACGTCTAAAGTGAAATATGCGTTGCAAATAGAACGCGGTGCAATGGTCTCTATCTGAGAAACTCCACTCAATACCGCCACTGGAGAAGCTACGCGAATCGTTGTTTGGCGGGGTGAGCGTCTCCCGCAACTTGTCATGTTGCTCAATAACGGTCGCAAAAATCACCCTTTCTGACGCAATATCCTCTGCTTCCCTAATGGCTTCTTCTTCCGATAAGGCCG
>CAIUWO010000535.1 GCA_903902895.1 Candidatus Hydrogenedentota bacterium | reverse complement strand
TCTACCGGATGGCGCGGGTGGGGGAAAAGCGCGCGGCCATACGTCGTCATTGCGGGAAGTGCAAAGGCCGGCTGCGTGCCGTCATTGCGAGAAGGACGAAGTCCTACGAAGCAATCTCCCGAAACGACACCCCCGCAACGCGGGACATTGGCCGGTGCGAGAGTGTGATGGCGCCTACAGCAGCGGCTTGACCAGCGCCATCAGGCTGTCGAAGGTCACGGACTCCTCCAGCATCTTCTGGAGTTTTCCCGTGCGGTCATAGACGAGGGTGAGGGGCAGCGCCCCGCTGACCTCGGCGCCGGTGGCCTTGCCAATCGTCACCGGGTCGGCGTTGGAAAGCACGGACACGGGAAACGTGATCTTGTTCTTTTCAAGGAAGGGTTTCACCTCGGCGGCAATCGTGTCCGGCGCGTTGGCGCACACGCTGATGAAGGTCACATCGGAACGTTTTGTTTCGGCGTGGAACCGCGCGAATTCGGGCATCTCCGCCACGCATGGCGGGCACCAGGTCGCCCAAACGTTCACCACCACCACCGTGCCGTGCGCCGCCCTGATTCGCTCACCCATTTTTTTCGCATCCATGGTGGTCAGGCCCGCCGCGCCGGTGTTCGCTTTCTTGTCCACGGTGGGTGCGTTTCCACAGGCCGTGAGAAGCACCACCAGGGCGGCCGCCGAAAGGCCGCGGATAAGCCGCCCTATTGGCAGGCCTCCGTTCCCGCAAGCCCCGCAGTTCATTTTGTCACGCGCTTGATTCCGCAGCCCCAGGACTTCACTTCCTTCGGGTCGACGGACTTGCCGTCCAGGAGTGCCTTGACGGCGTTCTCAACGTAGGGGGTCTTCCCCTTCTTGTCGGGCTGCGCGCGGTCGTCGAACGCGCCGTGGTAGGCCAGCTTGCCGTCCTTGTCCACGACATAGATTTCAGGGGTGGTCTTGGCGCCCACCGCATCGGCGTATTTGTTTTCAGGGTCCTTGAGGATCGGATAGGTCTTGCCCGTCTCAGTCGCATACTTCTTAATGTCCGCGGGCGTGTTGGTTGTGTTGGAGTCAATGCCCAGCACCACGACGCCCTTGGGCGCATGGGTTTGCGCGAGGGCGATAATGTCGGGGTCGGTGCCGCGCGAGTAGGGACAGCCGAGGTTGCAGAACTCGACCACCACTATCTTGCCCGCATACTGCGCCAGCGAGTGCTTCTTGCCATCCACGTCGCCGAGGTCAAAGGCGGGCAGCGCCTGTCCAACCGTGGCCTCCGCCATTGCGGGATTGTCCGAGGCCTGCCACCAGAACGCGGTCGCCCCGACCATCATGGCCAACACGGCAAACGCAACCCCTTTTGCAAACTCACTTTTCATTTTTCCAATCCTCCATCCATGGCCGGGCCTTGCGGCCCCGCGCCGTTCTTGTCACACATTCACTGGGCGGAGGAACACCCGCACATATCTGTGTATTTCCAGAAAGCCGGCGCAACCACACCGGGGGGGGCTATTCCGGCAGTTCGATGGTCTCGCCCGTGTCGAGCACCACCAGCCGTTCGGCATTGGACAGGGTGAGTTTCTTCGAGGAAATGTTGTATTCGAGGGCTTTCCAGGGGCCGTAAACCGTTTCACCGAGGATGATGTCCATTGTGCGGTTTCGTCCCCCCGCCGCGTTGAGAATGATGCGGAACCGCGGCAGTGAGCCCTCTTTCTGCATTACACCCCGCAATTCCACGGTGGGCCCGGACACTTTCGTCTCCGTTTGGGGGGGCGCCAC
>CAIUWO010000534.1 GCA_903902895.1 Candidatus Hydrogenedentota bacterium | reverse complement strand
TATAAACGCTCCCTGCTCCACCTCGTCCTGATAGACGGCCGACAGGCGCACCTCACCGCCCTCGCGGCTGCATGGGGTCAGCCGTTGCGCGTCGAACAACCCATAGGCCGGGGTCGCCCAGGCGCGAAGCGCTGCGGCGGGCGCTTCAGGCACGGAATCGGGCGCGGGAACCGTCCATGAACCCTCCGCAACAACGTTGCCAGTGGTGTCACGCACCACGCACTGCCAGGTCTCTCTCACCTTCAATTCGCCACCGGGCATGGATATCTCAAATGCGGACCTCGACGCTACCATTCCTTGTATTCTGATCTCCCCCTCTGCGCCGGCGCCGCGCAGATTCGCGCATAACAACCCGCCTTTGGGATTGAGCACGGTCACCGCTGCCTCTTCGCCCGGCGCATTCGACGCGGGCCAGATCAGCTCAATACCTTCCGGTGCCGGAGCCGGACCATAGACGGACTTGGGGGCTCCGACACGCACACGGTGAGCGAGCAGCGACGCGTCCACAGTCAGCACTTCCGGGAAGGGATCACCAAAATCGTCCAGCAATAAGGGAGAACCGTTGATACAACCGCTGAGCCGGGCATCATCGACAAGATTTCCTTTCTGGTCCACCATATAAACGTGCTGGCTGTAGGTCGTCAGCACTATCTTCTGATTTCCATCGCCCTGAAAGTCAATGGCGGGGGTGCCGCGATTCTTTGAACGAAACATATGCGTCCATACCCGCCGCCCATTCCGATCCAGCGCATACAGATTACCCCAAAGCCCCGTGCAGAGTATCAATGGGTCATCCGGCCTCTCCAACATGGTAATTGTGTTGCCCACCTCGTCCCCTACGGAGGCGGTCCACACGGGGTTGCCGTCCATGGACAGGGCATGCAAGTCCCCGGCAACAGTCCCGCAGAAGATTGTCGGTCTGTCGCCAATCCACAGAACTTGGGCTTGAGAACTGACATTGGCCTTGAGATCGTGGGACCATAGAGTCTTGCCCGCACTGTCGAGTCTGTGAAGCTGTGTTCCCGCGGATGCCAGCAGTCCCGTTGCCGCCTCCTCTTCCAACACAGCCACAAGCGCATCGCACTCGCCCGTTCCGAGCGGTGTCTGCCACACCACCTTGCCTGCCATGTCGAGGCAGGTCACCGTACCTGATTGGTCGCTCAGGACGAACCCCAGCTCTTGTTTTCCTGGCACAGACATCACGGCCGGCGCGGCGCAACTAAACGAGGTCTCACCCGGGAGTTGGTACTCCCAGCGCGGCTGAAAAGCCGCGTCCAGCGCCACCACCAAGCCCTTGACGTTGCACACAACGATGCCGCCGCCCTGCGCGGCGGGGATTACTGCTGGGCTGGAGGACCAGACGCCCTTTGGCAGTTGCGCGACCTTGCCGTCAGTTCCTCCGAAGATATCCGCTCCGTCCAGCCCCCACACCATGACCTCGCCGCCGCGGTTCACAGCTACTGCCGCGGAATGATTGCCCGTCTTTGCAATGACGGGCGCGCACTCCACCGGATACTGTCCCGTGGTCTTGGTCCAGACGATATCCGCGGCTTTCGCATGAAAGCCCAGCAATATTTGGAGGGAAAGTAACCAGCAGAAGACCAGATGAGAGCGCATGTGTGAGTCCCTTTTTCAAAGTGCCGATGATTGTGCTCTATCGTACCCTTCGGCCACCCGGCGTTGCCACACCGCTGTTTGCAAGGTCCTGTGCGGCCGGGTACAGGCACCTGTTTCCGGTGCGAGTCCGCGTTGGCATGGTCCTGACATTGGGCGGAAACAGGATGCCAGTCCCCTGCGGGCTATCGTGCTTCAACCCATCTTGTGCAAACGCTTGTATCCTCCAAGAAAGCATCCCCGGGCCGAAGACCGGCCCGGGGATGCGCTTGCTACCGTTTTGTGCCGGACGGACGTGTCCGGTCTGTATTGCTGCGGACTAGAGGCTGTCGCCGAAGTCGGCGCGGAATTTGGCCATCAGCTTTTCAGGCCACGCGGAGGTCGGCTCCATCTTGCCCATGAAGAAGCGCAGCACCTTGGGCTCGTAGTAGAACTTGAGGCCGCCGACCAGGTCGCGGTTCTGATACAGCCAGTCCAAACGGTCGAGCACGTATTTCACCTGGGACAGGGTGAACACACGGCGCGGCATCGCAAGACGCATCAGCTCCAGATCGGCCAGCACGTCGTTGCCGTCGGCGTCGCGGACGCTGGACACCGTGCCGCGCTCCATGCCGCGCACGCCGGAAATGAGGTAGAAGGCCGAAACGAGCGCGCCCGCAGGGTATTCACACTGCGGGACATGCGGCAGGAAGCCTGTTGCATCGACGTGGCAGCCCAGCGCACCGGCCGGTGTGACCACGGGAATGCCCTTCGCGTCCAGGCTGTCAACGAGGAACTTGATGAACTGTGGCGACTGGCTGATCACGGTCTCATCGGTTGTTTCGCGGAGCCCGACGGCCATGGCCTCGATCTCGCGGATGGAGCAACCGCCGTAGGTGAGGAAGCCCTCGTACAGAATGACCATGTCCTTGAGCATGTCATAATACTTCACGTTGTTCGTGAAGATGCCGCCGCCGCGGGTGGAACTCACCTTGCGGCTGGAGAAATACACGATGTCGCACAGGCCGCACATGAGCAGCAGTATGTCCTTGATCGGGGTGTTCTTGAACTCAGGCTCGCGCTGCTTGATAAAGTAGGCGTTTTCGCCGATGAGACTGGCGTCCATGATGAGCGGGATGTTGTGCTGGTCGCAGACGGCCCGCACCGCGCGCATGTTCGCCATGGAGAAGGGCTGTCCTCCGAGCAGGTTGGTTGACGCCTCCATGCGGACGAGCGGGACATGGTCGGCGCCGTGCTTGGCGATGACGTTCTTGAGTTTTTCGACGTCAATGTCGCCCTTGAACAGCTTTGAGCTCTTAATCTGGACCGCGTCGTCGTGGTAGATCTCCAGGATCGTCCCGCCGGGAATCTCGATGTGGGCCTTGGTGGTGGTGAAATGGTAGTTCATCGGGATGATGTCGCCCGGCTTCACGAAGGCCTGGAAAATGATGTGTTCGGCGGCACGACCCTGATGCACGGGCAGGAAATACTTCGCCCCGAACACTTCCTGGACGGCCTCCTGAAGGCGCTCGAAACTCTGCGATCCGGCGTACGCGTCATCGGCCCGCAGCATGGAGGCTATCTGGTTGTCGCTCATGGCGTTCGTGCCGCTGTCAGTGAGCATGTCCAGGAACACGTTGCGCGTGCTCAGCAGGAAGGAGTTGAAACCCGCCTCCTTGATCGCGCTGAAACGCTCTTCAATGGGATTCAGGTGCAGCTTTTGCACAATGCGCACCTTGTGCAACTCAACCGGTACGCTCTCACCACTGAAAAACTTGATCACCGGGGACTGTTCCATGTCGTCTCACTCCTTAAAGTTACGTTAAGTAGATTCCAATATTAGGCACTGTGTCCCAGCCTTGGGACACATTTCATCCAAAGACTCAGGCGAAGCTTGCACAAGCCTCGCCTGCGGCCAATTCCAGAAAAGCACGACTTTGCCTCAGGCATACCCCCCGATTTCGCAAAGTTTTGACACATTACGATTTTCCACCCATCCCCGTCAAGTCGGCTTTCCCAGAATTTTTCGCACAATAGATTAAGAACCACGGGGATGACATGCTCGACGCATCCCATCCCTGTGGCCATGGTCTGCATCTCGCCTATTTCCAGTCTGTTACGAAAGTGTAACTTCCTGAGCCGACCTCATAGATGGCGTAGCCCTCATCTCTACGGAGAAACTTAACCCCGGTGGCCGTTTCCGCCGGGGCGCCGCCCTCCTCTACCACATTGTCCCCTTGGACCGGGACACTGACCGTCGCCGAGGTGTTCGCCGGTATCTGAATTCTCCAGACAAAGTTGCCGCCATCCATGTTCCATTCGCTCGAAACCAGTCCGTGAAGTGACTGGTGCATGGCGGAAACATGCTTGAGGTCGCCCACCGGATGCGGCTTCATGACAACATGTTTGAAACCGGGCTTGAGCGGGTCCGCCTGAATGCCGCCAAGATACTCATAAAACCATATCCCGAGGTCGCCCACCAGCATGACGTGATTGTGGGAGTTCATCGCGGGGTCGGCAGTGTCCCCGTTCCACAACTCCCATATGGTCGTGGCGTCCTTGCTGATCATGTAGCCCCAACTGGGATAGTCCTCTTTGGAGGCCATGGTGTAGACAATATCGGCGCGCCCGTTGTCAGACAGGAGCCGCATCAGCCACTGGCCGCCGATGAGCCCCGTCGCGAGATGGCCGTTGCCCTCGTTCATGATCTTGTCTGCGAGGTATTTGAACGCGGGACCGCGCGACGCCTCCGGGGCGATTCCGAACGCCAGCGGCAGCACCTGCGAGGTTTCCGAACCGTTGCCGAAATAGCCCTTGTCGGCGTCCCAGAACTTCTTGTTGAAGGCGGCGGTCATGCGGTCGGCCAGCGCGGCAAAAGCGGCGCGGTCGTCATCCTTCTTCAGCATGCCGGCGTATTTCGCCATCAGGCGCACGTCGTATATGAAATAGGAGGATGCCAGCAGTTCGGCGGGCGTCTTGCGCTTCTCCTCCTTGGAATGAATCAGCGTCTTTTCCTCGGGCGGTACGCACCAGTCGCCGTAGTTGTCCTTGGCAATCAGGTCGTCCTTCATGTACCCCCTCATGTGCTCTATCCACTTCTTCATGCCGTCATAGTGGCGCTCAATGACCCGCGTGTCGCCGTACTGCGTGTAGAGCATGTCGGGCGCGATAACAAAGGTGCTCGGCCATGTGACGTTGTCGTTGTACAGCGGCCAATAGGTCGGGCAAACGTCGGACACGCTGCCATCATCACGCTGTCCGTCCTCCATGTCACCCACCCACTTGCCGTACAGCGCCGCGATATCAAACAGGTAGCTCTCGCCCTTGCACTCCGCAGAACGGTCGCCCAGCCAGCCCTGCCGCTCGTCGCGCTGCGGGCAGTCCGTGGGGAAGCTGCGGTAGTTGCCGCGCGTGCCCCAGTAGATATTCTTGTGAATGCGGTTCACCAGCGGGTTGGAAGAGCCAAAGCTCCCCGCCTCGGCGACCGCGTCATGCACCACTTGCCCTTCCAGCGCGGCCAGGGTGGGCTCGCCGGGGTACCCGGTCACCTCCACGTAGCGGAACCCGTGGTAGGTGAAGCGCGGCGTGTAGACCTCGCCCCCCCCGCCTTTGAGCGTGTAAAGATCGGTCACTTTTGCGCCCCGGATGTTGTCCAGATACAAAGAGCCGTCGTCCTTAATCGTTTCTGCAAAGCGCAGCTTGACTTCCGTTCCCTCGGGACCCTGCACGGACAACCTGCACCAGCCGACCATGTTCTGGCCCATGTCATACACGTAGGTTCCAGGCTTGGGCTGCTTAACGGCCACCGGCTTGACGATTTCCATCACCCTGATCGGCTCGGCCATCTGCGCCGACAAAACGCCACCGGGACCGGCGACTTCCTTGGCCGTTTCCCACGCGCTGTCGTCAAAGCCGGGCGCATCCCAGCCCGGCATCTCCAAACGGGCGTCATACTCTTCCCCGTCGTACTCGTTGTTCGCCTGGACGGGCCCCTTCGTGGTCAGTTTCCAGGCAGCGTCGCTCACCAGCGTCTCCGAGGTGCCGTCGGCGTATTCGGTCCGCATCTGGAACATCATTTTGGGGTAGCCGAAGGTGTTGGTCGCCGTCGGCTGGGTGAAACGGGGCGCGTAGAAGCGCCCATTGCCGAGCATTACGCCGACGGCGTTTCTGCCCTCTTTGACACGGTCCGTCACGTCATAGGTCATGTAGAGGACCCGTTTCTTGAACTCGGTCTGGCCCGGCACCAGCACATCATTGCCCACCTTGCTTCCATTCAGGTGCAGTTCAAAAAGACCGAGACCGCAAATACTGACCGTGGCCCGCACAACCGCCTTCTTCGCTTCAAATTCACGGCGCAGCATGCGCGCGGCCAGACGGCTGTTGTCCGACTTGCCTCCGCCGGTCCATGGGGCCATGTCGAAACCGCCCAGCACCTGGGCTTTACTCCATTTGGAATCGTCGCAACCGGGCTTCGCCCAATCGGCCTGCTCCTTGTCCGTGACCCGCCACCCGTCGCCGCTAATCAACTGCTGCGTGCTGCCGTCATTCAGTCGCACCACGATGGAGGCCACCAGACCCGCCGGATTGGGGCCGTCACCCGCGTTTTCCGCCTCAACCGCGATAACGTTGCCGCCTGAATGCAGTTTGGCGGCAATGTCAAATTCCTTGGTCTGCTTGAAGTCACCGGTGCTGCCGACAATGTCGCCATTGACCGACATCTCGCACCAGTTGTCCACGCCCACATGGGCCACCGCGGACTGAATGGTCGCTCCTCCTGGAATGACAAGCATGGTGCGAAACCAGCAATTGCCCGCAGGCGCCGATGCGGCCGGACTCGGCCCGGGAAACCAGATCCAACTCGCTTTGGCAATGTCGTCATAGACCAGCTTCGACTCGCCCTCCCCCCCGTCCAGACCTATCCATTTGCCCAGCCAGTCGGACTGTTTGAGCAGGCCCATGGACCACTTCGCTGTCTCGCTCCAGGCCGAGGCCTCATCCTGCGCGTTCCACACCCTGAGCTTCCAGTAGCATCGCTTCTCCGAAGCAAGGGGCTTGCCGGCATAAGGCACCTGCGTGGACTGGTCCGAGGCCACCTTGCCCGAATCCCACAGGTCGCCCGTGTCCTTTGCCAGTTGTTCCGGCGTCGAGGCAACAAGCATCTGATAGGCGGACAGCACCACACCACGTTCCTTGGACTGGAGTTCCCAGCTCAGGCGCGGCAGCGTCACGTCGATGCCCTGTGGATTGATGCGGTATTCGCATTTCATCGCGCCGACCGTCATCGGTGCGGCGCCGGCACCCAGCGCAAGCAGCATTGCCGCCGCAAACAGTCCTCTTCCGCGCATGGCTCTCTCCCTGTCTTTTGATTGTCGTGAATGGTGCCGCCGGGTCCGTACCGGCGTCGACCATGTAAAATGATACACCTTTCGCGCTCCGGGCGCTAACGCAGGGCTATGCCCGAACGGCAAGACGAACCAATCTGAAGAAGACTGGCAGACGAGAATTTCTTGCCCACGCCTCAAGCAAACGCGCCACACCCCTTGCCGGGATGCGGCGCGCGAAATGCTTGAGCCGTCAGACTCTTAGCAGGGCAGTTCCCAACCCTTGCGGTATTCCTTGCTGACTATCTGGGCGGGGTTCGACACATCCATGACGACACCTGCCTTGTTGTCCCAGTGCAGCTTCTGACCGGACTTGACCACGAGGTTGCCGAAATTGACCATTTCGGTGAAGGGACCGGCATAGTCGAAGTTTGAGCAGGGCATCTTGCCTTCCTTGATGCCGCGGAGCCAGTCGAAGTACGGGTCCTCGTCCGGGATGCGCTCTGCGGTCTCGGCCGGGAACTTGTAGTCTTTCATCGTCTCTGCCGGCATCAGGCGCGGGTCGCCGCCGTACTCGCCGGCCGTCAGAATGCCCTTTTCGCCGACGAAGAACGAGCCGTTCTTGTTGCCGTCGCCCAGTTCTTCAGTTTCGGGGATGCCCGCCGGACGCTTGGGCCGGTTGTATATCTCCTCGCCCGTCTTCTCGTCGGGGTAGTGGCCGTCGTACCAGTACACGTCCACGGGCGGCATCTCGCCGCGGGCCGGGAAGGAGTATTTTATGGTGGTGGTGATCGGGAAGGTCTGCTCGTTGCGCCCGCGCTGTTCGACCACTTCCACCGTGTAATCGGTGGCTTCGACCAGTTTAAGGGACATATAGGCCGCGTCCATGATGTGGCAGGCCATGTCGCCGAGCGAACCGCCGCCGAAATCCTGCCATGCGCGCCAGTCGTGCGGCGCGAGTTTGTGGTTGTACGGACGCCAGGGGGCGGTGCCGATCCAGCGATCCCAGTCCATGTTCTCCGGCGTGACCTCGGGGGGCAGCGGCACGTTCATGCCCTGGTTGTCCCACACCGGCCGGTGCGTCCAGACGTGCGCCTCGCGCACGTTGCCGATGGCGCCGCTCCAGATCATCTCGCACAGGGTGCGCACGCCGTTTCCGCAGTGGCCCTGGTTGCCCATCTGCGTCATGACGCCGCATTCCTTGGCGGTATTTTTCAGCAGGCGCGCCTCGGCAACGGTGTGCGTCAGCGGCTTTTGCACGTACACGTGCTTGCCCATCATCATGGCCATGTACGCCGCCGGGGCGTGCGTGTGGTCCGGCGTGGAAATCGTCAGCGCGTCAATCTCACTGCCCATCTTCTCGAGCATTACGCGGTAGTCTTTGAACTGTTTGGCTTCCGGGATGCGGTAGAATGACTCGGCGCAGCGGTCCCAGTCCACGTCGCAAAGGGCCACAATGTTCTCGCCCAGTTTCTTGCAGCTCATGATGTCCGAGGTGCCCTTGCCGCCCGCGCCGATGGCCGCGACGTTGACCTTCTCGTTGGGGGAAAGCTTGCGGGGTACCACTTTTGCGGTGTTCGGCGTCACCGGCGGCGCGGGGACGCCCGATTTGCCTTCCTTGGCGGCCACGGCGCCAAAGGCCATGGTGGTGGTGGCGGCGGCCAGGAAGGCCCTTCTGGTCAAACTCGCGTGGTCCATGCTCGTGTTCCTTTGTTTCAGGTTTATGGGAACGAATTCCAAGGCGAAAATAATAGCACTTCCTGCCGGCATGCTCCAGCTTCGCCGCAGGCTGTCGAAACTCAGTATTTCACAGCGTATGACCCGCTCAACGCCGATTCGGTTTTGACAATAAGCCTCTTCTGCTCCGACTGGTATTGCCAGTCCTGTCCCTCCGCCAGCGCCACGCCGTTATAATCGACGGACACGGGCTTCGCTTCGGAAAATACACGCAGCACGTGCAGCCTGGCGGCCCCACCCAGTGTCACAGTGGTCGGATTGCCCGCATGGACCGACACCTGCATCGTTCCTGTCTTGTCTGTGGCGGGGACTTCAAAATGGCTGTCCTGACAGGGATATATGTTCAGGGTAAGGTAGTTGTCCCATTCGCGCCCGCCGATTCCTGTGTATTCCCGCGAAATGTGCATGGGGATGATGGCACCGTCCCGGATGTAAACCGGGAATTCACCAATGGGATAATTGCGCGAAATCTTCGCCGGCCCAACGATGACCTTGCTGTCATCGAACCAATAGCGCCAGCGGCCCGCAGGCAGCACCACCTCGCGGGTCTCCGAGGGCGTGTACACCGGGGCCACCAGCAGCCAGTCGCCGAAACCGTACTGGTGCCTGCCCTCTTTCATGGGCCGCATGAGCCGCTTCCCGCCGTTGTGTGCCTCCACCACGGAACAGTAGATGTAGGGAACAAGTTCGGTATGCAGCCAGGAGTACTGGCGGATAAGCTCCAGTTCCTGCGGGGTGCGCATCCAGAGCCGCCGCTCTTCATGGCCTCCGTTTAAGAAGAGACCGCAAAACGTGGAGAACTGGGCCCAGCGGATGTAGAGCTCCGGTGGAATCTTCATGTTGCCGTGGTATCCGCCCACGTCAGAACCGATGATGTTGTAGCCCAGCGAGGCGCTTTCCAGGATGCAGCGGATGGCCCGCTCGATGCCGCGTGTACTGTCCTCCCAAGTGTGGGTGTTGTCACCTACCCAGTTCACCAGCGAGGCATCCAGGGGGGCAAAGCCCTCGGGATGCGCCCAGGGAAGGACGCTGTCAATGGGACGGCCCAGCGTCACGAATTCGGGATTCTTGGACAACCCGTACCTATACTCATCCCGGTAGAAGTGGTCCATGTAGCCGCGCGTGGTCATCCACCCCGCCTGCGTCTTCTGATAGAAGGCGGGCAGGCCCAAGGGCCGCGAGGTGAACATGGAAGCGGTGTCATCCAGTTTCCAGCCGTCTATACCCAAGTCAAGCACCTGGTCCTGCATGCCGCGCCACCACTTCATGGCCTTCGGGTTGGTGTAGTCGATAAATCCACCCTCGCCCAGCCACCATTTCCACTGATAGTCCCCCCCGCACAGGTAGCCGCTGTCCGCCGCCTTCTTGAACCAGTCCTCCGATTCCAGCAGGTCACGGTTGCCATTCTTGCTGTTGACCATGGTGGTCATCCACAGCACGGTGCGGATGTCCCGCTTCTCCAACGCAGCAAGGAATTCTTTGTGGTTTGGGTAACGCCTCTCGTCCATGCTGAAGTCGTTGAGCCGCGCCGCCCAGGGGTAGTCAATCAGACAGGTCCGCACCGGAATATCGTTGTCGCGGTAGCCATTGAGCAATTCGAGGGTGTACTCAGCATTGAGCTGCTCCTCATCCCCTTCCCAGAGCCAGCACTCCAGCGCCCACGCGGGTACCAGCGGGGGGTTGCCGTGGCGTTGGGCATTGAACGGCATCCCCCAGAGCGGCAGGATGACCCAGAAATACAGAAAGAAGCCCAGTAACAGGGCGCAGGCCGCCAGGCCAAGGAGTATGCGTTTCAGCCATTTCTTCATGGAGGCTCCGTTTCTTTCTGCCGTGGGCGAGACACTTCTTCACCCAGTCATTTGACGCGCGCGATACGGCCAGGTTTCATCGAAAGCCACTTACATCCCCCGGCCCTTCGGGCCTGCCCCCTTCGAAGGGGGACAGGGGCAGGCGTGTGGTCTGGTCGTGGCGAGGTGCATTCTCACAATGGAAACCTCCCCCCAACAGACCCGAAGCGCACGACTATTTGTCTCCTTCTATCTCCCCTTGCATGGACAGGCCCCGCACCTCGAATGCGGCGTCATACGGACCGGGAATTTCCCAACCCAAGTTGAACGAATCTATAGAGAGGTCCTCAAACTTGGTGTTTTGCAGGTAGCCGTGCTGTTGCGCGGTCGTCAGTCCCTCCCGCAATAGCGCCAGCAGGTCGGCATCGACCTTCTGCCAGGAACCATTACCGGTGGGTTCCTTCCAGAAACGTTTCCCGTCGAGCATGCATATGAATTTGCCCGATGCATCCGCTTTCCCGGAATCCAAAGCATAGTGGGCAGGCGGAATTTCATGGCGCGCATCGAAGAAGGGTATGCCGAACCAGATCATGTCACCGCAATCCGGGTTTCCCTTGCTGACATTGTGCACGGTCCAGAACGCGGACACCTGCGCGGTGTGCAGTCCGGGAGCACGCTTGCCCTCACTCCATGGCGCCGGTTTGCAGAAAGGAATGCGCGCCTCCATCGCGAAGGACAGTGTTTTGAATTCCTTCGGGATGACGGGTGTGTCAAAACACTGCTCTATCAAGAGGTGCGGCCACGGCTCCCCTGCCGCACGCATGCGACCGTCATATTCGAAATCACCGCGAACCTCCAGCCGCAACCCGGTTTGTCCGTCGCCAAGGTGTTCGACTAGGACGCGCTTCGCTCTGTTCTCGGCACCCCATTGTCCGCCGCCCATGTCGCTGCATCGGCCAGCTTGGAGCAATTCACGGGAGCCCCATTGCGGCATGCGCCACGAGGGCGCGGCACCTTCGTGGGACGCCGTTGTCTGAAGCGCGCCGATTTCTACCTTTGGTCCCGGATGACTGGCAGCCGTCAGCGTGAAACCCCGGTCGAATGCCGGGTCAGAAAACAGCTCCCGTCCCGGCGCGCTTTCAGGGACCTGCCCCAGCGCATTCACAGCAATCAATATTAACGTCGTCATCAACATTAGCAACCGACTTTTGTTTATCCGCTTCTTCAGCACCCGTTTCAAATTGCGGAGACTATGCCTTATCGCACAACCGCATGTCCATAAGGAAAAGGCGCCCGCAACTTTCGCAGCGGGCGCCCCGTGGGAATTACAGAAGTTACTGTGTTAATCCCGACGCCGTCAGGGCAAAGGACTTGGTCACGGGCGCTTTCAGTCCGGGATATTTCAGGAATTCGACGTGGCCGTCCATGTACAGAACGTTCGAGCCACCTGGCACATGGTTAAACTTTGACGCATTGGTCGACAAGATGTCGCCGAAAATGAAGATATCGCTTTGCGCCTTGCTGCTGGCGGCCGCGTTGTTGATGTCGGTGATCAAGAACCTCTCGATGCCTTCGCGAAGGCGGTACAGCTTTGTGCCGTGCCCCGTGCCCCACGGAACACCGGTGCCATCTACAACGCCCTCTGTGTCCTGGTCAAACTCCTTCACAGCTCCGCGCTGGTTGTCAGGCATCTTCCCCGTCCCAGGCAACGACAGGAGAATCTTCATCCACTGATACACAAACTGTTTCGGAACCATCGGATTTGCAGGAACGACAAGGTCCGGCTTGATGATCTGCAAAATCGAGATAATGCCCGATGCGTTTCCATCGACAAGATTCTCCGGCGACTCATCGCTCAGATCGTATACGAACCCGAAGTACAGATATGACCAGGTCGCCGCCCACCAATTGTTGTACTCCGTGGTATTGTGGTCCGCCCCCCTGAAATTCAGGACCGTCTCACCCCCCTCTTTTCCGCCGTAATACATGTCTGAAATCTTGTGCGATGAACTTGAGGGACACACGTAGATTTTCGGGTCGGTGACGTATTCCGGATATACCCCCGTAACCAGTGGCGTCAAAAGGACCCCCGAGCATCCGGTGTTGCAGTAGGTCTGGTGCTGCACCGGCGGGAACGCGCCGCCCGACTCGTTTGAGTACATCTTAAAAACCAAGCCGAACTGCTTGAGGTTGTTCTGGCAACTGGAGCGGCGCGCGGCCTCCCGTGCCCGGGCCAAGGCAGGCAGCAGAATCGCCGCCAGAATGCCAATGATGGCAATGACCACCAGAAGTTCGATGAGCGTAAAACCCCGCCTGTCCTGTTTCGCTGGCATTATAAAGACTCCTTGTTGTGGTTCGTCGCGAAGGTCTGTGGGTAAAGATGGCTTAAACGGCGGCATCCGGGCAGTCTCTTGGGCTTCAGAGCTTACGGGGAATTGAAAACCGGAAACAGTTCGAATGCTTGTGGTTACGATACTCAACCGCGTGGACAAACACAAGGGCGTCGTTTGCGGGTGTCGCGTTTGCGGAAAAGCGTATGCTGAGGCAAATGTGTGATAGTAGTAGTATCGTAATACCGCTTCGTTTGCGCAGAAGTTGCGCAGCGATGCTAACGGACAGGCCTCTTTTTTTAGGCGGGAATATTCCTTCCTCATAGGATATTATGTCATGGGTGAGTTTTGGGGTAGACTTTAATGAGCGCAGTTGGCTGGTATGTATCCAGATGTGGAGGCAGAAACGTTGTATTCGCAGTCAGGAAAACGATACATGAATAAAATTGCAATGCTTATCGTGCCGCTCTTGTGTCTGGCTTCCGCCGCCTTTACCGCGCAATATCCGGCCGCTTTGGAAAGCGCTGGTTACCTCCCCGGGGAATGGATCGTTCTTCTGGCCTGGGAGGAAAACACCCACGATGGCGCACTTCTGAGGGGTTATCATCTCCAATCCCCGAGCGGTGGTGACAGGGTGGACGTATATTTTGACAGTGGGGACAGGGTGCTTTCTGAGGCCGAGTTGGTCGGGCTTGACGTGCCCCCCAAGCACTGGGATGCGCCCCCCGTAACCGTGGCGCCCGAAATACTGCCCGGTTTCCCCCGGGCAAAGTCTGCAAAGAAGCTTTCCCCCTGGCTGCCGGTCGCCGCAGAAGATCGCCTTGAAACGGTGCTCGCCGCTCCGACGGAGGAAAGCGAGCCCAAAGCCGGGGAAGAGGACTCCGCCGCCAAGGGGCTGGAACGTTACGGTTCGGTCATGGACCTGCCGACTCCTCTCTCCGTACAGGGGGATGCGGCGGTCTTTGGGGAATGGCATGACCTGCCTGACGGCAGGCGTGCCTGGGTTGCCACGCTTCGAGTGCTGGGTGCCGTGGGACTTCGTCTGCATTTTGCGGCGCTGGAACTGCCCATGGGTGCGGAATTGATAGCCTACAGTCCCATTGCGCCTGATACCGTGGAGGCCGTGGCAGCTCCTGACCCGGGCTGGGGCCCGTCCTGCTTCAATGAGGCGGTCACGCTTGAATGCCGCCTGCCCGTAGGGGTCACTGCCGGGACCGTGGCCATCAAGGTTGACCGCATCGGCTGGATGTACAAGCTGCCCTTCGAAAAGGCCGCAGCCGTGGGGTCGTGCAACATCCACGTGGCCTGCCGTGCCGACTGGTTGACTGTGGCCATGGCGGTTGGTCGCCTTGCCAAGGCCAACTCAGACGGACTTTGGGCCTGTACCGGCGCGTTGATGGCTGATACCGTCCCTGACTCCGAAATACCCTATCTCCTTACCGCCAACCATTGCGTAAGCGGCCAGTCGGAGGCCGGCACCCTGGAAGTCTACTGGCTCTACCAGTCCGATGCCTGCGACGCCAGCCCGCCGGCCATGGACACGGTTCCGCGCACCACGGGTGGAGCCGACTATCTCGCCGGGTCGAAAAACATTGACGGCACCGATTTCGCCTTCCTTCGGCTGCGCAAAGCCCCGCCGGATGGACTCACCCATGCCGGCCATTCAACCAAACCCGCCGCGGTGGACGCGCAGGTCACAGCCATTCACCACCCCCAGGGCCAGCCCAAGCGCATTTCCTTCGGCACCATCACCGATGCGGGCAGTCCCCGCGACGGAAAGCGTCTCAAACCCATAGAGCGCTTTCACGAGATTCTCTGGCAGGAAGGAACCACCGAGCCAGGTTCCTCCGGATGTCCGCTCTTCACACGTGCCGAACCGCTCATTATCGGCCAGTTGTACGGTGGCTACGCCAGTTGTGGCGGCACCACCGAGCCCGATTACTTTGGACGCTTCGATGTCACCTACCCCATCATCCAGAAGTGGCTTTCCCCCGAGACCTCCACAGAAGGTGAAAACGGCGGCAATCAGGACGGGTGTCAATGGTTTAAAGCGGCTGATCCGGCCAATATCACTGCCATTGCTGCATTGGTTGGCATACTCATGCTCGCCGGAGTGTTGGGGCGGGGTTCGCGGGGATGAACACCCTGCGAAGGGCTGTTCACCAACTGATTTGCGCTGTTTTGCTGTGTCTGTTGGCGCAGCACGCGCAAGGCGCGGGGAATACCGTGTGGAGCAGGGACGAGGCTCGCGGCTTTTTGCTTCGGCAAAAGGCGCTGCCGGAAGGTTCGGATCTCGACGCCACTTGGTTGCAGGCCATTGGCGCGACAAAGGGCTACGCGCAGGCAATGTCGATTGTGTCTCCGGGGGGCGGGCCGAGTATGGTCCGCTATGTGAAGGATGGCCGGTTGCTCAGCGATGCTGAGGCCGCACGCTTGGGACTTTCGGCCATTTCCGCGGGCTTGCTGCAGGCGCCCATGACACCGGGCAATGCCGCGGCTCGTGCGCTGCGGCAGCTGCCCGTTCACCATCTCAGCCTTGAAGAGATTGAACGGATTCCGCGCATCGTTCTCGGTGCCCCGGACATGAAACGTGTGGCAGCGGAGGATGCCCAATTCGTCGCGGCTGAAAAGGCCATGCGCATAGGAATTTTTCAGGACCTACCCCAAGCGCTGGAAGTGATTGCGGGCGCGAAGACCGCCGTGGCCAATGGAACAGTATGGGCTGCCGCCATCACCTCACCCGGCGCCTTGGGACAGCGCATTGCCTTCGACCAGCTCGCGCTTCCTCCCGGCGCGGAGATCATTCTGTATGATGCCGCCGACCCGAAGAATGCGCTGGGCCCACTCGACACCGCCGGCATCCGCGAATGGCCCTACTGGGCGCCCGCGTGCCCCGGCGAAACGGTCATCATCGAGTGCCGTTTCCCGGCAAATGAAGCCGCACCGCCTTTTTCTCTGCATATCACGAAAGTGGCCCACATCTACCGCGATCCACTGAAAACAGGATTGGAAAAGGGGTTTGCCGGAAGTTGCAACAAGGACGTTACCTGCCGCCCCGAATGGGCCGATTTCGCCCTTGCCGTGGGCGGGCTGGGAACCATCGACAGTTCCGGTGTCCTGTTCTGCACCTGCACACTGCTCGCCGATGCAAACCCCTGCCTGACTCTGCCTTTTGTGCTCACGGCAAACCATTGCGTTCGCGGGCAGACCGGGTCCCGCGGCGCGGAATCGCTCGAATTCTATTGGCGCTATCAGTCGGGCGCATGCGATGGTGCCGTTCCGTCGCTGCTGACCGTGCCGCGCACGGTGGGGGGGGCGGACTATCTGGCCGGTATGACCGGCAACGGCACCACGGGCGGTGGGTCCGACTTCACTTTCCTGCGCCTGCGCAATGAGCCTCCCGCCGACCTGCCCCGCATGGGATGGACCGTCGTCCCGCCGCCCTTGGGCACCCCGGTAGTTTGTGTCCACCATCCCAGGGGTGACTTCAAGCGCATCACCGACGGGGCGCTCAGCAATGTGTCCAACGCGTTTCCCGAGTGGTATCACCAGGTGACCTGGAACCTGGGCACCACCGAACCCGGTTCCTCCGGAAGCCCTCTCGCCATCGCCGCCACGGGACAGATCATCGGCCAGTTGTGGGGGGGCGATGCGAGTTGCAGCCTGCCCGACGCGCCGGATTATTACGGGCGCTTTGACCGCAGCTATGCGGCCATACGCAGCTTCCTTGAAGCACCCGGAGTTTTTATGGACCAGTCTGCCCAGAGCGTGGATGAGGATTCCGGTGCGGCGGTTATCACCCTATCCCTCTCGCGCCCCGCGGACGGACCAACCGAAGTATTTGTAACTTCCGAACCTGGAACGGCCCTTCCTGGAGTGAATTATGCCGATTCACCCCAGACAGTGCGATTCGAGAAGGGCGAGTCCTCGCAAAGCTGTGCGTTTCCCATTCTTTCCAGCGCACAGGTCAACGGCAACAAGAACTTCACCCTGCGGTTATCGAGTCCCGCCGGTTGCGCCCTTCCCCTTGACGGCCAGTCGGCCACGGCAATCACCCTGCTCGACAACGATGTGGACTCGGACGGCGACGGACTTTCTGACGCCGAGGAAACCAGCCTCTACGGCACCGACCCGAATCAATCCGACACCGACCGGGACGGTCTGAACGACGGTGACGAAGTTCACAGCCGTTTTGGCTACGCCACCAACCCCGCCCTGTTTGACACCGACAACGACGGCATCTCCGACCATATGGAGATTCGGACGCACCATGACCCTATGGACCCCACGGATGCGCCCAAAATGTCCTCGCTCACCATTCCCTGGGTTAGCCCATAAATCCTCGCTCCGCATTGGCATGGGCCAGTCTCTCAACATTGTCAAACCGAAGAAACCCTTTTGCCCGAACCCTCAAGCACGGAGCTTGTCAATCATGGCGCAAAGGGAGCGGGGGAGGGGTTTGACACCCCGCTATTTGTCGGCAGGCGTCCTGTCTGTGTGTTCATCAGGACCGGGCACCCAGCGCATGCCGTCGAATAGAACCGACTCCCACCGATACTTGCCCGTGTGCCCGTCCAGCGTGTACAGTTTCGCGCCCTTGCGCACCTGCAACCCCCCGTAACTGCCACGCCCCGTGCCCCTGCCGTAAATCAGGTCCACACCGTCCACCACCCCCGAATAGTCGTTCACGTGGTCATGTCCGCAGAAACACGCCTTCACCCCCAGTGACTTCAACACCGCCAGACTCGAACCGTCCTCCTGTTCAAAGCATACGTTCTCGCACTTGATACCCCGCGCTATACCGCTTGACCAAACACTGTCATACTGCTTCAGTGGTATGTGGAAGGCCGCCATAATACCCTTTGCGCCGCTGTTGGTACCCTTCGGAAGCGACCGGAGCCATGCCTGCTGCGACGCGACCAAACCAGTGGTTGAAGTGTTAATGCACAGAAACTGCCACACCACTTTCCCGTGGCGGTCCTCCAGATTGAGCACGTAGTTTCCGTTTGACCCCGCGCCCCGATAAAGCGCGTTGGGTGCCTTTTCCAGCAGTGCGTCCACGGCCGCGCGGTCGGCAACCTGGTCATGGTTGCCCCACACATACGCCCAAGGCAGACCCAGATTCGCGCACTGCTCTATGGCGTACCGCGCAAATTCGTCCAACTTCTCCGGAGGATGGTCGCGCCAGAGGTCGCCGGTAATGAACACAAGGTCGGGTTTGGTCGCGGCAATCAGCGCCTGCATGTCGGACACCGTCTTCTTGTTCATGGGGTCAGCCAACGGCGGGTCACTTGAGAAGAGGTGGATGTCAGTCATTTGCAGCATGCGTATTGAACGCGGCCTTTTTACCCGCAAGTGGGAAACATGCGGCAGGTCGCCTGATGCAGGGGCCACGATTTCCGCTGGTCCCGTCGCGCACCCCGACACGGTAATGCCCACAAGCAGAGTTCCCGCCCCCAAGAATGATCGGCGTGTCATTTTCCGCATGTTCATACTCCATATCCCTTGCTTGTGGCCCAAAGAGGCGCCGGAATAGTCCGCGCCATGTCGCCGCAACCGGAAGCAGCACCGGCACGGACGTGGCAAGCGTCTCAAAACATGGAGGCACAATACTGATAAACCATGGCAAACTGCAACCGGAAACTTCTCAGGGAGGGAGCGGTTGGCTTGTCCGGCTTTGTGTTTCGGCCGTTGGACGACATGCACATGCGAATACTATGGTTATGTGGCCTGTTTACTGCAACGAACTTGTTATGAACGGCCATAGTGTGGTTATATCTAAACTCAACACTCACCCGGAAAACCTGCAATATGAGTTCAATTCCCGCGAGGCCCGCGGGTTCACATGGCAAAGACCTTACCACCGGCAGCATCGCGAAGAATTTGGTTTTCTTTGCCTTACCCATGCTGCTCGGAAGTCTTATCCATGTCGCCTACAGCCTGGTCAACGCGTTCTGGGTCAGCAAGTGGCTTGGCGCGGAGGCAATGGCCGCACTTACTACCTGTTTCCCCGTGTTCTTTGTGCTAAACGCCTTTGGGCAGGGGCTTAGCCTCGCCTCGAACGTTCTCGTGTCGCAGTCTTACGGCGCCAAGGATTGGGATCGGCTCAGGCATGTCGTGCAGAACTCCATGGTCCTGACCGCGATCGCGGGGTTCCTGTGTTTTGTGGTCGGAGATTTGGCCGCTGGAAGCCTTGTGCGGCTGATGAGCACGCCGCCCGAGTCTGCCGGCCTGGCAATTTCCTATCTCCACCTGTTTCTTTGGACCACGCCCCTCATGTTCGGCATGTTCTTCCTGGCCTCCGTTATGCGCGGCGCCGGCGACTCCAAGACCCCGCTCTATTTCCAGGCAGGTTCCCTGGTGGTGACTGCCATTTTGGACCCGTTGCTCATGTTTGGCTGGTTCGGTTTCCCAAAGATGGGCCTCAACGGCACAGCGCTGGCAACAATCATTTCCCAGGCCGCCGCGCTTGTCGCACTTTCCATGTACATGCGCCGGGTCCGCCATATTGCCGCGCCGAACTGGCGCAAAATTGGCCTGGATCCGGAGATGTCCAAGCTAACGTTGCGCATAGGCCTGCCGTCCATGGTCCAGCAGGCCCTCGTTTCCCTTGGAATCGTGGTCATCGTGACGCTCGTCAACCGCTTTGGCGCGCACAGCGCCGCCGCCTACGGCATCGCCATGCGCATTGACCTCCTTGCCTTCATGCCCGCCATGGCTGTCGGCATGGCGGCCTCCACAATGTCCGGACAGAACATCGGCGCGCAAAAGTTTGACCGGGTGAAGCAGACCTTTCGCTGGGGCCTGCTTGTCTGCATTGGGCTGACACTGCCGGCCACCCTCCTTTCACTCGGATTCCCCGCGCAGTTCATGCGCCTCTTCTCCCATGACGCCGACTTGGTCGCCATCGGCGTCCGCTACCTGCGCATTGTGGGCTTCGGCTATCTCATGTGGGCGGTCATGTTCCTGAGCAACGGCATTATCAACGGGTCGGGACGCACCATGGCCACAACCGCCTTCACCCTGGTGGGGTTTTGGATTGTCCGCATTCCCCTCGCCCTGTTCCTTTCCCACTACCTTGGCAGGGTTGAGGGCATCTGGTACGGCATCCTGATCAGTTCCTTCGTCGGTGCGGGAATCAGCGTCTCCTACTACCTCACCGGACGCTGGAAAAGGCCCGTGGTCGCCCGCACCGTGCCGATTACCGCACCCGAAGCGGAATCCATCACGGAAATGCAGGACGGCATCTAGTCTCTCCTCGCCCCATCGTCAATTGTCCAATGTCAATTGCCCATTTTAACCACGGACCAGTGCGCGGGATGGTCGGTCTCTGATTCCGTCGGCGGGAGGTAGTGGCTTTCCACCACGCCGAAGTTGCGCGACACGAAGATGTGGTCTATTTCGTCCGCAAGATTCGGATTTCCCCCATGACTGTCGACCTTCGCCCCGCCCAACTGTGCCGCAGAATCCTGTAACAACTCCGACAGACTGGCAAAATAGGGCTCCCGCGGCGTGAAGTTGTAGTCGCCGACGGCAATGACGTGCGCGTATTTTCCCGCCTCCGCCTTCAACGCGGCAACGAATGCCTCCATGACTTCGCTGCCGCCGGAAGGATGCGTCGAGAAGAAGGCTATTGTGGTGCCGTCCACATCGATCTCGGCGACTGCCGTGCCGACTTCATCAGAGTCGCTGTGGGAGAAGAAACTGCGCGCACTCTTGATTGGATAGCGCGACAGGATGGCCGCGCCGAAGGTTCCCGAGACCGAGCCGGGGCCGTAGTACGCGTGGTAACCGAGCGATTCCGCCAGATACCGGACAGCGTCAACATTGCCGCCTGACGGGCGCGCGGTGTCGCTCTCCTGCAAACCGATGATGTCCGGATTGAGTCTGCGCAAAAGGTCGCGCTGCTTGATGTAGTTGCGGTCTCCGTTGAGGTGTGACCCCTGCTGCATATTGTAGGTCAGGATGGTGAGATCGCGTTTGGGTTTCACAGGATTCCCCAGCGGCATATGCACGAAGGCTCCAGCCAGGGCGAGCATGGGCAGGAGGATAGCCAACGCACCCAGCAGGCGCCCTCCCCCCGGGGCGCGAGAATAATCTCCGGATTGCCGCGGCAGCAGCCACGGTAATAGCGTCACAACACCCGCGACCAGAAACGGCAGATAGAAACGGTTGCGAAAGAACGTTCCAAAGGGAACATAACCCCACACATTGGAAAAGATAAGCAGCAGCGCCAGAGTGAACAGCAGAACCATCCCAGCCATCACGGGAAGCACGGCATTCCGCGGTCGCGCACAGGGAGACAGTCCGGCAATATGCCGGACGTTGAACATCACAACCGGCGACAGAAGCAAAGCAAGGTACAGCAGGGAACTGCCTGGCGCGGCAATGCCGTTGGCGAACACCGCGGGCGACGCCGCCGACACCGGGAGCACGGGCCTGCCCAGGTAGAGGCCGCCGGCCAGCAACGCGATGAGAATCACATTCCATGCGCCCGCTGCGGGCATTCCGGGAGAAGCCATCCTCCGTGACAGCAGGAGGGCCAGCGCAAACGCAACGGCGACACATCCAGAAGCCCACAGCCCCGAGAATCCCAATTGGGCGTAGCCGATCCATGCCGGCACAACCGTTGGGCAGGAGTATAGAAGATAAACCAGCGTGAGATTGGCAAACAGGCCAAGCATGGCGGGGAAAAGGCGGCAGGCGGACAGTGTGGGTGACGGCTGTGCAATTGTGGTGCCGGCCGTCGATGACCAGAAAAGGCAGAGAGCCAAGCAGGCCAGCAACGAAGTCAGGCACAGGCCCGGCGTCGTTGCGCTCATTGAGATGTCCGCTGAAGAGCCCCAACTGCGAAAGACCACGGACAGCAGCACGGCAATCCCGACAGCCTGCCCCATGTCGCCCTTGAGCAGGGCATGGCGTTCGCTGAACGCATACGCGAGAATGACCAGAAACATGGACACACCCACGCCGCCGGCAAGTATCTGGCCCACCGCGCCCAACATTGGGCACAACAACCGCATGGCCACAAAGGTCACGACTGCAATCCAAAGGAAGACGCGCTCCCGCCTCTCGCTGAAGGCAAACACCGCCAACGGCAGAAGCAACAGCAGAACCCCGTAGAGTTCCTTCCCCGGCGCGAGCTTGATAAGGCTCATCCGGTAAATGCTTTCTATCCACATCCCCAAAAGCTGAACGAAAAACAGCAGGAGCAGGGCAAACAGGACTGTGTTTTTCGTTTTAGCGCCGCCTTCGGCTGTAATACCCATTTTCACCTCGCGTTATAGTCAACCGTTTCGAAAGAAAGACTGAGCACTGTTCCGGCCGTCGAAAGAGCGGCCATCGTGCGGTCCTTCCCGCCGGCAGACACATTGAGCAGCCAGCGCATTTGTCTCCACGGCTTTGCATTAACCATACTCTGGCCATTGGCATCCGGTGGCGCTGTCACGGCGCAAAGCCCACATATGCCATTTGGACCCGGGAGCGGTCGTTTCGGTTGCCCTATTGGAAGAGTGCTCCCCCGGCAAACTTGGGTGTTGTTGATGGAGGTCGCAAAAAACATGCCGCACGTCTTGGAAAAGGCGAATCTGACCGCCGGCGCGCTGTTGTGCCTCTGCGCCATGGCCGTCCTGAACGCCACCGCGCAGGACACGCCGCGGTACTCCCTGCGTGAAATGGACATGCACATCCATTGCGGTCTGGAGCGCCGCCTGCCGCTCAACCAATGGATAGACCTGTCTGTCGCCGACGGGCGCAAGGTCCTCTTCTGCCTCGACCACATCGAACTGTACGATCGAACTCCCAAAGAATACGGAGAGTGGGCCCGGGAGGAAGGCGTCCAGCAGTGGTATCCCATGGGCAGGGAGGGGCATCGCGCATTCATTGCGGACATCGGCACGCTGGCCGCGGCGCGCAAGGACCTCCTGATCTTCAAGGGTTGGGAAGTGGCTGAGTTTGATCTGGACGACGGCGTCAACTACGAACCGCTCAAAGACGCCCAGATCATAGGCTGGCATATTTCTTCGACACACGAAGGCGACGAGCCGAACGGCGCCCTGCTTATACGACGCATCAAGCAGGTCATCGAGGCACAGAATAAACTCGACGTGCCGATGATTCTCTTTCACCCCTTCCCCGCCCGGCTGGGCCGCATGGAAAAGCTTGCCAAGAAGGCCGGGCGCACACGCGAGTCACTCACCGTCGATGAACTGCGCTTTTTCAAGCCCGGCCAGCAGGAGGAAGTGATACGGCTGTTGAAGGATAAATCCATTTACATTGAGATGGGCAGCGGCACCGAAGGCTATTGGGACACCCCGAACACGCGCGAGGCGCTTATCGCCGACATCAAGCCCCTCGCCGACGGCGGGGTGAAATTCACGGTCTCCACCGACGCGCACACGCCCGACACCTTCAAGAAGCCCATCCACCCGGAAGTCTACTGCGAGCCCTGCGGCATCACGGCCGAGAATGCGAACGCCATCATCAGGGACTTGCTGACCCGGCAGAAGAAATTGTCTGCGCCGTTGCTTTATCGAGACTGAAGCTTTTTCGCCGTGGCCACCGACCCGATGTGCTTGTCCAACCCGATCTCGTAGTCATTTATGGGATTGCCCTTGCCGGTCTTCTTGCAGCGCTTGGCGATCCAGGCGTTCATACGGGCGCGCAGCATCTCCACAATGGCCGGTTCTTTGTCCGCCAGATTGACCGACTCTTCTGGGTCCTCGATGAGGTTGTACAGTTCCACCGGAGGCTTGCCGTGAAAGTCGGGCTCCAGCGCGTCCCAGAATTTCCAAATGGGCGTGCGCCATCCGTGTTTGCGCATCCACGTGCATTCGGTGATGTAGAACTCCGAACGAGGCGATTCACCGGTCTTGTCGAAGTACTTCGTCAGGGAGACACCGTCGAACTTGACGCCCCTGGCCAGCGACTTCAGCCCGCACACATCCAGCACGGTCGGAATCATATCCTCGTGGAAAGCGTACGCCTTGCTGCGCACGCCTGCCGGAACCCTGCCCGGCCAGTAGTAAATGAGCGGTACCACAAGCGTAGGTTCGTACAGCCCGTGGTGATCGAAGTGAATATCGTGGTCGTACAGCGTTTCGCCGTGGTCGCCGGTGATGACGATCAGCGTTTCTTCGGCGCAGCCAAGCTCCTCAAGATGCGTCACGATGCGCGCGCAGCAGGCGTCCATGTACGCCAGTTCGCCGTCGTATTGGGCGATGACATAATCCTTGTCCGTGATGCCCGGCGGCATCCAGGACAGATGGAAGTCGCGGAACGGCTTGAACCTCTTCACCGGCTCCATGCTCTTGTTGCCCTTGGCGCAGGGGTTCTTGGAGTAGAACATCGTGTCGAAGGGCGGCGGCGGGAGGTAGGGGGAGTGCGGGTCCATGTGGCGCAGGAACAGGAACCACGGCTTGCCCGTATTGTGCAGGCGGTCCATCTCGGGAATTGTCACCGCGTTTAGGTTCTCGGCCTTGCGCGCCGGCCGGTCTTCCCAGGCCATCCACCCCTCGAAATTGAGGTACTTGTCGAAGCCGCGGAAGAAGCCCTCGTCGAATCCCACGACCGTGCTGGTGTATCCCGCCGTCTTGAGCATTTCCGGCAGCGTCGGATGATTTGGGTCAAGCGGTCCCTTGGGTCCAAGGCTCACCATTTGGTGCGAAATGACGTCCTGCCCCGTAACCATGCTGGAATAGGCGGGGGTCGTGGGGATATACGGGCTGAACCCGTTCTCAATCAGGGTTCCCCGCGCCGCAAGGCGGTCGAAATGGGGCGTTGTGAGCCGCGGGTAGCCGTAGCAGCTCATGTGGTCGCGCCGGATGCTGTCAATTGCAAAGATCAGGATATTGGGCAGTTTCTTCGCCATGTCATGCTCCTTCCCGGTCGGGGATTCAACGTCCGCCGCACTGCTTGAGGCAGGCGTTCAGATAACCGTAACTCTCGGCCGCGATGACCGCGCAGCGGCTCAGCGGGTATTCGCCCGCGCCGATAACTTCCAGATTCACCGGTCCGTCGTAGCCCGCCTCGACCAGCACCCGGCAATAGCCCGGCAGGTCAATCTCGCCCCGGCCGCAGGCCTGCATTTCAGGGGTGCCCGGCGACGGCCCAAGCCCCGCACAGTCGCGGATATGAACGTGCCGCACGCGCGAGACCACCTTCTCCAGCGCCTCCCGGGGCACCTCGCCGCCGCGGTGGATGTGACTCGGGTCCATGTCAATGCCGAAGGCGGGGGAGTCGATTTGAGCCATCGCCACCAGCGTGGTCGCCGTGTTCCAGATCGCCGCGCCCACATGGGCCTTTACGCACAGCGTGACGCCAAAGGCCTCGGCCTTCTCGGCCAGGCGTTCAAGCCTCGCGATGGAAGCGTGCAGGTCCTCCTCGCTGTTGGACACGCCTCCCGGCCCAACATTCACCACCGGAATGCCGATCTCCGCGGCCGCCTGGTAGGCCATTATCAGCCGGTCCTCGTCGAGCGCGGCCTCTTCCATTGCGGTGATTGGCAGCGCCAAGTCCGCAGATATTGCCCTAATTTCACCCGCCTGCGCCTGCCAGTTGTCCAGGCACAGATGCTCGCACATCCCCTTGATGGCCGAAATCTCCGCGCCGTCATACCCCGCCCACTTGATGTGCTCCATGGCGGTCCGAAAGTCGAACCCGCCGAATAGGACCGTGTTCACTCCCAGCTTTATCATGGTTGTCCCTTCTGCGCGTTAGTACTTGACCGAAACGACCTTGTTCGTGTTCCACGACGTGATGCACGCCTCAATGACCTTCTGCGCGCGCAGGGCGTCCTCGCCGCTGCCGTCCACCTGGGCAGGTTTTACTTTCTTCACGTTCTGGTCGACCCATACGGCGATGCGCGAGGCGAAGGTTTCGCCGAAATTGGTCATGCCCCCCAGGTGATGGTGCGACTCGCGGCCGCTGTTGTTCCGGCTGTAGAGGGTAAGGTCCTCGCAGGCCTCCTCCAGGACAAAACGGCCCCGGCTGCCGGTCACCTCGCAGCGCTCCAGGCCGAATCCGCCGCCCGCGTCGTAACTGCCCGTGAGATGCCCGACCACGCCGCTCTCAAAGAGCATGTTTGCCTGGAGATTGGACCAGCATTTGCGCACCTTGCCGTCGCGGGTCTGGCCGTGATTGAAGAACGCCTGCACCCTGGCCACGTCACCGCAGAAATAGCGCATGACATCAATGGAGTGGGGGTGCAGCGCGCGCGCGTGGAAATGCTCCGCCGTCTCGTTTGGATTGTCTATCCACATCGTCATGTTAATGATGTGCAGATGGCCCAGCCTGCCCTCATCCACCCACTGCCTCGCCAGGCGCGCCGCCGGGGTGAACCGGTGATTCAGATCGATGGCATAGCGGACGTTGTTCTTCCGCGCCAGCGCAACCATCTTTTTCGCTTTGTCGATTTCGTTGGAAATCGGCTTTTCGCCCAGCGTGGAGATGCCCGCCGTCAGCAGTTCCATGGTCGGCGTGTAGTGGTCGCCCCCGTTTTCCCTCCCGGCGGTGCACATGCTGGCGCAGTCTATCTTCAAACCCGACTGGAGCATTTCCTGGACGCTGTAAAAGGCCCGTGCCCCGTAGGCTGCCGCCGCGGCATCGGCCTTTTCCCGGACCAGGTCGCACACGGCGGCAATCTTCGTCTTCGGATTGGCCTGGTAACAGCGCGCGTGCACGTTGCCGATATTGCCCATGCCCACAACGGCGACTTTAAGCGGAGCCATGAAATGCTTCCTTTTCGGGGTTGAGTGCTGCCAAACGGAAAGCATTCAAACACTTTGCAGAAGACAAATCAAATATCGCCGGGAACGCGGCAGGGCGCGCACGCAAGTTCCTACAAGCCGTACACTTCCGTGCTGTGGTCCACGTGCCGCTTGTTGTTGTTCTTGGGGACGTAATCGTCCGGCACGAGCGTGGGATATTTGCCAGTGAAACAGGCTGTGCAAAAGGTGGACGGCTCGCAGCCGGTCGCCCGAAGCAGCGCGTCTATCTCCAGGTATGCAAGCGAGTCCACCCCGAGATAGTCGCGAATCTCCTCGACGCTCATGTTGTGGGCGATGAGTTTCGTCTTGTTGGGCGTGTCTATGCCGTAGAAGCACGACGCGATAATCTTGGGCGAGGCGATGCGGAAGTGCACCTCTTTCGCGCCGCAGGCGCGCAGCATCTTGATAATCTTTTTCGCCGTTGTCCCCCGCACAATACTGTCATCGACAAGCACAATGCGCTTGCCGCTGACCGCATGGCGCGACGGGTTGAGTTTGATCTTGACCCCGAAGTCGCGGATGCCCTGATCGGGCTCAATGAAGGTGCGCCCCACGTAGTGGTTGCGGATGAAGCCCATGTCAAAGGGCAGCCCGGACTGGTGCGAATAGCCCAGCGCGGCCGGGTTGCTCGAATCGGGCACCGCCATCACGATGTCGGCGTCCACCGGCGCCGTCAGCGCCAGTTCGCGCCCGAGGTTCTTGCGCACCTCGTCCACGCTCTTGCCGAAGATGTAGCTGTCCGGGCGCGCCACATAGACAAATTCAAACACGCACTGCTTGGGCACCGCCGGGGCGAAGGGCTTCACGGAGGTGATGCCCTCCTCGGTGATCGTGACCACCTCGCCCGGCTCTATCTCGCGCACCCACTCGGCGTCAATAATGTCCAGCGCGCAGGTCTCGCTCGCAAGCGCCCAGCCGCCGTCCAGTTTGCCCAGCCATAGGGGGCGGAAACCGTGCGGATCCCGCGCGGCCACCACCTCCGACCCGTTCATGGCGACAACGCAGTAGGAGCCCACCAACTGGCCAAGCGCCTCGATAAGGCACTCGGTGAATGTGGCCTTCTTGCAGCGGGATATGAGGTGAAGTATGACGGCGGTGTCCGTGGTGCCCTGAAAAATAGCGCCTTGCTCTTCCAACTCCTCACGAAGCAGCGCGCCGTTCGTGATGTTTCCATTGTGGGCCACCGCCATCGATCCCCGCGCATAATCGGCCACCAGCGGGTGCACGTTGCTCAGGTTGCTCGAACCGAAGGTTGAATAGCGCACGTGGCCGATGCCCCGGTCGCCGGTCACGCGGGCGAGTTTGTGCGGCTTGAACACGTCTGAAACCAGTCCGATTCCCCGATGCGCCTTGAGCACGCCCTCGTCTGAGCAGACAATGCCAGCCCCCTCCTGTCCGCGGTGCTGCAGCGCATACAGCCCCAGATAGATAAGCTTTGGCGCTTCCGGATGGCCGAAGACCCCAAAAACGCCGCACTCCTCATGCATGCTGTCGTCGTCATGAGCGGTGTCAGCGCAAAGCGGGTCCATCCCTGCGGCGTCTGAATCGTCAAAATGGTCCGATTCCACGTTTACAGGTCCTTCTTGCCCGTCAGGCGGGTATAGGCTTCCAGGTACTTCGCGCGCGTCTTTTCCACCACGTCGGCCGGAAGCGGCGGCTGCGGGGAGTTCTTGTCCCAATCCGTTGTTTCCAGCCAGTCGCGCACGAACTGCTTGTCGTAACTCGGCTGGCTCTTTCCGGGCTGATATTGGTCCGCAGGCCAGAACCGGGAGGAATCGGGCGTCAGTATCTCGTCCGCAAGGATCAGTTTGCCCTCGCGCACGCCAAACTCGAATTTGGTGTCGCAAAGCAGGATGCCGCGCTCCGCCGCGATGTCGCGTGCGCGCTCGTAAACCCTGATGGCCGTCGCAGACGCCAGGTCGTTCCAGTCCTTGCCTATCACCTCGGCAGCCTCTTCGGGGCTGATGTTTATGTCGTGTCCGGACTTCGCTTTGGTCGACGGCGTGTAGATGGGCTGTTCCAGTTTGCTCGCCTCGACCAGTCCCTCAGGGAGCTTTATGCCGCACACGGTGCCCTGCTGGCGGTACTCCTTGAGACCGCTGCCCGCAAGGTAACCCCGGATGATGAATTCCACGGGGAAGATCTCGCACTTGCGCACGAGCATCGACCGCCCTTCAAAAATCTCCGGGTGCGCCTGGAACTCGGCGGGGAAATCGGCGATGTTGGCCGAAATCAGGTGGTTCGTGCAGAGGTTCTTCACCTGTTCAAACCAGAACAGGGAAATCTGCGTCAGCATCCGTCCCTTGTCCGGAATGCCCACGGGGTTCACCCAGTCGAATGCCGAAAGGCGATCGGTCGCCACAATCAAGAGGTTGTCCCCGAGGTCGTAGATGTCGCGCACCTTGCCCCGCTTGTCGGGTTCGCGCCCGGGAAGGCTGGTCTGGCAAATGGCTGGACGGGTCATCGTGTTTCTCCTTGGTCCCTTGGGCCGGTTTGTGAAGCACGCGGTGCGCCTCATGGCGCCGATCCGCCTAGAAGAAGGTCCCCTGCAGATGGGGCCGGTTAATCTCAAGCAACTCTTCGAGCAGCGCCTTGCAACCGTTGGCGTCCGGCATGAGCGGGTGCAGCAGCATCGCGTTGAACGCGGCGGTGCGGTCGCCTTTAACCGCCGCTTCCACGGTGAGTGATTCATAGGCCTTGACCAGCTGCATCAGGCCGCGAATCGGCAGTTCTGGCCTGGCCTGGGGAATGCCCGCGGCCCCGTTGTCGCCGATGATTGCCGGAATCTCAACCGCAACGTCGTCGTCAAAGGTCGGCACCGCGCCGTTGTTGCGGCAGCAGACGATCTGGCGGTTGCCCCGGTTGTTCTCTATCGCGTCCACCAGGTGGAACGCGGCTGTCGAATAGTGCGCCCCGCCCCGCTTGCTCAATTCTTCGGGCTTTTCCTTCAGCTCCACGTCCTGATACTTCTCGAAGAGGCTCTCTTCGACCTTCACCACTTCCTCGCCGCGCGTGCACTCCTTCGTTTTGAGCGTGTCCAATACGGTGTCGGTTGAGTAGTAGTACTGAAGGTACGGATTAACGATCATGTTCAGCCGGCGTATCGCCGTAATCATGTTCTCGCGGGTGGCCTCGACTTCCCACTCCTCGGCGGCGTTCTCAATGAACTTCTCGATCACCGTCTGTGTGATGTCGTTCCCCTGGAAGACAAACTTGCGCACCCACGCGAGGTGGTTCAGCCCCACATAATCCAGTTCCAGGTCGCTCACTTCGCCGCCCGTATGCTTCAGCACGTCCATGATGATGCCAATGGGAACGTTGCACAGGCCGACCGTGCGTATCTTGCTGTGTTTAATCACCGCCTCGGTGTTGATGCCGGCCGGATTGGTGAAATTGAGCAGGAAGCCCTGGGGCGCCAGTTCCTCCATCGCATGCGCGACTTCGAGAATGCGTGGAATCGTGCGCAGCGCGCAGGCGAATCCGCCCACCCCGGTCGTCTCCTGGCCGACGATGCCGTACTTCAGCCCCAGCTTTTCGTCATTAATCCGCGCCTGCATCTGCCCCACGCGAATCTGCGTGATGACGTACTTGGCGTCTTTGACCGCCGCGCGCATATCGGTGGTCGCGTGCACCGTGAAGGGGTTGCCGTTCTTCTCCGCCATCCGCCGCGCAAACGCCGCATTAATCCCCAAGCGCCGTTCGTCCCGGTCCATCATCCACACTTCAGAGACCGGAATCTGCTCCAACCGGCTGAAAAGCCCGTCCAACAGTTCCGGAGTATAGGAACTTCCGCCGCCGATTACCGTCAGCTTCATGGTTCTTAAATCCTTTTTCCACAGCCACTTGCAGAGACGGGTACACAGAGGCACCCTTTGGGGGGGACCGGCGGGCGCAGCCACGCAAAACTACCGCCGACAGCCCCCGTATCATAGCCGTTGAACCCCGCAAAAGTCAATTTTCAGGCACATTTAGGTGGGTCTTTTCCTACACAACGGTAGGAACGGATGCGCCCAATCCCCCTCCCTGACAGGCTGATGCCGTTCCCGAAATGGACCACACCAGCAAGCCAACCACAAGGCCGCCGAGACGGAAGCGATACCCACCACAGACCTCACGCCTGTATTTCCGCATACCGCAGGCGCTTGTCTCGCCGAAGCCCTTGGGCGAAGGCAGGTGCCGCCTGCCCTGCCCTGCCCCGCGTACCGCAGGCGCTTGTCTCGCCGAAGCCCTTGGGCGAAGGCAGGTCCCGCCTGCCCTGCTTGAACTGGTTCCCAAATTGAATTTGGGAACCCACTTGCCCGCGAAGTTTATCCGCCTTGGCGGGTTGCACTTCGCCCCTCCAAGGCATCACCGGCATTCCCCGTAACGCCGTACTTGTGCTGGTCGTGGTTTGTCCCTGTAGCGCCCGCCCTTGTGGCGGGCGTGCGGCGGCAACCGCCGCCGCCTCCGTCATACCCGCGAACGCGGGTATCCACGCCCGGCACAAGGCCGGGCGCTACACCGTCCGCTGTGGCGGACGGTTATGTCCTCCTACCGCCAATCGCCAACAAGCCGGTCAGGCCCAAGCCCAGCACAAACAGTTCGCGCAACCCTCTACCCCAGCCGTCAAATCCAAAATCGCCCTTGCCGCCCTGACAGCCCGAGCAACCGCAGCCCGAATCGATACCCAGTTCCGCTTCACTCAACTGGCCGTCACCGTCGGTGTCGAGTTCGTTGAATACTTCCTGCGTCAATCCCGGCAAGGCCACGGTTGCCTCTTCAAAGGACAAGGTGCCGTCGCCGTTGGCATCGGCGGCGATGAAGGCCGAGGCGAGTTGTTCCCGCGCCATATCCACGGTCACGGTTTCGCCCTCGCCCTCTACCACCGGCACCGGTCCAAGGCTCACCACGATGCTCACCACCGTGCCCGGCGGCAGGGCTGTGCCTGCCGGGGGACTTTGGGCCATGACACTACCTACCGGGACAGTTGCGCTGTGGTCCTGCGTCACCAGGCCCAGCATGAGGCCCGCATCGGCAAGGGTTGCCTCCGCCTGGGCGTGGGGTTGACCCACCACGTCGGGCATCACCGCAGGCTGAACACCCTTACTCACCACGAGGTCCACCGGCGTACCGGGCGGCACTTCTGTGCCGGCCGGGGGCGTTTGTGAAATGACACTGCCCGCCGGCACCGTTGCGCTGTACGCCTGCGACACAGTGCCCACCGTCACACCCGCGTCGACAATCGCCGCTGCGGCTGCCCACTGTGTCTGGCCCACCACGTCCGGCACGGGGATTGGCTGCGGCCCCTTGGAGATGATCAAGTCCACGGGCATATGCTCCACCGTCTGCGTGCCGGCCGCCGGTTCCTGGCTGCTGACGTGGCCCGCCGGAATGGTGGGGTGGTATTGTTCGGTCTCATGGCGCACATACAACTGCGCGGCCACAATCACTTCATGCGCGGCCGTCCGTTCGAGCCCGGTCACGTCCGGTACGGACACCGGCACGGGCGTTTCATAGGCGCCAATGTCGACGCCTGCGCCCTGCGGTCGGGGTACACCCACAATGTCCGTGGCCGGCGCGCCTTCGGCTGTACCCGTGTTGACGCAGGGCGATCCCGGCTGAAGCCGGAAATCACCCGCTGCCGCGTTCACAAAGAGCGGGTCCCCCGCAATGTTGCTCACCCCGGACACGCCGGTGGAGAGACAACAATAGGAAACTATTGTATTATATATCTCGCCCGGCGCATTCCCCCAGAGGATGCAGTTCGTAGCCGTGCCATAGTACATCCCGCCGACCGACTGGGCCGTGTTTGCCGTGAACGTGCAGTTCACGGCTGTACCGCTGGCCTTCCCACCGCCGTCCCGTGCGGAGTTCCCTGTGAATGTGCAGTTCGTCGCCGTGCCGGAGTACGTCCCGCCTCCCTGACCGGCCGTGTTTCCCGTGAACGTGCAGTTGGTCGCCGTGCCGGAGTACGTCCCGCCGCCCTGACCGGCCGTGTTTCCCGTGAACGTGCAGTTGGTCGCCGTGCCGGAGTACATCCCGCCGCCGTATTCTCCGGTCGAGTTCCCCGTGAACATACAGTTCGTCGCCGTGCCGTTATACATCCCGCCGCCCTTCCCGTAATCACCTTTGGCCGTGTTTTCCATGAACTTGCAGTTGACCGCAGTGCCGTAGTATATCCCGCCGCCGCCTGATATCGCAGTGTTTCCGGTGAACGTGCAGTTCACTGCACTGCCACCAAGCATTCCGCCGCCATTATCAGCCGTTCCATCTTGCAGGATGAACCCGTCAATTGAAGACGCTGTGTCTGCGGTGACGCAGCGTCGGGCCCCTTGTCCGTCAATTGTCACCGGATGGGCTGCGTTGTCCCGTTGTTCCCGTATGGTCTCGCTTCCCAGAAAACCGCCAAAGAGACTGGTTGCCGGGAGCAGATTCACCACGGCTTCGCCACCGGCCGCCGTGTAGGCGCCCTCGGCCACCCAGATCTCGCCGCCATAGCCGGACCGGTTCGCCGCCGTCTGCAGCGTGGGAAACGCGGTTTCCCAAGTCAATCCGTCCGGGTTGGCCGCCGTGGAGCGTCCATCGACGCGAAGAACGGGCGGAGTATTCACAGCCTCGGTTTCATCACCGGCATAATACTCATAGGCACCGATGTCCACACCCGCACCGTGGGGCCGGGGCCGGCCCAACAAGTCCTTGGACGGTGTGCCTTCGGCTATGCCGATATCAATGCACGGCGAGTCGGCACGCAGCCGAAAATCACCCGCCCACGGATTGACGAAACCGGGATTGCCCGCGATGTTTGCCGTGCCGGAGGTATCCACGGACAAGCATGAGTAGGAAATGTCTGTGCCAGCGGTTTCGCTGGGGCTGTTGCCCCACACAATGCAGTTTGTCGCCGTGCCCATTATCATCCCACCGCCGTCGTACTTCGCCATGTTTCGCGTAAAAGTGCAGTTCACCGCCGTACCGCCATAGTATCCTCCACCCATACCTCCGCCGTAGTCGGCCGTGTTCTGCGTGAAGGTGCAGTTCACCGCGGTACCGCAATCCATCCCTCCTCCGACGCCACCGTGCAATACGTCTCCGACAGCCGTGTTTTGCGTGAAGGTGCAGTTGGTTGCCGTGCCGTCATCCATCCCGCCGCCCCTCCTGGCCTTGTTTCCGGTAAACAAACAGTTCGTAGCCGTGCCACAATATATTCCACCGCCATCCTCTTTGGCCGTGTTTCCCGTGAAGGTGCAGTTGATTGCCGTGCCGTAGCACATCCCACCGCCATCTTCTTCGGCCGTGTTTCCCGTAAACGTGCAGTTGGTTGCCGTGCCGAAATACATCCCGCCGCTGCCTGATTTCGCCGTGTTTCCAGTGAATGTGCAGTTCACTGCCGTGCCGGAATACATCCCACCGCCCTCTTCGGCCGCGCCATTCTGCAGCGTAATTCCATCCACCGACACTGAGCTGTTTGCAGTAACGCAACGGCGCTGTCCCTGGCCATCAATGATGGTGGGGTGGGCTGCCGCATCACGCTGTTCGCGGCTCGTCTCCGTTCCCACAAATCCGCCAAACACCGCTGTCTCTAGAAAAAGTGTCACCACCGACTTTCCCAAATCGGCCGAGTAGTTGCCTTCAGCCACCCAGATTTCGCTGCCATATCCAGCTCTGTCCGCGGCGTCCTGCAATGTGAGAAAGGCCGTTTCCCACGTCATCCCGTCCGGGTTGGCCGCAGTGGATCGTCCATCGACACGAAGCATTGGCGGATCCACAGCCCCGGCGTCATCCCCGGCATGGTACTCATAAGCCCCCATGTCCACCCCCGCTCCCTGGGGTCGCGAGCGGTGCAGCAGGTCGGTCATCGGGGCACCTTCAGCCGTGCCCGTATCGATGCACGGTGAGTCCGCACGCAGCCTGAAGTCGCCCGCCCAGGGATTAACGAAATGCGGGTTGCCAAGGATATTCCCTGTACCGCGTGTGTCTGATGACAGGCATGAATAGGAAACAGCGGTGTTGAAGGTTTCATCCGGGCTGTTGCCCCACAATATGCAGTTTATCGCCGTGCCTTCCCGCATCCCGCCGCCATAGACGGCCGTATTTTGTGTGAAGGTGCAGTTCACCGCCGTGCCGTCGTACATTCCCCCGCCGTATTGCGCTGTGTTTCCTGTAAACGAACAGTTCAGGGCCGTTCCGGAGTATGCCCCGGCACCCTGCCCATCCGCGTCATAGCACGTATAGCCCTTGTCATTCCACGGGTCTTCGTATGGGTCTTCATACCAATAACAGTACTCCCATGTCGTTGTCGTGTTGTCCGCGAACGTGCATTCCTCGGCCGTGCCCCTGCAGAGGCCTCCCCCCCGGTGGGCCGTGTTGCCGGTGAAGGTACAGCCGATGGCCGTGCCGCCAAACATTCCGCCGCCCCCATCTCCTTCGTATGTGGCTTCGTTTCCCTTGAAGACGCAATTGACGGCGATCCCGAGATACATTCCGCCGCCTTGGGAGGCGTATCCATTCTGCAATGTGAACCCGTCCGCCGCACCTGCCGCTTGCGTGGCGATGACACAGCGCCGCGCTTTCTCGCCGTCGATGACGGTCACATTGGCATTCCAGTCGCGCTGCTCACGAACGGTCTCCCTTCCGGCAAAACCGCCATAGAGCTTCATTGCGGCTTTCAATTTCGCCACTTCCGTACCCACGCCTACGTATGTTCCCTTGGCGACCCACACCTCATCCCCGGAAACAGCGGCATTGACTGCGGGCTGGATGCTGGGATAGGCCGTGTCCCAGCTTTGACCGTCAGGATTTGCGGCGGTGGAGGCAGCGTTTACGTGCCATACGGCGGCTTCCGCGGGTAAAACACCCAGGAACACCCCTGCTGCCAAGAGAATTATTGCCGAAATCCGCCCCATTTCGCCTATCCAGTCACCCCGCATACCCATGACCGATTCCCTCCGTCTGCCATCTTTGTCCTCCGCCAGCCTCCCTCGGGCCACGAACCCACAACCATTCTTCCCTACTCAAAGGCCCCGACCGACGTAGATCACAAACCCGCAAGCGAAATTCACCTATTAGTTATCTTACTGAATGTATATCCTATTTATTATCATTTTGCAAGAAATCCGAGGAAAAATCTCGGTGCCAAGCCGCTTTCGGCGGATATTGGCCTCATTTTAACACGCGAACAGGCGCCTCCCCTTTGCGCGCCATGCGTCAAAGTGCATTCCGCTTGTTGAAACGCCAACACTGTCCCGTTAGAATCCCCCGAAGCTGCCGACCATGACACAGACGGACCGCCAGGAGGTAACCTCGCATGAAATCACCTGAACTTGCCCACCGCGACCGACTCATTCGCATCGCCCGGCGCGCCATGGCAGAACGCGGCCTGCTGCCGGAATTCTCTGCCGAGGTTGTCGCTGAAACGGAGCACATCGATGGACCAGCGGCCGACAGGGACACCGCCATCCGGGACCTGCGTCACCTGCTCTGGTGCTCCATCGACAACGACGATTCCCTGGATTTGGACCAACTCACCGTTGCCGAAACGCAGCCGGACGGTGCCACCAAGATAACCATCGCCATTGCCGATGTGGATGCTCTCGTGAAGGCTGGTTCAGCCACAGACAGCCATGCTGCCGAGAACGCGATGTCAGTCTACACGGCAGCCGTCATCTTCCCCATGCTCCCGGAAAGGTTGTCCAACGACCTCAGCTCGCTCAACGAGGGACAGGAACGGCTGGCCATCGTGGTCGAGGCGGTCATTGCCGCCGACGGTACCGTCACCGAATCGGACGTCTATCGTGCCCTGGTGCTGAACCATGCAAAACTGAGCTACGATGCCGTTGCCGCGTGGCTTGAGGGGGAAGCCCCCGCGCCTCCCGCCCTGACGGCCGTCCCGGGACTGGAAGAACAGTTGCGCATTCAAGACGGTGTTGCCCAAATTCTTAAGGGACTGCGCCACGAGCGTGGCGCGCTCACCCTTCAGACCACTGAGACCCGGGTCGTGTTTGATGGCGACAGGCTTGCCGGGATGAGCGGCGTCCAGAAGAACCGGGCTAAATACCTTATTGAAGACTTCATGATCGCGGCCAACGGCGTGACCGCCGGCTATCTGGAGAAGAAGGGCTTCCCCTCCATCCGCCGCGTGCTGCGCTCACCGGAACGCTGGAGCCGCATCGTGGAACTGGCCGCACAGCTCAATTTCAGGCTGCCCGCGGAACCAGATGCCGTCGCCCTGGAGAAATTCCTGGACGACCGATGCGCCGCAGAGCCGGAGACCTTTCCCGACCTGTCCCTTTCGGTCATCAAACTCATGGGTGCGGGCGAATACGCCGTGCACCAGCCCAGCCAGCAGCCCAACGGCCATTTTGGGCTGGCTGTGAGGAACTATTCCCATTCCACCGCACCCAACCGCCGGTATCCGGACGTCATCACGCAGCGCCTGCTCAAAGCCGCCATGGCCGGACAGCCCGTGCCCTACGCTTTCGAAACGCTGGACGAGATGGCGCGACACTGCACGGAACAGGAAGGGAACGTGTCCAAGGTGGAACGCCAGGTGGCCAAGTCAGCCGCGGCGCTGCTTTTGTCCTCCCGCGCCGGAGATTGCTTTGACGGTATTGTCACGGGCGCCTCGGAAAAGGGCACATGGGCCCGCATCTTCACGCCGCCCGTCGAGGGCAAAATCGTGCGCGGTTTCAAGGGTTTGGACGTTGGCGACCGCGTGCGTGTCCAACTTCTGGACACTGATGTGGAACGCGGATTTATCAATTTCGCGCGGCTGCGCGAAAAATAACATTGGAGGCAACTTCACCCTGTCGCCAGCCGGACGTTTCCACGCATGGCTGGCGACACAGGTAAAGTGTACCGGTCTTATTTACGCAACGGTCAGTCTGCGGCGGGCGCGATCGCGTCTTTCGCGGCCTTTGCCACGCGGAATTTCACGCTCTTCTTGGCCGGAATCTGGATGGTCTCGCCCGTGGCCGGGTTGCGTCCGCTGCGCGCCGAGCGCTGCACGACGGCCAGTTTCCCAATACCGGGAATGGTGAACCCGGCAACCGCCTGCTGATAGGCAAGCTCGGCCTGGGCGGAAAGCACATCGTCCACCTGCTTTTTTGTCAGCCCCGCCTTTTCAGCGATGGCGGCCAAGATCTGCCCTTTGGTCATCGGTTTCGCGCTGTCTGTCATTTCCAATTCTCCTGTTGTTATTTAGGGCCGCAACGCCCCCGCGTCAGGCAACATGAACAGGTTTAGCCTTCATGCCACCCTGGGCGGCAAGTCATTGGTCGCCCGCCATATGTCGGCGCCAACCGTAACACACCCCGTGCCCTTGTATAAAACTGCGCCGACTTTTCTTGGTGATTCTAGCCCCCTTTCTCCGTCCTGTCAACAGCGATTCTGCGGGCATCTCGAATATGGTCCTCTTGTGCCGGGCCGGACGCGGCGGGATTCGCCTAATTGGGCGGGTTTGAAAGCCACCACTCTTGGGCGGGAGCCTGCCCGGGTCGAAGCTCATAAGGCGTCATCGTGCGGGTCGCGGGTGTCCCTGTTCTCCATTGGGGGAAGGGTGGGCCGGAACCAACCATTTCGCCAGAAGGAGAGCACCATGCCCCCTGCAATGAGCGTCATGAAGGCGAGCAGCGCCGGGTAGCCCCAGTGGCTCCTGAGTTCCGGCATGTTCCACAGGGAAGCGTCGGGGTCGAAGTTCATCCCATAAAGGCTGGCAAGAAAAGACAGCGGCATGAAAATTGTCGCGATGATTGTCAGCACCTTCATCACCTCGTTCATGCGGTTGCTGCTGCTCGAAAGATACAGGTCGGTCAGTCCCGCAGCCAGTTCCCGGTACGTTTCGACCAAGTCCACTATTTGAAGCAGATTGTCATGGCAGTCACGAAGATAAACCCGCGTGTCAGCGGTGAAGACGCTTGCCGTGTCACGCAGCACCGTTTGGAGCGCCTCCCGCATGGGCCAAACAATCCGGCGCAGGGAGAGCAGCTGCCCCTTAATCGCATGCACGCGCGAAACGGTATCGAGCGAGGGGCGGGACAGCGCCTCCGATTCAAGTTCCTCAAGGCGGTCGCCGAGCTGTTCCAGGACCGGAAACATCTGGTCTATCACGGCGTCGATAAGACTGTAGCAGAGATAATCCGCGCCTGACGTCCGCAGCATCCCCGCATTGGCCCGTATGTGGCGGCGAACCCGGTCAAAAGAGTCGCCTGGAGCGCCCTGCTGGAACGTCAGCACAAAATGGCGGTCCAGGAAGAAACTCACCTGCTCCGTTTCAAGTTCCTCGCGCAATTGCGCCATACGCGTGATGAAGAAGACTCGCTCCCCGTAAAGCTCAGCCTTGGGCCGTTGATGGACATGCACCACGTCCTCCAGCGCCAGCGCATGCATGTCAAACAGCGCACCAAGCGCGCGCAGCGTCGCTCCGTCACCAAAGCCTTCTATATCGACCCAAACGACCGGCCACTGTTCCAGAATGGGCCGTATTTCGGCGACCTCCTGGACTGTTGTTTCGACGTAGTCCTGACTACTGTAAGCCATTATCCGGATTGCAGGAGGGGCCGCACCGGACTCAATGCAAAGCGTGCCCGGCAGCGTATTGGGGGTCACTGCCCGCTGGACGCTCTTCCGTCTTCTATGCTTCCGGTCACCCATGGACGCGAACCCTCCTGATTAGGCCACTGCGGGTATAGGGACAACATGGCCCCGTGCGAATACCCCTGTTGGTGAGTATCCGTGCGCCGCCGCGCAATGAACGTGATAGCGGCATTCTCGCACGCTTTATCTTGTCTTTTCGACTTGCGGGGACATATTCCGCGAAGCGGTCCACTTCGGCGCGCAGGCAAAGCTGTCTGACATGGCACAGGCGGGCCCTGGCAGGCTTTCCAGCGGGCATGGTTGGACATGGGGTTTCACAAAAGAATACCCTAGGTGTCAGATGGAACACCGTCGGTCGGCCAAATGTGGCGGTAATGCATGGGTATTTGGATCAATATTGACAATCCGTTTCTGGACACAATGGCCTTGCTGCTGTTGATCCCGTTCATGGCTCTTGGCATCTATGCCCTCCGGCGGCGCTTCGTCAATCACGATGATTGGGGTTTGGCGCGGCAGTCGGCCTTCCTCATTGTTGCCCTGCTCATCGCCGCCCTTGAGATGCACACCCTGCGGGCCGAGTTGCTCGACAACCCCGTTTATCTGATCTTTGCCTCTTTGGGGATGCTGGCGGCCACCATGGCCCTTTACGGGCACATCGCAGTTTCCTTTCTGTCCAAATTGATGGTGGACGTGTTTTTTCCGGGCGGCGACCGGGCCGCCAATCAGCCCCGTTTCGGTCCGGCGGAGGCCATGGAACGCATGGGCGACTACCAGGGGGCCCTAAACGAATACCATGTTCTGGCCCGCATATTCCCCGGCAGGCCGGAAATTCTGGCGCGCATCGGTTCCGCCCAGGATGCCCTGCGGTCCTACGACGAGGCGGCCCATTGGTTCCAGCGGGCGCTCGATGGCGAGAAAGACTCCCACGCTGCCACAGCGTTGCTATGGAGGGTGGTTGATTTGCTGGAAAACCGGCAGCAGCTTCCCAACCTTGCCGCCCAAGCGTGCGAAAACTTCTTGGAGCGCTTCCCCGACTGTGCGGATGCGCCGCTGGTTCGGGCCCGGATGCAGCTCTTGAAGGAAACGCACGCTTCTCCTGCAGAGCCCCTTTCCGCAGTTGACCGGCCCCGCTTGACCCGACTCCATGATGAGCCCATAGAACCGGAGAACCAGGACCGATAGGAGCGCTTTGCCGCCTTCGGGAAGCCCGGTTTGCCAAATTACTCATTTGCGTGTACAATTTTCATGTGGAAACTGAATTCATTGGCTTAACGTAGGTATATCAACCGTAATCAAGAGGTAACGAGGTGCACAAGGCGAAGGTGTGTGTCGTGGATGATTGTGTTGACGAGGCCAAAGTCCTTTGCGACGGCTTGGTGCTTAACGGCTATGATGCCGTGGCCGTCTACGGGGGCAAGGATGGGCTGGAACGGTGCGGAAAGGGCGATATTGACCTGTTGCTGCTTGACATAGGACTGCCTGACGTGGACGGTTACGAGGTCTGCCGCCGTATCAAGTCCGATCCGGCGACGGCGATGATCCCCATAATTTTTGTCACCGCGCGCGGCGAGGCGCAGGATATCGCCCTCGGTTATGAGACGGGTGCCAGCGACTATTTGGTCAAGCCCTACAATCTGCCCATCGTGATGGTGCATGTGGATTCCGCTTTGCGGGGCGCAAGAAACGCCCTTAAGCGGGTGTTTCATTCGGGCATTTATGAGGACCCGGCCAACACGGACGAAATGACCGGTCTCAGAAACAGGCGATTCCTGACGGACCGCCTGCAGGAAGAGACCGACAAGGCCCAGCGCTACAATTATCCCCTGTCGTGCCTGATGATTGAGGTGGACGAGGTGACGGCCCTGGACCAGCCCATGGAGGCCGTTTGCCTGGACGACCTGCTGGTCGAGGTGGCCATGGCGATGCGCGCCAGTTCCCGCAACTATGACATCCTCGCCCGCTATGACGGCGCGACGTTTACCGCCGTGCTCCCCCACATCACCCGCGAGGAGGCTCTGGCCTACGCGCGAAAGATCGAGGAGGAGATCCGCTCGGCAACCATGAACGACCCGCTCTGCCCCATGGTCGCCAAATTGAACTATGGTCTTGCGACCAGTCAGGACGACAACCGCTGCGACGACGCGGAAGCGCTGCTTTCGGCGGCCATGCGCGACTTGTGGCATGCCAAGAGCGGTGCGGCCATTCACGGTGCCGCAGCCGCGGGCAGCGCCTGAAAGCTGCGGAGCCCTGACGGGGGCGCCCCACTATGGCGCCATGCGCCGGAGTGCTTTCCCGCCAATGTCGGTGCGGTGGTGCGCCCCGTCGAACGCGATTTTGCCCACCGCCCTGTACGCCTTGGCAATGGCCTCAGGAAGCGTGGCTTCCGTGGCGGTCACATTGAGCACGCGCCCGCCGTTGGAGCGCAGTACGCCGTCCTCCAGCTTCGTGCCCGCCTGAAACACGGACACGCCCGCTTCCTCTTCCGCCGCGTCAATCCCCGAAATGGCCTTGCCCTTTTCATAGGCGCCGGGATAGCCCCCGCTCGCCATGACCACGGTCACGCAGGGGGCGTCGTGATACTCGATGCGCTCTTCATGGAGTCTTCCCTCGCAGCAGGCGATCAGCACCGGCACCAGGTCGGTTTTCATGCGCGGCAGCACCACCTGCGTTTCGGGGTCCCCAAAGCGCACGTTGAATTCCACAACCTTCGGACCTTCGGCGTTGATCATCAATCCGGCGTACAGAATGCCCCTGTAGGGATTTCCCTCCGCCGCCATGCCGCGCACCGCGGGCTGCAGCACTTCTTCAAGGATGCGCCGCTCCAATGCGGCCGTCACGACGGGGGCGGGTGAATAGGCCCCCATCCCGCCCGTGTTCGGCCCCTGGTCCCCGTCAAACACCGCCTTGTGGTCCTGGCTCGACGCCATGGGAATCACGGTCGTACCGTCACAGAAGGCCAGTATGGAGGCCTCCTCCCCGGTCATGAACTCTTCCACCACCACGCGCGCCCCGGCGCTGCCGAAAGCATGCCGCACCATGGCATCGTCTATCGCCCGCAGTGCCGTGTCCATGTCCATGGCCACGGTCACGCCCTTGCCGGCGGCAAGGCCGTCCGCCTTGATCACTATGGGCGCGCCCTTGGCGCGCACGTAAGCCGCCGCGTCCGCCGCGTCGTCAAACTCCGCCCATGCCGCGGTCGGTATGTGATGGCGCTCCATGAACGCCTTTGCGAAAGCCTTGCTGCCCTCCAGCTGCGCCGCGCCGGCCGAGGGGCCAAAAGCGCGGTCCCCGCCCTGTTCAAGATAGTCGACCAGTCCCTTGGCCAGCGGGTCTTCCGGCCCCACCACGGTCAGGTCGATGTCCTTCTCCTCAACAAAGGCCTTGATCCCCGAAAAGTCATCCACTCCAATCGGGACACAGGCGCCCTTGGAGAGGCTGGCGATGCCGGGATTGCCCGGGGCTCCGTATACCTTCGCGACAAGCGGACTCTGGGCAATTTTCCAGGCAAGGGCATGCTCCCGCCCGCCGCTGCCAATAATCAGTATTTTCATATAGTTTTCCTGATGGCTTTCGGCATGACACCGACAAGAAGGATTTCGGTATTGCCCGAACCGCGCCTACTGCTCAGCCGGGGCAACACTCATGAGGTACTGCGCAAGGGCGGCGTCATAGTCCGCCGTGGCGCGAAACGCCTCCTGCGCAAGACGGAAACGCGTCGCAAACGAGACCAAACCCTCATGGGCGCGCAGTTCGTGCATCACCTGCGGATACCGCTGCGGATTGACCACGGCTGTGACGTACCGGTGGTTCTTTGCCGCGGAACGGAGCATGGCCACCCCGCCAATGTCCACCTGGTCGATTACCTCGTCGGCCGAGATGCCCGGGCGGGCGATTAATTCGGAGACCGGCTGGAGATTTACAACGACCATGTCGATCCACTTCATGTCATGCGCCTGAATCTGCTCCACATGAAGTTTGCTGTCCCGCACACCGAGGAGCCCCGCATGCACTTTGGGATGCAGCGACTTGACCCGCCCGTTGAGCAGTTCAGGAACCCCCGTGAAGTCCGCGATGCTTTGCGCCGGGATGCCCGCCGCCTGAAGCACCGACAAGGTGCCGGACGTGCTGATAATCTCCACGCCCAGTTCCGTCAGCAGACCGGCCAGTTCAACCAGTCCCTTCTTGTCGTGACAGCTCAGAATGGCACGTTCTATCTTGCTCATCGGGTGACCTCCTACCGCGTCCCCCGGGGACGCGCCGACACGATAAACCCAAAAGGAAATGGATGATACGCAATTTGTGCGCATAAAGTCGAATGAAATTCCCCGCAATCTGGCCGACCGTTACCGTCTGACTTGGTCTGGCGGCCTGCCACGAAGGACATTGACACCTGAAACCCCGTTCGCTACCATACGAGGGCTATGACCTAGGCGGGTGAGTGCGGTGCGTGAGGCTGTGAGCGGGAAAAGAATCAAAGGAGAAAGCTAAAGTGAAATCGAAAGTGGTTGTGACGGTGGTGCTGCTGCTGGCTGCAATGCTCTCTTTTGGTGCGGCGCCTGCGCAGGAGACTTCCTCCGGCAGGGAATACCATGTCTCCGCGGGCGGCAACGACGCCAATGACGGGTCCCCATCGGCCATGCTCAAGACAGTCTCGGCCGCCGCGCTGCTGGCCCAACCCGGAGATGTCATTACGGTGCATGAAGGCGTCTATCGCGAGCGGGTCAATCCGCCGCGCGGCGGGGAGTCTGAAACCAAACCCATCGTGTATCAGGCCGCACCGGGCGAAAAGGTCGAGATCAAAGGGTCGGAAGTTGTGTCGGGGTGGGAGAAGGTGCAGAACGACACCTGGAAAGTTGTCCTGCCCAACACCTTCTTCGGCGGCTACAATCCGTACAAGGACCTTATCCACGGCGACTGGTTTTCGCCCAAGGACCGGGAGCACCACACCGGGGCGGTCTATCTCAACGGCGAGTGGCTCATAGAGGCGGCAACGCTGGAAGAAGCAATGACGCCTGCGGGAACGGTCCCGGCGTGGCTCAGGCAGTCCGGTCAGGAGTGTCTGCTAAACGTGGCGTGGCTGCGCCGGGGCGGAGCCGCCGAAAAGACGGTCCAGATACCCGCGGCCAGTTTCGCCGCAAAGAACGGTACGCAGAATGCGCCTTGCTCGGAGGGGGGGGAGTGCGTCGGCTATATCCTGAACGGGCACTGGGTGAAATATGAGGGCGTCGACTTCGGGGAAAAGACCGATTCGCTGGAAATCCGCGCAGCCTCCGCCTCCAGCGGCGGCATCATCGAAGTCCGCCTCGACGGGCCGGACGGTGAACGGCTTGGCGCCTGTTCCGTTCCCAACACCGGCGACTGGCAGTCGTGGTCGACGTTCAAGGCCGAACTCAAGCCCGTCAGCGGCGTTAAAACCGTGTGCCTTGTGTTCAGGAGCAATACGTATCAGCCGGCCGCGGAAAACGTGCAACTGTGGCATGCCCGGGTGGACGACACCACCACCACAATCCACGCGCAGTTCAAGGGAGTCAATCCCAACGAGCAACTGGTCGAGATCAACGTCCGGCGGGCGGTCTTTTACCCGGAGAAGCCGGGGATGAACTACATCACCGTGCGCGGCTTTGCCCTGCGCCAGGCCGCCACGCAGTGGGCACCGCCAACGTCCGAGCAGGTCGGCCTCATCGGCACGCACTGGAGCAGGGGATGGGTCATCGAAAACAACATCGTCAGCCACTCCGTCTGTTCTGGCATCGCGCTGGGCAAGCACGGCGACGAGTTTGACAACACCTCCGCGGACACTGCCGAGGGTTATGTAAAGACCATAGAGCGGGCCATAGAGCGTGGCTGGAGCAAGGAGAATATAGGCCACCACATCGTGCGCAACAACACCATCTCGCACTGCGAGCAGACCGGGATTGTCGGCAGCCTGGGTGCCGTGTTCAGCACCATCACCGGCAATACCATCCACGACATTCATGTCCGCGAACTGTTCACCGGCGCGGAAATGGCGGGCATCAAGCTCCATGGCGCCATTGACGTCGAGATTCGCGGAAACCACATCTATCGCACCTGCCGGGGACTCTGGCTCGACTGGATGGCCCAGGGCGCTCGCATCTCCGGGAACCTCTTTCACAACAACAGTTACGAGGACCTCTTCGTTGAGGTGGATCACGGCCCATTCGTCGTGGACAACAACGTTTTCCTTTCCCCTGTGTCGCTTCTTGACGTGTCGCGCGGCGGCGCCTACGCCCACAACCTCATGGCTGGCGCGATTCGGGTGAACCTGTACGATGCCCGCCTGACGCCGTTTCACAAGGCCCATTCCACCGAGCTTGCCGGGATGCACGACAACCCCTGCGGTGACGACCGATTCTTCAACAATCTATTTGTGAAACGCGCCGACCTGCGCGTCTACGACAAGGCGCGCCTGCCCCTGTTCATGGAGGACAACGTATACCTCGACGGGGCGCGGGCGTCGAAGCATGAAAAGAACCCGATGGTCGAGAAACGTTTTGACCCGGCGCTGATGGTGGTCGAAAAGGCCGATGGTGTGTATCTGGAGGGTGCTTTTGAGACCGCCTGGGCCGACGGGCGCACCCGCAAGGTCGTAGGTACCGAACGTCTCGGAAAGGCCCTGGTTCCCGACCTCCCCTACGAAAACCGGGACGGGTCGCCGCTTATCGTTGACGCCGACTATCTTGGCGCCAAGAGGAATGTGGCAAACCCGTTCCCAGGTCCCTTTGAACTTTCCCATGGCGGAAAGCAGACGCTTAAAGTGTGGCCCGTCGCTTCGGTGAATTGATTCCCCTGCGGATCTGCAAATGATATCGTTTTCCCCGGCGCGCAATGTTTGGAGAACCGTGAAAATGAAAAACTGTTTTCGGACGGCGGCGAAGGGAGGCGTTACGGTGCTGTTTGCGGGTTGTCTTTTCTCGAGCCTTTTAGCACATGGGGTTGATGGCGACAGGGCTAAGGAAGGCGCTGCTGCGGGCGTTCGCGGCGAGGTCGTGCTGGCCCGCGCCAGCCATGAATGGATGTCGCAGCAAATCGAGGAGCCCTGCATCCTGCCGAACCCAAAGGTGCCCGGGCGGCTGGTCATGCTCTACGGAGCCGTGCCGGCATCGAACCGCAGTTATGCGGCCGTGGGAAAGGCATGGGCCGATGAGAATGAACCCTTGAAGTGGCACCAGGACGAGGCAAATCCCATATTTGGACCCTCCGCCGGGGGGTGGGATTCGGGGAGTATACGGCTCGACACGGTCCTCTACATTGCCGAGGAGGACGCGTACTACATTTATTACTCCGGCACGAAAGGGAATGTGCAGGACAGGATCGGGCTCGCGATTTGTCCGGCCGGTGCAGACGGGTACTCGGACGTGGCCGGCTCGGCCATCGTCCGGTATGGAACCGCGCCGGTGCTGGCCCCCGAATCGGCGGCGCCTTATCACGAGGAAATGGCCTCGCAAGCCGCGGTGATGCGCGAGTGGAACGCGACGGCGAACTGCTGGGGCTGGTACATGTACTACTCCTACCGCGGCAGGGACGGGGTGCTGCCCGGCATCCGGCTTGCCACTTCGCGCGACGGCAAGACATGGACACGGCAGTTCAGCGCGGACGACCCGCGGGGCATGGGTCAGATATTCGCATCCACGCCCAATGCATACTACGAGTGGCACCAGATTCTGAAAGTTGATGCGACCTACGTGCTCTGCATTGAGGTCGGCGTGGAGCACGGCGTGCGCTGGCGACCGGGGTTGGCGGTCAGCACGGACCCCGTGCGCGGATGGACACAACTCGATCTCGACACGATGCTGCAGACCAAATGGCGGGGACTCTACGAAGACCGCACGCTCTACCATGTCGCCACCCCGGCGCTGTACGCGGTCAAGGGGAAGTGGTACCTGTACGTGCAGGCCTGCGGGCGGCCCGCGAACGACAACTATATCGATGGCGGCTGGGAAATGTGGGGCGTCGCCTGCGACCGGAGGATTGGCACCCGTCCCGGCTGCGCCGACTTGTATATCCCCGGGGTGCCCGCGACCGGTTCCGATGCGGGCGGGAAATAGTTCGATCGGCCGGGAAGTCAAAAGAGAGAGGCACGATGAATGCATCTGATGTGGTCGCGGAATTGCGGCGTGCGGCAAGTCCGGAAAAAGCGCTGGTGCTGGCGCGTTTCTTCAAGACGGGCAGGGGAGAGTATGGCGAGGGGGACCTGTTTCTGGGGGTGATGGTGCCGGAGCAGAGAAAGATCGCGAAGAGCTTTCTGGCCGGAACTGAGGCGCTTACCTGCCGGGAAACCCTTGCGGAGGTTCTCACGCTGTTGGGAAGTGCCTATCATGAGGAACGGCTGACAGCGCTCCTCATTCTTGTGGGCCTGTACAATAGAAGCGGGGACAAAGACAGGGAGCGCATTTACGGCTTCTATCTCAAGAATCTGAAGTGCGTCAACAACTGGGACCTGGTTGACCTGAGCGCGCCGAACATCGTTGGGGCGCATTTGCTCGGTAAAGACTCCGCGCTGCTGTTCACGCTTGCCGGGAGCGATCACCTTTGGACGCGCCGCGTGGCCGTGCTGGCTTCGTTTGCCTTTGTCAGGGCGGGGCGTTTCTCCGAGACGCTGTCCTTGGCCCAGCGACTGCTTGTGGATGACAGGGAAGCGCACGACCTGATGCACAAGGCGGTCGGGTGGATGCTGCGCGAGGTGGGAAAGCGCGACCAGCAGGTTCTGGAGGCGTTCTTGGACCTGCACGCGGCACGCCTGCCACGCACAGCGCTGCGCTACGCCATTGAGCGCTTCGCGGAACCGACACGCGCCAAATACCTTCGTTGCGGCAGGTAATCACAGAGGCGCCGATGCTGCATGCCATGGGCGTATTTGCCGTTGTTGACTCCGGCGGCCGGCATCGTGTCTTATGCTTCGGACTTGGACAATCACGCGGCATCGCCGCAGCGAGGAGAGTATGGGACCATGCAAAACGGCACCGTGCTAAACCGAAGGGAGTTCATAAAGACCGCGGCGGCAGGCGCCATTGGTTGCGGATTTATCAGTTGTGTTCTCGGGGAGGGTGGGAGGGACGTTTGTCTCCCGCCCAGGGAGGTCCTTGCCCCTGTGGAACCCGAACAGGTGGGTGTTTCGCCGGAAGCGCTGCAGCGAGCCGTGGAATTCGTCACGCAGGAATGGGACGCCAATACTTTTCCCGGCGCGGCCCTCGTGGCAACGCGCGGCGGGCGCAAGTTCCTGGAAAAGTACTGGGGCACCTGCGCGGGACCGGAACGGGCGGACATGCCCTACGACGGGTCGGTTTATAACATGATGTATTCCTTTTCCAAAGTCATTACGGCCACAGTTGTTGTCATGGCCCATCAGGACGGACTGCTGGAGTACGACGAGCCCGTCTGCAAATACATCCCGGAATTTGTGGGGGGCGGTAAGGAGCGCATCACCGTCCGCCACCTGCTTACCCACGCGGCCGGACTCACCAAGGCACCCTCCGACCCGGTCGGCACGGAGGAGCAGTGGAAAACGGCCATTGCCCGTCTGTGCGCGATGGAGGTTGAGTGGGAACCGGGAACACGTACGGGCTATCACGCCGTAAGCGGCATGCTGCTAGCCGCCGAGATTGTGCGCCGGGTGTCTGATGGCAGGCCCTGGAACGACATCTGCCGTGAACGCCTGTTCCAGCCCTTGGGTGCCGGATTCACCTTCGGGGTTCCCTGCGTCGGCAGGCCGATTGCGATAACGCCCGTGCCGAAGTCGTTTCCCTGCCTGGTGGACGCCGCGCATTTCGCTTTTCTGGGTCATCCTTCCGGGGGCGCATTCGCGCAGACCGACGATATGCTCAGACTGCTCAACCTCCACCTGAACCGGGGGGTGTGGAACGGCAAAACCCTTATCCAGCCGGATGCCTTCAATGAGATGCACCGGGTGCAGTATCAGCGGGAAATCGATGTGGCCTTGGCTGCGGGTCAGAATCCAAACCACGAGTACTGGGGGCTTGGCTGGCTGTTGCGCGGCGCCACAAACGAGGGCTGGTTTGGTTTCGGCAACGTGGCCTCCCCTGAGACCTTCGGGCATGCCGGGATAGACACAGTCATCGGCCTTGCCGACCCCGCCAACGATGTAGCCCTGGTCTTTCTCACAACGGGGTCCCCGGCAGACGCAGCAACCACCACGCGCGTGCGCAACGGGGTGACCAACAGGGTTATGGCTGCTGTCACTTGAGCTGAGTGTGCGCGGAGTCCGGATGTGCGCCTTGTCAGCCGAATGTCCGAATGTGGCTGCGCTGCCTTGGTTGTTCGGTGCGGGGCCGCAAGCTGGTTCGACTCCGTTCGCCGGCCATTTGCGACGCGCCGACGGTGGCCGGGCATGTTCAGTCGGACCACAGGGGCGCTAATTGTCGAGCACTTCACGGACTTTGGCGGCGAGGGCGTCAATTGTGAAGGGCTTGTGAATTAAATGCACACCCTCATCGAGGATGCCGTAGGGCGCAATAACGTCGGCTGGATAGCCTGACATGAACAGAACCTTGCCATGTAGGCAGACTGGACGGACAGCGTCCGCAAGGTCCCGGCCGTTCATCCGGGGCATGACCACGTCGGAGAGGAGCAATTGAATCGCCTGCCCGTGCGCATTTGCAAGATCGAGAGCCTTCTCAGTGCAACCCGTGCTCAGCACGGTGTAGCCAAGCGTTGTCAGCAATTTTGCCGTCAGCTTGAGCAGCGCCTCATCGTCCTCCACCAGGAGGATGGTCTCATGGCCGCGCTTTGCCGGTTCGGGCGCGCATTTCCCGGAAACGTCATCCGCATCATCCATGTGCCGCGGCAGAAACACTTCAATCGTCGTTCCTTTACCGGGTTCGCTGCTGACTTCAATGGCGCCCCGGTTCTGCTTGACCGCGCCGTACACGCTGGCAAGGCCAAGTCCGGTGCCCCTTCCGAGCCCCTTGGTCGTGAAGAACGGCTCGAACATACGTGAGAGGATTTCCTTGTTCATGCCGCAGCCGTCGTCGCCGACGGCAAGCTGCACGTAATCCCCCGGCATGCAGTCCGGGTGTGCGGCACAGTATTCCCGGGTGAACTTTCTGTTTCCAGTCTCAATGATGACGTTGCCCACCCCGGCGATGGCATCGCGCGCATTGATGCAAAGATTGGCCAGGATCTGGTCAATCTGGGAAGGGTCTACCCTGACCTTCCAGAGGCCGGATTCGAGCTTCAGGGCGATGTTGATATTCTCGCCCATCGTCCGCTGAAGCATCTTTAGCGTGCCTTCAATGGCCTGGTTCAGGTCGATCACCTTTGGCGCCACCGTCTGCCTGCGGGCGAAGGTCAGCAACTGCCGCGTCAGATTGGCGGAACGCTCCGCGGCCATGCGGATTTCCTCCAGGTCCTCATGAATGGACTGCGTTTTATCGGTCCTTCCGAGGGCCACTTCCGCGTGGCCCAGAATCACGGCGAGCATGTTGTTGAAGTCATGGGCGATTCCGCCGGCAAGATGCCCCACCGACTCCATCTTCTGCGCCTGAACAAGTTGTTCTTGAAGCTTCTCTCGTTCTTCCTCAGCCAGCTTGCGTTCCGTGACATCATCGTAAACGCCCAACACACCGTAGACAGCGCCCCGGCCGTCCACAAGTGGCACCCTGCTGGTGTCTGCCCATATGGCTGTGCCATCCGCCTTCAGCCCCCTTTCAACAAAGTGCAGTTGTGGCGCGTTTAGGGAAATCACCCTCTGGTCATCGGCGCGGTGTGCCTCGACCTGTTCCCGCGGCCAGGGCAGGTCATAATCGGTCTTGCCCACAATGCTGGCGGGGCTCTGGAGCCCCATGGCCTCGGCGAACACCTGGTTGCAGCCCAGGTACACGCAGTTCAGGTCTTTCCAGAAGATCGACTGGGGAACATTGTCCAGCACGTATTGCAGCATGGCCTGGCTGTCCCGCAGGGAATGCGTCAACCGTTCCCGCTCTGCCAGGATTTGGGCGAGCCTGATGTTGCCGTGGCTGAGGCGGACCACCATTTGCGCAAACTGCGCATACAGATTCAGCGCGGTCCGGATTCCTTCTCGGCTCACGCGCGGCAGCCGCTCATAGGCGGCCAGGTACTCGGTCTCGTCAAAACCGAAGCGCCGGGCCTGGTTCACGAACAGCTCGCGGTCCAGCGGTTCGTCGTCAAAAAGGAACTGCCCGAGAAAGAGATTGCCGATATGCCTGCCGCCCACAGTCAAGGGGGTCACAACGTCCCGCAGGTTGTTCTTGCACTTGTACATCTTGGTGGTGCCCGGCTCAACGCCCTGGGACAGTTCGGTGTCGCTCTCCAGGCATTGCCGGGCGCTTTCGGGATGGACCCGGTGAAACTTCGTGCAGATGTCCTGCCAACCAGCCGATACCAGGACCTTTCCCCGTATGTCCACGAAAGCCACGGCGACGCCTGTGAGGCGGAAGAAGTCTTCCATGATTAGGTGAAAGGCGGGAACATCAAACAGATCACCCAGTTCAAGCGCCCCGATGTCGCCTTCGGGCAGGAGAATGGCGTCCAGTTTCGCGCGGACACGCCCCTCGCTCTCGCGTAGCGCCTCTTCTGCGCGCTTGCGTTCGGTGATGTCCCTGCAAATGCCAAGCATTCGCAGCGGCTGTCCGTTGCCGTCGTAGCGTCCCTCTCCCGAGGCGTTGATCCACCGGATCTCCCCGTTGGGCAGCACTATTCTATAATCGCTGTCGAGCAATGCCCGCTGTGCCAGGGCTTGTTCGATCCGCTTCGCGGCCGTGTCGCGATCCTCCGGATGGACCGCACTGCGCCATGAATCAAACCCCGGGGGGCATTTGAGCCTGTCCAGCCCAAAGATGTCGAACATAAGCGGCGACCACTCGATACTGCCCCCAACGACATTCCAGTCCCACATTCCGACTCTGGCCGCGCGCTGCGCCATGTCCAAACGCTCGGTTGTATCGCGCAGAATGCGCTCCGTTCGAATTCGGTCGGTCACCTCCGCAAGGGTGAACACCAGTCCGGTCACGCAGCCGCCCGCATCCTTCACGGGGGTAAGGCTCCAGTCCCAGTAGGTCACGCCGCGCCCGGGCTGGTCGGGATACTCGAAAGGTTTGGCCTGCACGAAAAAGGGCAGTCCCGTGTCCACGACACGCTGGAAAATCGCCTGGTTCTCGTCATGGGGGTAAAGGTCAAAGTGGTTCTTGCCGGGGAAGAAGGAGGGTTCGTGCTTGCAGGAGAGTGCGTAAGCGCGATTAACCCAGATAAAGTTGAACTGGGCATCCAGATATACGGCCAGCATGTGTGTGTGTTCGAGCACGCCCGCCAGGAGTTGGTTGGATTCCGCCAGTCGCCTTTCAGCACGCTTGCGCTCGCTGATGTCGTGCAGGAACGTCACGAACTGGCCTCCGTCCGCAGGGCGGTACTGCACGCTTACTTCAAGATCGAGAACGTTTTCATCCTTGCGGCGGTGCCGTGCCTCGAAACAGTCCTGCCCTTTGGCCGGGACCGCCCGGAGATGGCCCGCGAGTTCCCCCGCCGTTTCAGCCGTGTCCAGATCCTGAACGCGCATGGTTAACAGTTCCCGCGCGCTGTAGCCGCTCATCCGGCAGTAGGCCTCGTTGACCTCCAGCAGGCGCCCCTCCAAGTCCGTCAGCACGAAGCCGTCCTGCGCCGCCTGAAGAATCGTCCGGTGCCGCTCTTCGCTCTTGCGCAGTTCCGCAAGATGCATCTTTAGCCAGTTGCGCATCTGGTCAAGCGCACTGGAAAGCGACTGGAGTTCCCGGGTGCCCGAGGGTTCAAGAAGAACCTCGAAGTCGCCGGTGGCCATTTGTTCGGCGGCCTTGGTCAACCGGGCAATCGGCGCGCTGAATCTGCGCGCCAGCAAAAGCGCTAGCATAAAGGCGGCGGCCATGACCGCAAGGCCGATTCCGCAGGAAGTCAGCATCGTCCTGCGAACCATGGCGTTCAGTTCGGTTAGCTGCACACTGGCACCAAAAATGTAGGTGCGCCCGTTGGCATCCTTGCGGGGGAACAGAATCATCCGTCCCGCTCCCCAATTGTTGCGGAAAGAGGAACAGACGGGCGTGAGTTCCGACTTCAGCGCCGGCGCAAATGATTTGGGGTCGCTGTGCGTTTCGAAAAAAGCAGCGCACGACGACTTTGGGTCTTTCCAATCCGAATGGGTGGCGGAGGTAAACACCAGCCGACCGTCCACCTGAAGGACACTCCAAAGGTATTGAAGATCGAGCCGACTGCACAATTCGTCATTCCTGCGAACTATGCGGTTGAATTCGTCATTCGACACCGAAGTGCCGTGAACGATGCGGTCATGGTAATCGGTACCCAGCATCTCCCGCGTCATTTCGACAGCGGTAAGCAGTCTCGCATCCACGAGTGTCAGGATATCCTGCGCCCGGTACTCTATGAGGAGTGCGGTAAACAAGGCGCAAGTGGTGAGAACGACCGCCGCAATGATGAGCATCAGTGCGGACAGAATACCCCTTTTGTGCGGACCCTTGCCCTCTCTCATGACATTTTTCCCACGCGGCATGCGAAAACGGACCCCCGAAGACGTTGCCCCCAAGCTCCTCTCATTGCCTTGGGCTCGGCACATCGCCCCTGTGGGCCTATCCGTATAACTCGCGAGCCGCAACCTGTACATATTAGGCCACAAGCCACGCAGAAGGTCAAGAGAATTCTTTGTTCGATGCCGGGGAACGGTAGTCGGTTGAATTTGCGGCCTGCAAACAAGAAGAGGGCCGTATTCGACTGAATTACTGCCGAATACGGCCCGAACCAAAATGAGGGAATCCCCGGCGCGCTAATCCTTTATGACGAGTTTATCCTTTTCAGGCAGGGCGGGGAAGGGATTGTGCGGCTCCGTCTGGTACCAGTAGGCCACGGATCCAAGGTCGTCCTGCAGGGGAAGGTAGCGGCCCTCGCTCTGCCAACCGATGGACTGGATGGTCACGCGCAGGTCACTCTTGAACCGGACGGGATCCTGGATATGCCAGCGGTACTGGCCGAAGCGGCGCTGCTCACCCTTGTAGGGTATTTGGTGGAATCCGGTATAGGGGCTGGTGAAATTCTCATACACCCACTTTCCCTTTTCCTTGTGCTCGTTGTAGCCATACGATCCGCAGAAGTAGTCCTCCTCGCCGGTGCCGCAGATGGTGGGGAATTCCGTGTCGCCGTCCATGAAAAACTTGATCTCGCCCTCGCCCCACCAGCCGTCGCTGTTCGCGCCGTGTGTGAGGTAGGTGCCGACGTACTGGCCCGTGCCCTTGACGCCGTCCAGTATGGTGTAAACCTCCTTGGAGGGGAGCGGATTCACCCGGCGGAACTGCGCGTGGAAACAGGCCGCGTTGTCCGGAACCGTCTCAAGCGAATAGTCAATCTGATAGTAAATGGTCGCGGTCTTCTCGGCCAGGTTCTCCATGGTGATGCGGCAACCCTTGCGGAAAGGCATCTGCCAGTAGGAGTTTAGGCCGCTTCGGGGATTCACGCACAGGGCCAGCGAGGTGATGCGCGGTTCGTTGCCCATGCCCCAGCCCGCACCGAAGAAGTCGCCCGCCGGTGCCACCACGGAAGGTTCGGCCTCGCCGTCCCAGTAGAAGCGCAGAATCATCAGACGGTAATCGCCCACAGGCGTCATCCAGATGTGATTGATGACGCCAGAACCGGTGATCTCGCCCAGGGTGAAGGTCTTGCCGGGCTCGATATGGATGTAGGGGTTCACCTTCCATCCCTGGCCCAGTTCTCGGGCGGCTTTGGCCGCCGTTCCCTGTTCCAGTGTCGCCATGCCGCCCTTCCCCTTTTCGCCCGTGAAGTTCTCGGGGCTGATGGAGCGGGTCTCGGCGTCCTTGATGCGGTAGATCTGTCCCATGTCGGTGGTTTGCGCCGGGGCAAGCGGCATGAAGAATGTCAGGAGAAGCAGGGTCAGGGTCAAACAGTTTGCTTTCATGCTGGGTCACGCTCCCTTGGTTTGGGTGGTTGGCGGTGTCATTCAAGAATAGGAGCCCTGTCCGCGAAGTCAAAGTCCTTTGCGGGGCGTCACTAACATCGGCGGCATTAAAGTTACATGGTTAACCTGCCTCGGGTCAATGGCCGTGCAGTGCGGCCCGCAGCAGGGGTCTTGCCCGGCCTGACAGTTATGATGCTATAATCGGGTCATGAAAAAGACCATCTCCATCATATTTGGCACCCGTCCCGAGGCCATAAAACTTTGTCCGGTCGTGCTCGCCCTGAGAGACCATCCCACGCTTCAGGCTCATGTCTGCGTCACCGCGCAGCACCGGCAAATGCTGGACCAAGTGTTGGAGGTCTTCGGCGTTGTTCCCGATGCCGACTTGGACCTCATGCAGCCCGGCCAGACGCTGGGCGGGTTCACTTCGCGGGCTATAGCAGCCGTTGACGGGTATCTTGGGGCGCGGAAGCCCGACATGGTTTTGGTGCAGGGCGATACAACCACGGTGCTTTCGGCCGCCCTGGCGGCGTTTTACCACCACATTCCCGTGGGTCATGTCGAGGCGGGACTGCGCACAGGAAACCTGGAGTCCCCCTGGCCCGAAGAGGCCAACCGCGTCCTCACCTCGCGCATCACGGCGCTGCATTTCGCCCCCACAGAATCGAACCGTCAGAACCTCCTGCGCGAGGGGATTGTAGACAGCCGCATATTCGTCACCGGCAACACGGTTATAGACGCCCTGCTTATGGCCGTTGACCGCGTTCGCGCCAACCCTCCCGACATTCCCGGTCTTCCCCCGCGGACCGACACCGCGTGGTGGTCCCGGCCCATGGTTCTTATTACCGGCCACCGACGCGAGAGTTTTGGCGGGGGCTTCGAGGGCCTTTGCCAAGCCATCGCGACGCTCGCCCGGCAACATCCCCAGTCGCTGTTCGTCTATCCCGTCCACCTTAATCCCAATGTGCGCGAGCCGGTCAACCGCATTCTTGGCGCGCCCGGACTGGACAACGTGCTGCTTGTTGAACCCCAGTCCTACCTGCCCTTTGTGGGGCTGATGGACCACGCCACACTACTGCTCACAGATTCCGGCGGTGTGCAGGAGGAGGCGCCCAGTCTCCACAAGCCCGTGCTCGTTATGCGTGACACCACGGAACGGCCCGAGGCCGTCGAGTCGGGCGCCGTACAACTTGTTGGAACCGATCCCGGACGCATCATCAGCGCGGCCAACGCGATTCTTGACCATCCAGAACGTCCTTGGCCGAAAATTCCCAATCCCTACGGCGATGGCCAAGCCACCTCCCGCATTATAAGCGCCTGCGAGCGCTTCTTTTCGCCCGCCTGAGACGTTGAAATTCCGGCGAACAGTACCTCAGCGGGATGCTGCGGCGGACTGTCCTGCGAGTTTTCCACTGGAGAAGGCCCATTGCAGGTTGTAGCCGCCGCAGGGTCCGTCGATATCCAGAATTTCCCCTGCAAAGTAAAGTCCCTGAACGAGGCGGCTTTGAAGCGTCCGTGGGTCCACCTCGCGCGTGGATACGCCCCCGGCGGAAACCATCGCCCTGTTGAAGCCCTCAGTATCCGTGACGTGGACCGTGACACCGGAAAGCCATTCAGCCAGACTTCGCTGGGTGGCGCGCGGCAGTTCGGCGGCGCGCAGTTCGGGGCCAATGCCGGTTTCTGTGCATACCATGTCGGCGAGGCTATGGGGAAATTGGAGGGCAACAAGGCTGCGGAC
>CAIUWO010000533.1 GCA_903902895.1 Candidatus Hydrogenedentota bacterium | reverse complement strand
TGTTTGTGGAGATTCACGGAAGCCACGGCGGCGGGAAGTTTGAGTCGAAGGAGGTCTACGGTCCTGCATTGAAGAAGTTCCTGGATGAACATTTCACGCCGGAAAGTTGAACCGCAGAGGACACAGAGGGGCGCAGAGGATTGTGCGTTATGATGCCCGCGAAAAATTGCACCCGGAGAAAGCCATGAAGAAGTTTCGCTTCATTCTGCCTGTCACCCTTGCCGTTGTTCAGGCACTGGCACTTGCCGCAGGGCATGCGGCCACCGCGCAGCCGGAACCGGTGGTCAAGGCGTCCCAATTCCCGGCCGGTCCGGTCCAGACAGTGATGGACGGCATCGTCGCGCGGCTGTATGCGGGGAAGAACATCGGCGAACTGCGCGGTTTGGACGATGCGCGGGTGACGGCGCTCATCACGCCCGGGGAGCGCGACATCCTCGCCACGAAATACTGGTGTTTCGACACGAACGTTCCGGTCATTGTGTCCATCCTGCGCGACCGGGCGCAGAAGATTGTGCCGTTCTGGGTCACCGGGCAGGGGTTCACAAAGACCGAACTTGAGGTGCGCAACGCCGAGTACACCTACGAGGTGTGGCAGAAGACCTTCCCGGCGGGACAGGTTGGACTGGGCATCAACGGATTCGAAAAGCACCGCCCACATTATGTCGTGGCCGTGGGCCCGGCCAACGCCGGGGACAAGATCGCACTCTCGAACTTCTTCCCCGCCGACCAGCAACTCTCGGAACTGCGGCCGGGCGGATATATGTATCACGACTGGCCGGACCTGCTGCTGACGCGGGTGCCGAAGGAACTGGAGGGGCAGATACTGCTGCCCACCATCCGCGGCCGCGCGCGCGAGGCGCATCTGATCGACAACGCGTTCCGGCTCGCGGCGCATGTTGCCGCGCCCGCGCCAGACCAGATTGCGCTGACCTGGAGCGCCGACCCCAAGAACACGCAGGCCATCCAGTGGCGCACGGACCTGTCCGTTGACAACGGCGTTGTCCGTTGGCGGAAACAAAGCGATGCAGATTGGACCAACACCCCCGCCACGTCCTGTGTCATCGAGGACCGCATGATCGCCAACAACCCCAAGGTGCGGCATTTCACCGCCGAACTCACCGGCCTCACGCCCGGCGCGGTGTACGAGTACACCGTCGGTGCGGACAAGGACGGTCCGCGCAGCGCCCCGGCCACCTTCACCACGGCACCGGCGGAGGCGAAGCCCTTCACCTTCCTGTGGATGAGCGACACGCACAACCGCCCCGAGACGGGGCCCCTGCTGGAAACGGCGGTGAAGCGCTGGCCTGATGCGGCCTTTCTCACCGTGTCGGGGGACAACGTGGGCACGGGGCAGTACGGCAACGACTGGGACGCGCTGCTGGACCTTTGGTCCGGTTTCATCAAAAACAAACCCTACATGCCCGGCATGGGCAACCACGACGCGATTGACGGGCTGGGGCCCGAACTGATCCTGGCGCTGTTTGACCTGCCCAAGAACGGGCCGGAAGGCATGGCCCCGGGCCGCGCCTACAGCCTGCGCTACGGCAACGCCCTGCTCATCATGCTGGACGTGACGGAGGAACCGGAGAAGCAGGCAACATGGCTGGAAGAAACGCTGAAGAACACCGACGCGACGTGGAAGTTTGCCGTATTCCACTTCCCGCCCTTTGACCCCGACGGCGAAGAGCCGGAGATCAGAAAATGGTGGGTGCCGCTCTTTGACCAATACCATGTGGATTTCGCGCTCAGCGGCCATGTACACCACTATCTGCGATCCAAGCCGCTGCGCGGCGGCAAGGTGGTTGACTCGCCGAAAGACGGTACTATCTACTGCGTTACCATCAGCATTCCCGGCGATATGCGCCGCCCGGAAAAGCCCGACTACACCGAGTTTACCGACTTCTCGCCGAAGGCCTTCTGCAACTCCTTCACCATCGACGGCAGGCGCTGCACCATGCAGGCCATTGATCAGGACGGCAAGATTTGCGACGAGGTGACGGTACAGAAGTAGCGCCCGCCCTTGTGGCGGGCGTGGATGCCCGCCTGCGCGGGCATGACGAAGACTGTAGGCTTTGGGCGAGGATGCGCCCGCCACAAGGGTGGCGCTGCGGGAATACCTTCAACAACCGTTTACGGCGTCAATTCCGCATTCGACACCCCGGCGGTGCCGGCGTGGAGGATGTTGTTGCTGAAGTGCAGGCCTTCGGGGAGCGGCGCGCGCGGGGTGCTGCCCTCGCCCCATGGGCCAATGTATACGGCATAACGATAACGCGGGGCGGGCTGTTTTATCTCGGCGCCGTCGGGTTCGCCGTCGCGGCCGGTGTTGTAGACGATGTTCCCCTGCACGATGACATCGCGCAACGGCGGGTTCTCCGGCAACTGTCCCTCGAAGAAGGCCATGGCAAAGCTGCCGCCCTGGTTCTCGCGGGCGCCGCCCCAGTTCCAATACTCGTTGCCGTAGCCGTATTCGGAGATGATGTTGTTGGCGACGATGGTGCCGCCGTCCACGTTGGCGGCGCGGGCGGGTTTGTCGTCTTGTGCCACCTCTGCCGCATGGGAGGCCGCGCCCGGATTGAGCAGGATGCCCCACAGATCGACGCGCGTGATGATGTTGCCGCTGACCACCAGGTTGCGCGCGCCGTGGGTCAGCTTGATGCCCATCATGCCGCGGTTGATGGTGTTGTTGGCGCAAATGACGTAGTCGCTATGCAGGTCGATGCCCTGCGCGGCGTTCTCGATGTAGTTGCCGGTCACATTGGTGTACGCGGTTGCTTCGGGACTGGTGACGACGATGGCCGAGCCCTGGTGCCAGTTGTCCACACGGCCGCGTTCGACGGCGGCCCTGCCGAGGTTGCCGGCCTTGGTCGGATATTTGCCCTCGGTCAGCTCGCCCAGCTTGTGCTGTTCCTTCATTTCGCGCGTCGGCATGAGATTATGGTCCACGATGCGGTTGTCGGCGATGACCGTTCCGGTGCTCTCGCGCACCATGACGCCCGTGCCGTCAATGCAGCGGAACGCGTAGCCGTAGTGGACATTGCCGCCGCTGTCTCCCGTGCGGTCGTCCACGGCGATGCGCTTGTAGTTGGTGATCTCACAGCCGCGCACGGTGCAGTTGCACGCGTTGCGCAGGTCGACCGCGGCGTCGCGCGCGCGGCAGTCCAACACGCGCAACCCCTCCAGCGAGGCGTCCTGCGCGTCGGTTATGAGCACACCCGGCGCGGTGGCGTCTTTGACGCCCTCGGCGCGGGTCAGCGTGAGATCGCGCAGGCGCACACCGCGGGCATGGTCGATGCGCACCACTTCCTTTTCAGGGTTGTCCTGAACGATGGTTCCGTAGCCGTAGAGGCCGTTGCCGCCCTTGTTCAACAGCACCGGCCCGGACACGTGATGATCGCCCGGCGGCACGAGCAGCATGCGTCCCGGATTGGCGTCAATGGCCGCCTGGATTGACGGGTAGTCGGCAACGGAAATCTCGCCCGCCATGGACACCGCAGGCGTCAGCATAAGGGCAATTACAATAAGTCTCCGCATGAACCCTCTCCTACGGTTTCGCCGGTGCATCGAGCAGGGCATCCTGCGTCAGCATCACATCGCGCAGCAGGCCGTGGAACTGGTACTGCAACGACGCGTCACAGTAGTTGCCCAGGACAAG
>CAIUWO010000532.1 GCA_903902895.1 Candidatus Hydrogenedentota bacterium | reverse complement strand
GTCATGGTCACCGGGTTCGTGCAGACTGGCGGCGAAGTGTACACCTTTCTGGAGGTGACGGACCCCGAATCCAGCGCCAAGGAGACGTTCAAGGTTCGCGAGGGTGAGGAATTCTACCGCCCCGCAAAAATCGGGTCCGTGCCCAACAATTCCGAAGTGCTGCGTTTGGTGCGCATTATCGGCAACCAGCAGGAAGTCGAAATCGAATACAAACTGGCGAATTTCCTGTGGAAGGTTCCGGGGCCGCGCACGCGCGACAAATAAGGACGCGCCGTTGAAAGCCGGCAGGACAGGGTAACCCTATGAGTGCTTCTCAGGGCAGATGGCTGGCGGGGGCCGTGATTGTGCTGGCCGCATTCGCGGCCTATGTCAACACCTTTGAGGGCGAATGGGTGTGGGACGACGCGTCTTCGGTGCTGCTGCACAGGAACGTTCAGGACCCTGGCCGGTTCTTCCAGTTGTTCCGTGAGGATCAGCATGCCTTTGGGCGGGGCCAGGGGAATTTCTACCGGCCTTTGGTTTCGGCCTCGTTCATGCTGGATTATGCGGTGACCGGAGGGCCGTCCCCCGCGGAAATCGAGACGGCCGGCAGGCCCCCGCTCGGTCTTCCGACGGTGGTGTTTCATTTTTCCAATCTGCTGTGGCACACGGCCGCAGCCCTGCTGCTCTACCTGTTGCTGTTGCGCGCGGGCGCGCCGATTTCCGCCGCCATCTTGGCGGGGCTCATTTTTGCGGCCCATCCGTTGCACACCGAAGCTGTCGCCTACATAAGCGGCCGTGCCGACATGATGTCGGCGGCCTTCATGTTTGCGGGCATGATTCTGGCGCTCACGCCCCGGACGGGTGGGCCGCGGTGGGCGGCCTGGTGCGGCAGTCTGGCGTGCTTTGCCGCCGCGCTGATGAGCAAGGAATCAAGTCTTATCTATCCCGTGCTGCTGGGCATACTGCTTGCGGCGGCATGGTTGCAGCAAAGGCAGGCCGTCGGCGGCGGGGACAAAGGCGGCATTGTTCCGCGCTTGCTGCCGCTCATTGGCGCGGTGCTGTTGCTGGTCATATATGTCGCGCTGCGGTCCACAGTGCTCCGCTTCGCCGCTTCGGGGGCGACTGCGGCCGCCCCGCTGGGGCAGCGGCTGCAGGAAACCGGCCAGGCCTTTGCGCTTTATCTGCACCTGCTGTTCTGGCCAACCGGGCTGCACATGGAGCGGACGCTGGACGGAATCCCGGGCTGGCTGGGGCCGCTCGGCTGGGCGCTTCTGGTTGGAATCGTGCTGTGCGCGCTTGCCGCGATTTCCAGCCGCAAATACCGGATTGCGGCAGGACTGGCCTGGTTCTTGGCGGCCTGGGCGCCCATTTCCGGAATCTTCCCGCTCAACGCGCCCATGGCCGAACACTGGATGTACGTGCCCATGGCGGGATTTTGGTGGGCCGTCGGCGAGGGCCTTGTGCTGGCCTGTGACCGTCCCCGGCTGCGATGGATGCCTTTGATGCTCGCCGGGGCCGCGTGCGTCCTCCTGGTGGCGCTGACCGTCCAGCGCAATCGGGACTGGCATGACGATGAACGGCTGTTCGTGTCCACCCTGGAGAAGAATCCAAATTCGGTCCGGGTTCACTATAATCTCGCCGTGACCTACGAGGATATCCTGAAAAACTACGCCGGTGCCCGGCGGCATTATGAGGCCATTCTGCGCCTTCAGGGTCAGGAAGGGTCCGCCAAGCCCCCCCGGCCCGCAACAGTCGCCGAGGGCGAACTTCGGCTGGCCTTGGGGCATGTGCTGGAGAAAACGGGCAACCCCGCGGCCGCAGCCGAGCAGTTTCAAAAGTTGCTGAATGTGAAAAGCAACGCTGAACCGGGCATGGCGCTGGAGGCGGCCATGGGCTTTGGGCGCTGTTTCCTTGCCATGGGCGACTGGCCCAGCGCCACGCAGCTGTTTGCCCAAGTAGTCAAGAAGGCGTCCGGCGCGGGGCCGGAAGTGCAGCGACTGCTGGCCGGAGCGCCGTTCAGCAACGACTTCTGAACTTTGTTTGAACACAGGGGCGCAATGACTTATTATGAATGGGGTGGAAACCGTCGATGATTGGGTCGGGCGGTTCTTCACCGGCCAAGGGAGTTCGTTTCATGCTCAGACAGCGGTTGATTCATCCTGACATTCTGGAGGCGTTGGCGGCGGCCGGACATGGTTCCAAGATTCTCATCGCCGACGGCAATTATCCCGCCAGCACCATGATTGGCGAAAACGCCAGCTTGGTCTACCTCAACCTCGCGCCCGGCATGCCCACGGTGACGGATGTGCTCCGGGCGTTGCTGACGGCCGTACCGGTGGAGGATGCAGCGGTGATGGAACCGGCGGAGGGGCCTGAACCGGAGATATTTGACGAGTTCCGTGTGCTGCTCCCGAATGCTCCATTAACCACCCATGACCGCTTCACTTTTTACGAGGAGGCTTCCGGTCCGGACACGTGCCTGCAAATTGTTACCGGAGAGCAGCGTATTTATGCCAATATACTCTTGACAATTGGTGTGGTTTTTGCCTGACCGGTTTCTTCATTGTTTCGGCATTTATCGCATAATTAGAACTGGGTGTTGACTGTCAGGACATTATGGACAAAGGTCCCTCTCGGTTCTAATGACTGACAGTAAGGCGGGTTCATGGCATTTAAGGTTCTTTTTTTTGATAAAGAGATTTCTTGACACTTTGTGTCGACCGTGCTAAAATCAAAAGCATAGCCGAAATGGCACAAGGCGGAAAAACCGTGCAACGGAGGTAGGTCTGATGGCCGACGACAACCTTTTTGGCGCTGGAACTCCCGATGAGAACAAGCGCAAAGACGGCAAGGGGGCGGATGATGCGGGACTGGGAAACCTCCCGCCGTTGAGCGATTTCGATTCGGGGGGCGGGCTTGACCCCGACGCCGAATTGCCGCCGCTGGGCAATTTCGAAACGCGCGACACGGGAATGGGTGGATTACCGCCGCTGAGCGATATTCCGGTAGAGACGCCCAATCCGTCCGGAGGAAACATACGTCCCGCACCGGCAGGCTTTGAGGGGAGCGCTTCGGGTATACCCTCTTTCGGTGGCCGCGGCACGGGATTCCAGGACCTTGCGGCGGACAGCGACTTCTCGCCGGAAACGCCGGACATCGGCCCCGGGCCGGATACCAGTCTTGACACGCCGATATTTGACAGCGCCTTCGGGCCCTCTGATTCGAGTTTCACCTTCACGCCGGCCACGCCGACCCCCGCGCCCACACAGGCGATGGAGACCCCGGTGTTTGGCGAACAGGACTTTAGCGGCGGCTCCGCCATAGGCGGATACACGGCGCCAACGGGCGGTTCCGGCACCCCGGTGCCCGACTTCGGTCCCGACACCGGATTTGGCGGCGGGGATGCCGGATTTGGCATGCCGCCCCTGGGCGGCCCCAGCGGTTCGATGGGACCGGGCGGACCTTCCGCAAGCCAGAAGAGTTTCAAGGCGGGCGGCGCCAAGAAGGGCGGCGTAAACACGATGGTTGCGATGGCATTGATTGTCATCGTGCTGTTCGCGGGTATTTACGGGTCGCCCATGATCCATCAGAGTTTCCCGCTGCCTTTCTATTCCGACCCCAGCATTGAAAAGATTCAAGGCTTGGAGTCGGACAATGCCACGCTCACCAAGAAGGTGCAGGACTTGCAGAAACTGCCCGTCGGTGGCGAGGGCAAGGTGGAGATCAGCCCCGAACGGGTTATTGAGCTTCAGAGCGAAATCACGAGCAAGACTGAGCAGTTGAACCAGGTGACGAGTCAGTTGGAGGGGACCAACGCGACGCTTCAGGAAAAGCAGGGCCAGTTGTCCGGGCTGGAGCAGCAGATCACCGAGAAGAACGAAGAATACGCCAACGCGCAGTCCGTCTATGAGGACCTGCGCAACGAGACCTCCATCATCCAGGCGCGCCAGCGCGGTCTGGTGTCTGAAGTGGACCGCCTGACAGGGCTTGTGGGCGAACTCGAAGACGCCAACAAGATGCGCGTGGCCACGAAGGAAGCCCTGGAGCACAACATTGACCGCCTGTTGATCCAGGTCAAAGAGTCGCTTCCCCTGACCCCGGTCAAGTACGACCACAACGGGCGCCTGGCAACGGTCACCGCCCTGCGTGAAAAGGCGGCCCAAAGCAAATGGGTGTCGCCCGAACTGCAGGAAGAGTATTCCAGCCTGTACCTGGGCGAACTGGAAATTGCCCGGTCCAACGAATACTTCTTCGCCAAAGTGAGCGTCACCGACGAACTGGGCACCAAGACCGCCAAATGGGCCGAGTGCCTGATGCGCGGCAACTGGGGCGTTTATTACCGCACGCTCGACGGCAAGAACATCGGCGTCTTTGAAAACGTGGGCACGAGCGACACGCCGCGCTGGGGCTTCCGCGAGGGACTGCCGGTTGAGGCGCAGAAGGCCGTTGAGTCAACGGTGATTTCCTGCCGCGTGGCCGACTATCAGTTCAAAGTGCAGCAGCTGGCCCAGCGCGAACTGGCCGCAAAGGATGGGACAAATTTCCAGCGCAATTTCGATTCGCTGTAGTCTGGGCGCAATGTAGGCGATACGCGCCGGGCGAAATCCGCAAGGGTTTGGCCCGGCGCTTTTTTTATGGGAAGCCTTGCGGTGTTCCGGCCGTGATATAGGGACGGAATTCCATTGGGGACGAGCGGAACGGGGGAACAAGCGCCGTGGACGGGGGAGAAGGGCGTTGTTTCCGGGTCCTTTTTATCTGACCTATCCCCAGTTTGGCGCCACCTGCAAGGTGACCAGATGCCGTAGCGCGTCCAGGGCGTATTCCAAGCGCACACCCTTGTT
>CAIUWO010000531.1 GCA_903902895.1 Candidatus Hydrogenedentota bacterium | reverse complement strand
TTTAAGGTCAACTACAAAAGGCTGCTCCATACATCTTATTTGATAAGCCCACTGCAAAGGGCACCCGCGTGCCTGTGCCCCCTTCATGCCTTATTCCGGCTTTGGCCAGATGGCCCGCATCGTCCAGGCATCCAGCCGCTTCAGGACGGCATCCTGTCCCTGGGCCCGAACCGAGACGCCAACACTGTCCTCTCGGCTTGGATAAACCCGCATGGCGAGATACTGCCTTCCGTTCACAAACACTTCCACCACACTGCGGTCGATGAAGACCCGCAACTTCAATGTTTCGCCCGGCCCGCGATTCATGTCCACCTGCTCCGGTGGTCGGATCCACACATCGGGCCGTTCCGAGGAGCGCGTTCCATCCAGGCAGACGACGCTTTTCACGTCATACCAGAAGCTGAGTTTTCGGTCGAAGTTGTAGAAGGTAATCGAAGTCTGTTCCTCGGCATTTGGCGAACGCAACACGTTGAGTTGCACCCATCGCGCCAGTCGCGGGTCGATTTCCACCGCCAGTTCCAGGGTGTTCCCCTGGATCGTGTCCAGCACCAGGTCGACATTAGCCGGCAGGACGGTTTCGCCGACATGCTGACCACTACCCCGCAGCGAGGCGACTGCGTCAACCGGTTCAATACGGAGTTCTGCGTCAGGCCCCAAGGTCAACCTCTGCGCGAGGGACATGATCTGGTCCCAGTCCGCGCTCGACGCCGCGTCATTGATGTTGTTGATGTTGATGACCGCGCCCGCGCCGTCCGCCGCGGTGGAAGGAGCATGAACGCCTCCCGGAAGAACGGCGCCGTGATTCAAGCGGCCCTGGGCGTAAGGCTTGAAGGTATGGGTCTGCCGGTTGTAATCCCCAAGCCGGTATTGCCCGCCCAAGGAATGGCTGAAGGTAAGGAGCAAGTGCTTGTTGCCAATGGGCACAAAGTTGGGGCAGGTCGTGGCGTCCCCTAGGGGAAACGGGTTTGCTTCCACAAATCTGCCCTGCACGTTCCAGACCACCAGATTGGTGGATGAAACCAGCTGATCCGCGCCCACGAGCCCATAATATGCATCCCCTTCCTTCCAGATACACGAATCCCCAGTCGGACTCTTCACGGGATTTTCCGGAATCTTCTCCCAGTTTAGAAGTAGCGGGTCTGCGGCAATGGCAACCATCTGGCCCGCCTCGACGCCAGGATAAAATGCGATGACCCTGCTCTCTTCGACGACCGTGCCGCCGGAAAAACACATCCGTTCGATGCCCGGATAGATGGCATACGGCAGGTCGCGCCAGTGGACCAGATCATCACTCACCGCATGACCCCAGTGTTGCCTGCGTTTCGGGACATCGGCGGGATTGGGGAACTCATCGGGCGGATAAGCCTGGTAAAAGAGATGCCAGCGCCCCTGCCAAAAACACAGGCCATTCGGATCGTTCATCTGGCTTTCCGGACTGACGAAATGATAAGTGGGCCGATACGGATCAGTCGCCTGCTTCTGCCGCGATTTCTCAAAACGCAACATCAGCTCGTTGGTCCTGAGCGCCTCCTCCTGCGCCGCCAAGGTTCCCGGGAACACCTGCTTGGGCGTGGGCGATGGATACTTCTCATTCGCCCCGGCAACGGTCGAGAACGGGCACAATTGCAGGACACACAACATGATGACGATGCCGGAACATCGAAAGTGCATGGAGGCGAGAATGCTTTTGTGCGCGGTCATCTTTTTATCCTGTCCTTCCCGAAAACCCTTCCGCACTGATTTCCGGTCATTTAGAGAGAATATCCGATTGCGGGTGAGAGCTCAACCTGGCATTTGTATCTCTGGAATACAGCGCGAGGAAACTTTCGTAAGTCCTTGCGCCCTAATGAG
>CAIUWO010000530.1 GCA_903902895.1 Candidatus Hydrogenedentota bacterium | reverse complement strand
CGGGCCTTGATCGCAAATTCGGCGCTGCGGTTTTGCAGTCCGCACTGGACGACACGGTTGTATTTCCTCGCCGCCTCAATCATCTTCTGGCCTTCCCAGATGTTGTGGCAGGGCGGCTTCTCCACATACACATCCTTGCCGGCCTGGCATGCCCAGACGGTCGCGAGACCGTGCCAATGGTCGCAGGTGGTGATGAGCACGGCGTCCACGTCTTTGGCGTCAAATACCCGGCGCATGTCCTGTTCGGCGCGCGGGGCGCGGCCCTCTATGCCCTCCAACTGTTTGGGGAAATTGCCGATGCGCTCCTTGTCGGCGTCGCAGACATAGGCCATCACCACGTCCTTGCGGTTGGCAAACTGGCGCCCGACGTCGCGCCCGCGCCCGCCCGTACCGATGACACCCATGATGATCTTGTCGTTGGCAGAGACCGCCCGCGCCCGGCCGGGTGCCATGAGCACGGCCGCACCACCCACAACGGTCAGCATGCTTTTTGCGGACTTCGAGATGAACCCGCGCCGACTGATCTCATTCATTCCATTTTCCCTTTCGCCTTGAATCGGACCGCCTCGACAACCGTACCGGCGGACTGTCCGCCGGGAACGGGTTTCCTGCGTCGCATTCGATTCTAACAGACCCGATCGCCATAAGGAATGGTTTCATCGGAGCGGCGACGGTGGCAAAAAAAGTCCGGGCCGCCGCTCCTGCCTGAGAAGGCCGGAGTGGCGACCCGGTGTTACAGTCGCGTGGAACGCCAGATGCTACCCGGCGCCGCCGCCCAGCAGGCCGCCAAGAAGGCCGCCGAGGAGGTCCGTCACGAAGGACTGAAGGTAGCCCATGATGGCCTGGAGAAGCCCGTCAAAGAAACCGCTGAATGAATCGCCCATGTCTCTACTCCTTGTTGTCTGTTTGTGTTGTTTTAAGGGTTTTACGAAAACCCTGTCACTGCCTTGTTCTAAACACTGTACCCGCCATGACAGGAACCGTTACAGAATTCAGAGGGGGTCGCATAAAGGGGATGGGGAACGCGGTGTGCCTGCAAAGTGGAGGCGCCGCCTCCCAGTCCGGCTGGACTGGAGCGGCGGCGCCGTTTCTTGTCTTGGGGGACGTCTGCCTACTGCGCAGCGCCGCCAAAGAGCCCGCTGACCAGGCTGGTCAGAAAGGACTGGAAGTACTCCACGAGGGCCGTCAGGAACCCAGAGAGAAAATTGCCGAATACGTCACCCATTGTTCGTCTCCTATTTATACTGTTGTCTGTGTGTGTACGGTTTCTGATAAGCGTAATGCCTATCAGCCTGTGTGAAAGTTACCGTTCATGGCAGAAAACGTTACAAAACCCGGACGACGGGAATTGGGTGTGGGCAGGGCGGGACTGCGGAACGGCGGTGTGGGGGGGCCAACGGTGTCAGCGGGCGGACTCCACGAAGTACATCCGCATGGCACCCTTGCCCTTGACTTCGAGCGCGGGCCGCTCGAGAAAGGCAAATTCATCGCGCACCAGCCCGTGCGTGGCCTCGGACAGGTTTATGCGCATGGGCTCCGAATTGCTTTCCATGCGGCTGGCGGTGTTGATGGTGTCGCCGAAGACGTCGTAGATGTATTTCTTCACGCCGACAACGGCGCCGACCACCGGTCCGGTGTGGATGCCGACGCGCATGCGCCACTGGTGCGGGGCGGCGGCGTTGCGCGCCTCCAGCCAGCGCACCATTTCAACGGCGGACCGCACCATGTTGCGCGCGTGGTCCCGGTCGGGCAGGGGCATGCCGCAGACCGCGAGGTAGGCATCACCGATGGTCTTGATTCGCTCGCAATGGTGCGCCTCAATGATGTTGTCGAAGTTCGTGAAGATATCGTTCAATTCGGCGATGAGCGTTTGGGGATCCATGCGGGACGACATCGTGGTAAAACCAACAAGATCGGAAAAGTACACGGTCACATTGTCGAACAGTTCGGGAACGGTGCTTCCGGTTTCCTTGAGCTGCTCGGCGATGTGCGCGGGAAGGATGTTGCGCAGCAGCGCCTCGCTCTTTTCCTTTTCCGCCAGAATGATCTCCCTGGCCTCGGCGAGCTGGCGGGTCATGCTGTTGAACGCCTCGGAAAATCCGCCCATGAAGTCCACCTGCTGGCTGAAGTCGCCCGTGGCGATCTGCTGGGTCTTCCAGGTGAGGTGGCGCAGGTTGGCGTGCAAATTCTTCAGTGCCTGCACCGCGGCGCTGCTGCCTGCGGGCGGCTCGGCGTCCAGATTGCCCCGTGACAAGGCGGTGGCGAAGCCGGCCAGCGCGGTCTGGTCGGCAATCAACGCGTTCACATATCCGACCAACTGGGCCACCTCGTTCTCGGGGTGGCCTTCGGGGAGCGCAATGGGAGCCGGCGTGCGCCCCTTTAGCAGACGGTACAGCACCGAAGTTATGCGGTCGATGTCTTCTTCGGGGATGTTGAGCATGTATCACACTCTCAGGAGCTTGGCCTGATCTCGAAGCGGCAGACCCGGTCACCCGAACACCAGCAGTCCACTTCCTTGACGTGAAACTCCCGGCCGGTGTGCGCGCCGAGCAGTCCCGCGAGAAAGCCCTCGTCATAGGTGCATATTTCCTCGTCGCAGACCGGCAGCCCCGAGCAGTCGAGGTCTTCGGCCACGGCCACGGTGAAGGTCATCTCCTCCAGGTTCGCCTTTTCCACGCGAAGAATGCCAATCTTGAGGTTCTTCAGCGCCTCCTGAACGTCGGCAATGAACTCATGAAACTCGCCGCGCCGGGTGATGACGTTCTCGTAGAAGTGCGCGCCGGCGGTCTTGCCGGCCTCGTAGAAGACGCCATCGGCGACCTCGACGCCGAACTTCTTGATCATCACATCGCGGAGCGTGAACTGCATCAGCCTGTAGACGGACACGTCCGTTGTCAGGCCGAGATTGGGACGCCCCTCCATCACGTTTCCAAGCATGGTCCAATTGAAAAGAGAATCGTCGCGTTCTTCGGAAAACATGCCGTTGCCTCCTGTTGATCATGCGGCCCGGGGCGCGGTGTCCCTGCGGCAGGCAATGATACACTGCAAAATCGCCCCATTGCACCCCGGCGCATGCCGACGGCGCGTGAATCAGGGCGCGAGGTGAATGCGGATGACCTGCTCCCGGCCGTTGGCGGGCGGCGGCAGAATGACCACGTTGTTGTCGAAACTTGCGACCGGTTGGGTGTCGCATTCGACGGCGAGAATGGCACGGCCGCCGGGTGTGCGCGGGTAGAGCAGCAGTCTTTCAAGCGTCTGCGGCGACTGCCCGCCCTGTGGCGACAGGCGCAGGCGGTATTCATAGCTATTGGTTTCTGCGGCGGGCGTTAGGGCGAGGTCGAGGTCGCCGAAGGCGGTGGGCAGTCCGCGGATGTCGAGCGGGGCGGTGCCCTGCGTCCAGCGGCGGAACATGGCGGGGGTGACCATGAGGCGGTTGCCGTCCTCCATCGCCAGGGTCTGCCGAAAGAGATTGACCCACTGGCCGTCGGCCCAGAAATGGGGCTGGTCGCCGTTGGCGGTGACGTTGGAGTAACCCTCGCCCCAACTGAAGGTGCCGCCGGCCGTGTCGGTGAAGGCGCAGAAGTAGTCGAGTGCCTTGTCGGGTTCGCCGCGCAGGATGTGGCCCACGGCGCGGTCCACGCCGATGTAGGGCCAGTAGCCGCCGGGCCCCTCGGAATGCATGCCGCCGCCCCATTCGTTGCTCATGCGCTCCATGCGACGGGTTGTGGCGGTGAGCATGGGGTCCTGCGGGTCAAGCGCGCGGCAGGGCCACAGCAGGCAGTTGTGCGCCCAGTAGCCGTACATGCCGACGCCCTCGGGCTCGACGCCGAACCACAGTTGGCCCTCGTAGAGGCCGATGCGCTTGAAGGTTTTCTTGAAGGACTTGTGCAGCGCCTCTTTCAGTTCGGCCCGTTCGCGCGCGAACATTTCCGCGTCGTCCCGCAGTCCAAGCGCCTTGGCCGCATCGGCGGCCTCGGCCAGGCCGAGGATGGCGAAGGCGTTCATGTAGTACATGTGCATCCCCTTGCCGACTTCCATCACCTCCATCGCTCCGGGCTCGATGAGCCCGTAACGCGGGTCGGCCGGGTCCTTAACCTCGTCCATGTGGCGGTGCCGTGAGTCGACAATCCACATGGCGCCCCGCCTGATGAAGGGATACGCGGTGCTTTCGAGCCAGTCCCGATCACCGGACAGTTTGTAGTGCTGCACGAGCGCCCAGAGGTTCTCGCCCTGCGTGTCGAACTGTCCCGGACGCGTGTTCCAGAGCCCGTTCTCGAGCATGCCGAGTTGAAGCGGCTTTCCATCAAACGAAATGGGCCCTTTGCGTTTGATGTCGGAGACGTTCTTGCAGTAGCCCTCAAGAATGCGGGCCGCGCGGTCATGCAGTCCGGCGAGGTCGTAGGCGTAAACGACATAGGCCTGATCGCGGTAGGCATGGTCGAAGTAGAAGTAAGGACTGCAGGCGTTGTACCAGACACCCTCGTCCACCTTAATGTCCATGATGGCGCGCGTGGCAAGGCGGGACAGGAAGATGTCCGTCAGCACGGGGTCGGGCGTGGTTATCTTTGCCGCCTTTGCGAAGAACGCGTCCCAGTGCGCGACGACCGCCGCCTCTGCGGCGGCGGGGTCGGCCGCTTTCAACACCGCAACTGTGTCATCGGGAAACGGGGGCACGGCCTCGCCGGGAAACACATCGCGGAAGGCATGGGCGACATAACCCATGCTTACCGGCTCGCGGCGGTGAATGGACGGCACCTTGATCCAGTAGGTCTTGGTCTCGCCGGGGGCCACTTCCGAGGTGTAGCCGAGTTTCAGCCGGGCGAAGCCGATGTCGCTCTTGTCATACTCCTGGTTGGAAGCGCCCTGCTCGGGCGTGGCGCCCACATCGATGTGAAACACACACTGCGCGTTCATGGCGCCGCCGCAAACGCGGGACACATCACTGACATCGGTGCCGTCGGGGAACACGTAAATGACGCTGAGGCGCGTGTGGCGCAGCCGTGAATCCTTCGTGACGCCCGAGGAGACCTCTATGAATCCGTCTCCGTTGAGGTCGTGCGCCGCGGCAAAAGCCGCGAAGAGGTGGCCTTCATGCGGATTCAGCGCTACAACGTGGTCCAGCGTCTGCGCGGCGCAGCCCTCGACTTTATACTCATAGACGAGGTCGCCCGGTTCTTTTGGCTGGTCAAGGTAATAGCCGCCAACGTTAGGTGTGGTGGCGAGGCAGACCGTGTATGGACGTCCTGGCTCAGCCTTGAAGCGGTAGGCGACGGGCACGCCGTCGAGACCGATGCGGCAGGTGGCCATGGCGGGTTCCACCGTGCCCGGGCCGCCGCCCATGGCGTACGCCTTGGCTCGCTTGTCACAGAGGCCCCAGTCACGGGAGGTGGTTTCGGCAACAGGCGAGCCGTCCGCCACAAGGAAAGGCGCGTCGCCGAGACCGCGCACAACGCCGTCGTCAAGCCGCACATCGGGCGGCCCTTCGACCACGGCTGCCAGGCAGGCTCTTGCGGACCCTTTGCCGGGGTTTTGGATTTGGAGTTTGTAGAGGTCGTAATTGCCCAATTCGCCGCCGGGGGTGGTCATGGCCGTGACACGGTACCAGAGGCCGCCATGCGCCCACGCGCCCCAGACCGCGGGCAGGCGGTTGTTCATCAGGCCGATACGGAAAGAGTCGAGTGTGTCGGGCTCTATTTCCTTTCCGTCTGCGAACAGGCGGAAGACAAGATCGAACGCGGGGTAGCGCACGTGGAGGTCGCGGCCGATGGCGTTGAAATCGCGGTCGCCGTCGATGCCGAAGGCGGTCCACTCGTTGGATGCGCTGTTGCGGCCAGGCGCGCATTCCTCAAAGCTTGTTTCAAAGCGGTCAATGTGCCTCTCGTCACTGCCGCGCATCCGTTGCGGCGCGTAGTCCACGCCGCCGCCCTTGAATCCCCTTTCAGGCTGCGCCTGTCCCGTCGCCATGCTGGCCGCCTCATGGAACACCATGTCCGCAAACGCGCCGGGCTTGCCGTCCCATGGGGAAAGATAAACCTCGGTTACCTGCACGTGACTCCACCCGAGCATGGTGGCGATGTCTTTGGGAAGGGCGCAGTGGACCTCGGTCCAGTCCTTCGGCAGGGTGGGGCTGACAAACAACTCCACCGTGGGATCGGCGGACGCGGGTTCGCTCCATGCGCCGGCCGCGTAGCCGAAGTAGCGGGTCTGGCCCGTATCCGCGTTGCGCAGGGCCAGTTGCACAATGCACACGCCGCCCTGCTCCTTTTTCCACCACCAGGAAAGCGTTGTGGCCGGAGTGAGGAACACCGGTGCGTCGTCCCGCAGCCTGATGCGCGCCTGCGGACCGCTCACCTGGACGCAGGGGCGGGGCTGGGCGGCGAAGGCCGCGCCGTCAAGCGCACCCTGAACACCGTCGGCGCCCAGCACGGGCACATCGCGCGCGACAGGCACGGGGCCGGGCGGCAGCGCG
>CAIUWO010000529.1 GCA_903902895.1 Candidatus Hydrogenedentota bacterium | reverse complement strand
ATATCTCGTCATGGTATACATTCACTTCTATTGAGTCTGTCCGCAATTTCGAAGCCCTTCATACGCTTGATGGGAACACTCTAATTCTGGCGCATTAGCAAGCGAACAGCAAATATGCCACCAACAATGATGACAAAAAGCACAGCAATGACACCTATACCATTAAAGGCAAAGAATTGCGCTGATTCCACGGCGGTGTCGACAGTAGTCTGGATAGTTCCTTTTGCCGCTTCTGCACCCGCTTTGGCGGCCTCGGCCATCAGCGCTTCTTTATCAACACAAGCCATATCACAAAGAGTTATTGCACAATAGATATTAGAGCAAATACAACCCTGAAGGGGTTAGAGAGAAAACTGCTCAAAAAGATCCTTTTCTTCATACTGGTCACCCTTCATAAGTTAAACCTTAATTCTTAGAAGTATAAAGTGTGCGAACACAACGTTCAATAATCTTTGTTTGCCGCCGCATTTGTTTGCTGCTGTCGTTATATCGTCCAATTGTCTATCTTCAACCCCTCCACCCGCCGAAACTCGCGCTCGTTGTTCGTCACCAGCACCACATTTTCGGCTAGGGCATGGGCGGCGATAAGCGTGTCCATGGGGCCGATGGTTTGTCCGCCGCGCTCAAGGTCTGCGCGGAGTTTTCCGTAGGCTGCTGCTGCGGCATTGTCAAAGGAATGTATTTCGAGTGGGGCACACAAATCACGCAATGCAAAGCGGGCCTGTTCGGGCTTGCTGCTCTTCATGATGCCGTGCAACAGTTCGGCCAGGACAATTACGGAAATACCCACCTCGCCAAGTTTACACGATCTGAGCCGTCGGAGAATGTTGTTGTCCCGCTTGCGAATCAGTTCAACGCAAATGTTGGTATCGAGCATGTACCGAATCACAGCGATTCGCGTTCATCAACCGGACCACCCTGGTCGCGTTCAGCCATGAAATCCTCAGGGAATTGCTCCAAACTTTGCTCAAGAATATCCCAACCTTTCTCTTTGGGGAACAGGACCACCATGTCGCCGATGCGATTAACACACACCTCGCTCGTGGCAAACTGGTATTCCTTGGGCAGGCGCACGGCTTGGCTGCCTCCGTTGGCAAAAATTTTAGCGGTGTACATGATGCTTACTCCTTTCTGTCTATACTGAAGTATATACTGCGTTTGGGAGGGCGTCAAGGAGCCTGGACTTGCTGTTAGGGTAGTCCGGCGCTTAAAGCGCCGGACTGTGCCGAGGCTAAGACTGCCTTGCCAGGAGGATCTGGCCAGAAATGTGGTTCAGAATTTGCGGTTCGGTCATGTAGGACAGGCGCCCTCGCCTGTCATTCCGTGACTTTGGCGGCGGACCGAGAGCCGGGGGCGGCTGTCCTACACCCGAAGAAGGCCGGTGTCGGAGAAACCGGTCTACCCAGACCGGCCTGCGCTGAACGCCTTTTGCAGATCGCGTTGCCTTTTGTGGTGTGTTTTCCTTGCCCGCCTGCTTCCCGTAGAATGGAACCACAACCGCAGCCGTGCCGTGCGGCGGCTGCAACGGAGGGCCGGTAATGTCCAAATACGTGCTTGCGCTGGACCAGGGAACGACGAGTTCGCGGGCGATTCTGTTTGACCGGGGCGGCCATGCGGTGGCCACGGCGCAGCGGGAGTTTGGGCAAATCTTCCCGCAACCGGGCTGGGTGGAGCATCGGCCGGAGGATTTGTGGTCGACGCAGTCTGCCGTGGCGGCAGAGGCGATGAAGACTGCCGGTGCGGCGGCGGGGGACATTGCGGCCATCGGCATCACGAACCAGCGCGAAACGACGCTGGTCTGGGACCGGGCCACGGGCGTACCCGTGTACAACGCGATTGTGTGGCAGGACCGGCGCACGGCGGCGTTTTGCGACGAACTGCGCGCGGCCGGTCTGGAGGAACTCTTCCGTGCCAAGACCGGGCTGCTGCTGGATCCCTACTTCTCAGGCACGAAGGTGCGCTGGATTCTGGACAACGTGCCCGGCGCGCGGGAACGTGCGCTGCGCGGCGAACTGGCCTTTGGCACGGTGGACACGTGGCTGGCGTGGAACATCACGGGCGGCGCGGCCCATGTGACCGACGCGTCGAACGCGTCGCGCACGCTAATGTTCAACATCCACACCGGCGACTGGGACGACGAGCTGCTGGCCGCGCTGGAGGTGCCCCGGGCGCTACTGCCCGAGCTGCGCGAGTCGAGCGAAGTGGTTGGCCACGCCGTGGCCGGCTTTGCGGCGGCGGGCGCGCCGTTGGCGGGCATGGCGGGTGACCAGCAGGCGGCACTCTTCGGCCAGATGTGCATCCGCACCGGCATGGTGAAGAACACCTACGGCACGGGCTGCTTCATGCTTCTGCACACGGGCGCGCAGGCCGTGCCGTCGAAGAACCGGCTGCTGACCACGGTGGCCTGGAAGCGCAACGGTAAAATCGAATATGCGCTGGAGGGCAGCGTGTTTGTCGCGGGCGCCGTGGTGCAGTGGCTGCGCGACGGGTTGGGCATCATCCAGCGCGCTTCTGAAATTGAGGCGCTCGCCCGGAGCGTGCCTGACAGCGGCGGCGTGTATCTGGTGCCGGCCTTTGCGGGACTGGGCGCGCCCCACTGGGACGCCTACGCGCGCGGCATCATCGCGGGGCTGACCCGCGGCACGACTTCCGGCCACATCGCCCGCGCCGCGCTGGAGGGCATCGCCTACCAGGTGGCGGACGTGCTGGAGGCGATGGCCGCCGATGCGGGTTTCGACGTGACCGAGCTGCGCGTGGACGGCGGCGCGGCCGCCAACAACCTGCTCATGCAGTTCCAGGCCGACCTGCTGGGCGTGCCCATTGCGCGGCCCCGGGTGCTCGAAACGACCGCGCTGGGCGCGGCGTATCTGGCGGGGCTGGCCACCGGATTCTGGGGGGACATCACGGAGACGGCGGAGCATTGGCAGGAAGAAGCCCGGTTCGCCCCCTCCATCAGCGCCGAGACACGCCAGGAACTGCGGGCGGGCTGGAACAAGGCACTCGACCGCGCCAAGTCCTGGCAGGAATGATTTCTCCAAGCCGGAAACCGTATCTCTTGCGGGAATAGCGGGGCCGAGACAGGTTGCGGCGCGAACCTGACAGTGCTAGACTGAAAATTGCGCAGTCCGTTCCAGGTGTCGCCGGCGGTCATGCGCCCGAGCCGGAACATGGTCTGCCTGTATACAAGGAGAAAGAGTGCCGTGCCCACCATATCAATGTTCTACGGAATTATCGTTTCGCTTTACTTTGTGGACAACAAACAGCACCACACCCCCCACATCCATGTAAAATACCAGGAGGATGAGGCGGTGGTTTCCATTCCGAATGGTGACCTGCTCGAAGGACAATTTCCGCCGAACAAGATGCGTTTGCTGCTGGCGTGGATTGAAATCCACAAGGACGACCTCATGGCCGACTGGGACTTGGCGGTTCATGGGCAGCAACCCTACAAAATTGAGCCTCTGAGGTAGAAGCATGAATCCAAGAGTCGCGAGCGTCAACCCCCTGAGCGGATACCGCTTGAGGATTGTTTTTACCAACGGGGAGGTCGGTGTCTATGACTGCCGACCGCTGTTGTATTTCGGCGTCTTTTCCGAACTGCGCGAGGAGTCCTATTTTGGCCAGGTTCGCGCTGAACTGGGAACGGTTGTCTGGCCGCATGAGCAGGACATCTGTCCGGACACCCTGTATCTGGATTCCAAGAGGGAGCGCCGCCCAGCCTGACCCATCTCTTGGGAACAAGGCACTCGACCGCGCCAAGTCCTGGCAGGAATAAGGTCGGCCTGCCATCGGTTTGCAATACTGGACCGAAAGGGTAATAATTACTTTTAAGGTCGGGATGAAGATGTTTTGGAAAGGCGCAGTATATGAACATATCCGCACGGTGTGAATACGCCTGTAGGGCGATGGTGGAACTGTCGTTGTGCCACCGCAAGGGCGGCATTCTGACGGCGCAGGTCATCGCCACGCGCCGGCACATTCCCGAGAAGTACCTGGTGCACATCCTTCTGCAGTTGAAGCGCTCCGGTCTGGTGCACAGCGTGCGCGGCGCGCAGGGCGGCTACAATCTGGCCCAGGACCCGGAGCAGATCAATCTGCTCCACATCGTGGAGGCCATTGACGGCCCGATTCTGGAACCGGCCCCGGTGGACGACGGGTACGGCCTTGAACTGCGGGGACTGTGGAAGGCCGTGGCGGGAAGCATCGGCGACGCGATGCGCGCCACGACCCTGCGGCGCATGACGGACATTGTCGCGCCGTCAGACATGTATTACATCTGACGCCGGTACGCGGTAAAGCAGGGACCGGCTGCGAATTGCCTCCAAATGAGTGTAAACGGGGACGCTGGAGCGCGGAGTTTGCCCCATCTTTCGACAGGTACCGGGGCATGTTAAGATGATGCTGACCGGCGGGCCTGCGCACGCCAACGCCTCCACGGTAGTGTGCTGATGGCGGGCCCGCACCGCGCCAGTGTGAATCCCCAACCAAGCGGAAAAAGTTGACTGTGGCGCCGGACCGTCCTACCATGGGCAGGGTCTTCGGAATGCTGGTGAGCTGGCTTCTGGGGACCAGGTGCCTCAGCGATGACTGAGGGCGCTCTTAAAAACTGCGTTTTAGACCCTGTCCGGGACGACAGAGGAAAGGAAGTAACGATGCATCTGTGCTTCTTCGTCCGCCGACGGGGACTGGCTTTGCCGACATGGATATTGACAGCGGCCATAGTGACGTCGGGCATGTTGCTTTCCACCAGCGCCCACGGGCGGTCGCTTGACGATGTGAAAAAAGCGGGGGTATTGCGGCATCTGGGAATCCCATACGCCAACTTTGTCACCGGTGCGGGTGATGGCATGGATGTTGAGCTCATGCAGCGTTTTGCGGAGCGCATGGGCGTGAAATACGAATACGTCCACACCGATTGGGGAACAATCTTCGGGGACCTGACAGGCAGAAAGATTACTGTGGACGGGTCCGATGCGGTCGCCGGTGATTCAGTGCCGGTTCGGGGTGACGTTGCGGCCAATGGCATCACGATACTGCCGTGGCGGGAGAAGGTGGTTGATTTTTCGATCCCCATCTTTCCGAACCAGGTCTGGCTTATGGCGCGGGCTGACAGTCCAGCGTCTCCCATTAAACCGACGGGCGACATCCACAAAGACATGGAAGCCACGCGCAGCGTGCTTGCGCACAAGACACTGCTGAGCAAACCGGGTACCTGCCTGGACTATTCGCTTTACGACGTCAAGACGGCGGATGTGGAAGTTCGCATCTTCTCAGGCGGCCTGAACGAGATGGCCCCCGCCCTGCTCAATAGGGATGCCGACTTAAGCCTCCTCGATGTGCCGGACGCTCTGGTGGCCCTGGGAAAGTGGCCCGGACAACTCAAGGTCATAGGACCGTTCAGCCTGCCGCAGGGGATGGGGGTGGCCTTTGCCAAAGACTCGCCCCAACTCCGAGACGCATTCAACGCCTTCCTGCGGGAATCCATCAAGGATGGGTCGTTCATGCCCCTTGTCCGCAAGTATTATCCCTACGTGCTTGATTACTATCCCGATTTCTTCAAAGGGCTTGAGGTCACGCACTAAAACCAGGGTGAGGCGATGCCCAAGGATCTGACAAAGCACAGACGCGTGCTGTTCTTCGCTTCAAGCGGCGGCTTGGTTGTGTATCTCGCCGTGCTGATTCTCTCCAACTATTACTTCCAGGCGCGTTTCGCCAAGAGTCAGCACGAGCAGTACAAAATGCAGAGCCTGATCGCCGTGGGGGTGGTGCAAAGCTATTTCGACGCGCGGCGATTTGAAATGGGCGACCTGTTGACGTCCCGGGAAGTTGCCGCATATTTTGAGAACAAAGCGCTCGGAATGAGCCAACAGTACGGGCTAAAACAGAGTCTGGCCATCGTTCACGCGCGCTTTCTGGCGGTGATGGGCCGCAAACAGGCAACCGGCGGCGCCCCGTACCGGCGCATAGTGCTCTATGACGAGCATGGGGAGGTGCTGACGGACAGCCCCGCGGAAACTTCCGAAGCGGGTTCTCCCGCAGGGAAGAACGGGGGAATCCTTTCCTTGCCCGCCGACGGGGCGCAAAAGATAATCTGCCGAAGCAGGGATGAAATCTTACTGGTCACGCCGTACGAGGTCAACGGGCAGGTCCACGGCACAATAGTGGCCTGGTTGAACGTCAGCACGGCCGGCATGCTTATCAGCGACCAGATGCGCGCCTCGGGCATAGGCTGGAAACTTATGGCGGAAACCCCCGCAGGCTACCAGGCGTTCGAACCCGTTTCGGAAGGGGACGGGAACGCTGCCGGTGCGGCGCTGCAAACCGGCCCCCCGCTGGCCGCGCGCCCCGGCGGCAAAGGATGGAATGACGGCCCGAACGCCTCTCCGATGACAATTCTGCGTCTCCCCATCCCCGGCACGCCCTTTGTGCTGGAAAGCATGATTCCTTCGGGAGGGATGGGCGGATGGAACTTTCCCACGGTCAGCCTGTTCGGACTGGTGGCCCTTTCAGCGGCGGTGCTGCTCGCCCTTCTGCTGTTCCTCCGGGTGAATGAGGAGAGCATTGCCATGACGGTGCGTGTCCAGGAGACGGAAAGAACGTCCGAGCAAATGAGCCAGAAGAACGCCCGCCTTCAGGAGGAAATCGAACAGAGGATGGAGGCGGAGCAAAAGCTTGCGGGCAGCGAAAAACTGCTTACCAGCGTTATCACGGGCGCCCAGGTCGGCATTTGGGACTGGAACATTCAAACGGGAAAAACGATTCTTAACGAACGTTGGGCGGAGATAATTGGCTGTCATCTGGGCGACCTTGAACCGTTCAGCGCCGCGGACTGGGCGCGCCTGTGCCATCCCGAGGACCTGGAGCGTTCCTCCCGGCTGTTTGAACGGGTTTTTGACGGGACACTCAACCATTACGAGTGTGAATTGCGCGTACGGCACGCGCTGGGCCACTGGGTATGGGTGCTTGACCGGGGAATGGTCATAGAGCGGGACGGGGACGGGAAGCCCCTGCACGCCAGCGGCACGCGCCTGGATATTTCCGAGCGCAAGCAGGCCGAGGAGGAGCTGCGCCGGCTCAACGCCACCCTGGAGCAGCGGGTTGAGGAGCAGGTCGCGAAGAACATGGAGCAGGAACGCGCGCTAATCCACCAGTCGCGGCTGGCCGCGATGGGCGAGATGGTCGGCAACATTGCACACCAGTGGCGACAGCCGCTGAACGCGCTGGGACTGCTGTTCGTCAACGTTAAAGATGCGTACGGGCAGAATACCCTGGACGAGCCGTTTCTGCAGCAGTCCACCGAAACAGCAATGCGTCTGACGCAAAAGATGTCCACCACCATCAACGACTTCCGCAATTTCTTTCATCCCCACAAGGAGCCCATGCACTTCTCGGCCAGGGAGCAGGTGGAGGCGGCGGTGGCGCTGGTCGAGGAGAGCTTCAAGAGCAACGGTATCGCGATACGCACGGACCTAGCCCAGGATTCCAGCCTGTATGGCTTTCCAAACGAGTATTCACAGGTGCTGCTCAACCTGTTCTGCAATGCCCGGGATTCCATAGCCGCATGCGGCGCGCGTGACGGGGTGATAGACGTCCGCCTCGCACAGGAGGACGCGTTCTGCAGCGTTTACGTCGCGGACAACGGCGGCGGCATTCCCAGCGGAACCATGGACAAGATTTTTGAGCCCTATTTTTCCACCAAACCCATGGGCACCGGAATCGGCCTCTACATGTCTTCAATGATCATAGAGCGCAACATGCACGGCCGGATAACCGCCCGAAACCTTGACGGCGGTGCCGAGTTTAAGGTCGTTCTCCCACGCGCGGCAACGCCCGATTGATGCACGGGTCCGCATTGTGAGGGTTGCCGGCGGGCCGGTGGTCCCAAAGTGCTTTTCCCGCTCGGGAATGGACGGGTGCGGTATATACCGAACAATCTCATCGTTTTCAAGGCGGCCCGCCGCGGAAATGGCCTTTGCACTCTTCCGGGGCCGCATCGCGCTTCGCCGGGAGCAGGCGCTTCCTCCGAGACTCGTGCCGCCTTGGGGTGGCAATTGGTGAAGGACAGGTCGGCTGCCAGATGATTGCGGTGCGCTTCTCCAGCGCTGAGAACCGTGGATTACTGTGTGCATGCGGTCAGGAGATGTTGAAATCTCCGTGCTTCGGGCATACAATCTCCAAACGCGTTGAGCGTTGAAACGCCGTTAACCACCATTCCCATTTCGGCATTCTATGTCAACAGATTCAAGAACACACGCAGTCTATAAGACCCCTTGCAACAGGCTCTTACAGATATCCACCGCGCCGTCGTTGCAAATTTATGACATCTGATGCCGGCGCGGGGGCGGCGGGCATTGAAGGAGCGAAAACCATGACCATTTCCCATGACAATGAACCCAAGAGCAACGCGCTGCGGCTGCTGATGGACCAGTATGTGGGCCACGCCCAGTCCACCTGGACCCCCACGCAGGTCGTGGTCTCCCGCGCCAAGGGCCGCTGCCTTTGGACGGCCGACGGCCGGCGGCTGATCGATTTCACCTCGGGCGTGCTGGTGTCGAACATCGGCTACGCGCACCGCGGCTTTGAGCGGCGGCTGGCGGACTACTGCAAGGGCCTGCCGCGCAACGCGTACAACATGGTGACGGAGATACAGATCGAGGCGTCGCGCAGGCTGGTCAAGAGCATGCGCGGCAACGCCCACGCGCAGCGGACGCTCTGGGCGGCCAGCGGCTCCGAGGGCATTCAGAAGGCGATGTGGGCGGCCCTGCACCACCACCCGGAGCGGCACATCATGGTGGCCACGCGGGGCGGGTTCCACGGCAAGAAGGGCCTTGCGGCGGACGTGTCGGGTGAGCGCAGCGCCAACCCGAACGTGCGCTTTATCTCGTTTCCCATGGGCGGCGGCGAGCCGGAGTCGTTTTACCGGGCCGAACTGGACGCGATCTGGCGCGAGGCGCCGGACAAGGTGGCCCTGCTGATCACGGAGCCCTATCTGGGCGCCAAGGGCTCCTTCCATCCGCCGAAATGGTATCACCGGATGCTGGAGCAGTGGTGCCGCGAGCACGGCGTGCCGTTCATCTTCGACGAGGTGCAGGCGTGTTTCGGCCGCACGGGCAGCATGTACGCCTGGCAGAGCTACGGCGTGCAGCCGGACTTGGTCGTGCTGGGCAAGGGCGTGGCCAGCGGCGTGCCCGCGTCGGTCGTGGTGGGCCGCGCCGACCTGATCGGCGCGCTGGGCTACGGAGAGGCGTCGGACACCTTCTCGGGCGTGCCCGAGGCGTGCGCCGCCGTGTGCGCCACGCTGGACGTGTTTGAGGAGGAGAAGGTGGTCGCCCATGCGCGGCGCGCGGCCAAATGGCTGCGCAGGGGCCTCGACACGCTGCAAAAACAGTTCCCCTTCATCCTTGAGGTGCGCGGCGAGGGGCTGGTGTTCGGCCTCGACATGGCGGACACCGTCACGGCGGACGCCTGCGTGCTTGAGGCGTACCGCGCCAGGCCAAAGCGCGGCGTGCATTTCCTGGGCCCGCTCGCGGGCAAGGTGCTGCGCGTCAGCCCGCCGCTCACCATCACGCGCGACGAGGTGGACGAGGCGGTGGAGATGCTGGCTGCTGCCTGGTCGCGCGTCGGCTAGGCCGCCAAAAACTTGCAGTCGGGCGGCGTGTGGAGTAACGTATGGCTTCGATTTTTTGCCGCTGCCACGATTCCCCCGTTCAAATCCCTGTTGGACTTGGAAAGCGGGGCGCCTGACAGCGCAATGCACCCATTGAGGACCATCACATGAAGCGTATGTTCGTGTTTGCGATGCTGCTGGCGGCGGTGTGCTGCCTGGGCGCGATGGCACAGGACGGTTCAAACGCAACGCCGGCCGATCCCGCAGCGGCGGCGGCCCCGGCCAACCAGGAGAAAAGCACCGTGGCGCTGGCAACCGACGTTGACAAAATGAGCTACGCCATCGGCGTGCAGATTGGCAAGAGCATCAAGAGCGGCGGCATCGACATCAATCCGGATGTCGTGCTGGGCGCGCTGGGCGATGTGTTCAAGGACCGCGCCCTGGCCATGACCGACGAGCAGATGATGGAAGCCCAGATGAAACTGCGCGACCAGGTGACGGCCAAGCGGGCCGAGCAGAAGAAGGTCGACGACGAGAAGCGCAAGGTCGACGGCGACAAGAACATCAAGATCGCCGAGGACTTCCTTGCCGAGAACGGCAAGAAAGAGGGCGTGAAGACGACCGCCAGCGGCCTGCAGTACCAGGTGCTGACCGAAGGCTCCGGCGCGAGCCCCAAGGCGGACGACGAGGTGACGGTGCACTACAAGGGCACGCTTCTCGACGGCACCGTGTTCGACAGCTCCTATGACCGCAAAGAGCCCGCCACATTCACCGTGAAGCAGCTCATCCCCGGCTGGGTCGAGGCGCTGCAGCTGATGAAGGTCGGCGGCAAGTACAAGCTGTTCATCAACCCCAAGCTCGCCTACGGCGACCGCGGCGCCGGCGAGATTCCGCCGAACTCGGCGCTGATCTTCGAAATGGAGCTGATCAACATCAAGGCGGGAAGCCCGTCGGTCGAGATTAAGGCCCCGCCTGCGGGCAGCCAGTGATCAGGCCCTGATTAAGCATTTTAGTCGGCCGCCCGGAACACTCCGGGCGGCCGGTTTCTGTTTTGGGGAGGGAAGAGAAACGCTCCAAGGTGGGGCGCTCGCTTCCCCGAAGGGGAAAAATGTGAATAGCCGGTGGTGACCGGAGGGAACCACCGGAAAAGGTTGAAAGAGCCGTCAACCCCGCAAGTGGGTTGAATGTGAAATCCAAGTCGTATCCACGGACATTCAACCCCCTTGCGGGGTTGGTGTTCTTGTGGTACGAACCGGTGGTTCTCTTTGGTCGCCACCGGCTATTCACATTGGGTCCCTTCGGGACCTTGGCGGCAATCACAGGCACAGGAGTTGCCGCCTCAAACCGCCCTTTGCGCCCCTATGCTTAAGGGCGGTCTCCGTGCCCCACCCCGCTCAGCCGCGGTGGAGCGAATGCCCGATGCCCATGGCGGCGCGGCAGGCCTCGACGGTTTCCAGACCCACCGGGGTGACGCGTTTGGCGTTTTCCCGCAGGAAGTCGCGCACGGCATCCTCGCTGTTGGCGGGGTCGTTGTAGCGCTCGATAATGGGCGCGTTGAACCTGGAAACGTGCTCGGCCACGGTCTTCTTCAGGCCGCCGTAGAACTTGCCGCCCTGGCGGTACTGGTCGAGGAAGTCGAGGTAGACCTCCTGCGGGGCGAGCAGCGACAGCAGGCGGTACAGCACGCCCACGCCGGAAGGCATCTTGGGAATCACAAAATCGGGCTCGCTGCTGTCCGTGTCGAGCGGGGCCGGTTCGGTGGTGGTGGGCACGCCCTTGATCTTTTTCAGCACCGTGGCCGGGTCGTCGAGCAGGTCGATGGTGTTGTGATCGCTCTTGCCCATCTTGGCCGAGCCGTCGAGCCCGGGCAGGCGCAGGGCCTCGCGGCCGATGGGCCGCGGCACGTTCAGCGTGTCGCCGAAGCGGCTGTTGAAGCGGGTCGCCAGGTCCATCGCCATTTCCACGTGCTGGCGCTGGTCGTCGCCCACGGGCACGATGTCGGCCTTGACGATGAGGATGTCCGCCGCCATCAGCACCGGATAGCCCAGCAGCCCGTAGGAAAGGGGGTTGCCCTCCGACCGGGGGTCCTCCTGCAGTTTGGACAGCTTGTCCTTGTAGGTCGTGCCGCGTTCGAGGAAGCCGATGTTGGTGATCATGCCCAGCAGCAGCGACAGTTCCGCCGTGCAGGGCAGGTCGCTCTGGCGGTAGATGATGGAACGGACCGGGTCCAGCCCGCAGGCGACATAGGTGCGCAGCATGTTGATGGTGTTGCCGTAGAAATCCTGCCGGTCCGTGATCGTCGTCAGCGCGTGGTAGTCGGCGATGAAGTAGTAGCAGGTCGCCGCATCCTCCTCCTGCAGGCGCAGGAAGTGCTTGACCGCGCCGAAATAGTTGCCGTAATGCAGCCGGCCCGTCGGGCGGATGCCGGAAAGAATGACTTCGCGCTTTTTCGTGGACATGGGATGAATCCTGTGTGTTCAGCAACGGGGGAAACGGGCGAAAGAATAGCGCATTTTGGCCCGTTCAGTCCATTTTGGCATCCTGAACGACCCCTTCTGCCTCTGCCGAACGGCCCCGGCCAACCCGCGCTACAGCTTCAAAAAGAGTTTGTTCTTTTCGAGAAACCGGAGGAACAGCCAGCACAGGCCGAAGAACACGCCGAATCCCGCCAGCGTGTACCACAGCGGCGCGTCGTTGGGCACGTAGGGGGTGAGGGCGTTGTCGATGATATTGTGAATGAGGTATGCCGCCAGCGCGTTTGTGCCGAGGGTGCGCAGCACACCGACGCGCAGCGGCAGCAGGTCGCAGGCGATGACAAACAGGGCGTACACGACCAGGCAAAAGCCGGCGCTGAAGGTCATGTAGGACACGCTGGCCATCGTCTGGCTCATGGTCCAAATATCCGACGGCAGCGAGGGGGCGGTGAAGGGCGGCTCGACCAGCCAGCGCCCCATACCCCGGGCGGCATTGTGGCCGTCGACAACCCAATGCACGGCGGTCAGGCAGGACAGGGCGTAACCCAGCAGGCCGAGCACCACGCCCCAGCCCAGGATCGGAATCAGGGCGCGT
>CAIUWO010000528.1 GCA_903902895.1 Candidatus Hydrogenedentota bacterium | reverse complement strand
GCCTTCGGCGATATGGAGGCCAGTCTGGGGGCGGACAACACGCTCGTCGCGACCCTGCCCGTCGGCAACTGTGCGGGCGATACCTGGAAGGGTGCGCTCAAGCTGTTCGTGGACGGCAAAGTCGTGGATACAAAAGAAGCGTCAGTCGCCGTCGGAGAAAAGACAAAGGTCTCCCTATCCGCAAAACTCAACACACCGGGCATGCATGAAATCACGGTCGGCAACGACGACTGGAAATCCGCACCGGTCAAGTTGATCGCCCCCCACATCGCCCTCGAGGGGGAATGGCTCTTCCAGCGCGGCGACGACCTTGCCTGGCGCGAGGCGGACCTGAAGGACGGCGGCTGGGAAAAGGTCACGCTGCCGGCCGGATGGAACGAGACCTCCGGCTACAAGGAGGAACCGGCCTACGCCTGGTACCGCAAGCACATCACCATCCCCGCCGAGTGGAAAGGCCATGACCTAATGCTGCCCCTTGGCAAGATTGACGACGTGGACCGCTCCTTCTTCAACGGCAAGTCCATTGGCGGAAGAGGCATGCTCCCGAAAAACTTCAAGACGGCCTACCAGGAAGAGCGGCACTACAAAGTGGATGCCAACAAGGTCAACTATGGCGCCGACAACGTCATTGCCATTCGGGTTTATAACAACAATGGCAACGGCGGCTTGTACGCCGGGCCGCTGGGCCCCGTGGGCATCAAATAGCGGGGGCTTCCATCCCCGGACAAAATCGGTATAATACGGGCAGCAACCGCAACGAGGACTGTGCCATGCCCTACGCCGTGGAACTCTTTTTCGACCCGCGCACCGATGCGGCGGTCCGAAAGCTTTGGCAGTGGCTTGCGGACGAGGGCATCTCCACCTATCTCGCGTCCAGCGATTCCGTGCCGCACATCTCCTTGGGCGGGTTTGAGGAACTGGACACCGCCCAGATGATGCAGATTACGAAAACGCTTAATTCCCTCGCGAAAAGCACGGGCCCGTTCTCCTTGAACTTTTCCGGAGTGGAGGGCTTTGTCAACACCGGGGTTATCTTCCTGGCACCGGAACCGTCCGCGGAACTGGCCAACCTGCACGACCGCTTTTGCAATTCCCTCGGCGGCCTGCGCGATTTCCTGTGGCCGCTCTACGTGCCCGGCGTATGGGTGCCCCACTGCACCGTCGCCGTCGACCTGCAGCCCTGCTCCCGCCACCTGGTCAACGAAATGCGCCGTGCCCTGAGCGAGCACATCGAACTGCCCTGGCCCGCCACTGTCGAGCGCATGGGCGTGGTGAAATTCCGGCCCATCGAGCATCAGGCCAGTTTCCCGTTGGGTGGTGCGCGGAAGTAGCGAACAGGGGCGGATGTTGGCGGGGGTACGGCGCGCTTGCGCCGACTGTCTCCGGATAGTATAGTCAAATTTCGTCGATTGGATAGGACAAAGAGGAGCATTCCCATGAGAAACCGGGTTGTAGGTCTGGTTGCGGTTTGTTGCGTGTTGACACTGGCGGTGGGTTGTTCGAAGCCGCAAGGTGGGGGAGAGGTGGCCCCGGCCAAGGATGCCAAGGGTGGACGCCTGTTCGGCGTATCTTTCCAGACCATGAACAACCCCTTCTTTGTCGAACTGAACGCGGGCATGAAAGAGGTGATCGAGGCGCACGGCGACCGTCTGGTCACGCTGGACGCGCAGTACACCAGCCTCAAGCAGAAGAACGACATTTCCGACCTGGTGCAGCAGGGCGCCACGGCGATTTTCCTCAATCCGGTCAACTGGGAGGGGGTCACGGGCAGCCTGGTGCAGGCCAAGCAGAAAAACATCCCCGTGGTCGTGGTGGACGCGCCCGTGAAGGACGCCGATCTTGTGCTGTGCCAGGTCGCTTCCGACAACCTCGAAGCGGGGCGGTTGGCCGCCCGCAAATTGGCTGAGGTCCAGCCCGAGTCGAAGATTGCCATTCTGCACAGTTCGGTCAACAAGGCATGCATTGACCGCGTGGATGGATTTAAGGAAGAGGCCGCAAAGCATCCCGGCATGACCATCCTGGACACACAGGAAGGCAAGGGCACGGTTGAGGCCGCACTGCCGGTCATGCGTGACCTGCTGGCGCGCTTTCCCGAATGCAACGCCGTATTCCCCATTAACGATCCCAGCGCATTCGGCGCCATTTCGGCCATCGAGTCTGCGGGCAAACTCGGCAAGGTGCTCGTGGTCACGGTGGACGGCTCCAAAGAGGCGGTCGAGGTGATCAAGTCGGGCAAGCTGCTGTCCAGCTCGGCCCAGTTCCCCCGCGAGATCGGAAAAGTATCCGCAGAGAAGGTTTACGAGCACCTTGAAGGCAAGCCGGTCGAAAAGGAAGTGAAGATCCCGGTGGAACTGGTCACCAAGGAAAACGCCGACACCTTCCTCGCCGGGAAAGACAAAGGCCCGTCGAAGTGAGTCCTGCCGTTGCCCCGGCCGAGGCGCCCCTGCTGTCCCTGCGCGGCGTCACGAAACGCTTTGGCGGCGTGACCGCGCTGGACGGCGTTGATTTCGACCTGCGCGCCGGCGAGATTCACGCCCTGCTCGGCGAAAACGGCGCCGGCAAGTCCACGCTGATCAAGGTACTCGGCGGTATCCACCGCGCCGACACCGGCGCGGTAGTGATCGATGGCCAGACCCAGTCCGTGCGCGGCGTCGCCGACGCCGACCGGCTCGGCATTCGCATCATCCACCAGGAACTCTCCCTGGCCTCCAATCTGTCTGTTGCGGAGAACATCTACCTGGGCCGCGAGCCCGGCCGCTGGGGGCTGCTCGACCGGCCCGCCATGGAGAGCGCCGCAGAGAACCTCATCACCAAGCTGGGCATGGCCGAAATTCGGAACGTGCGCCAGACGGTTTCGGAACTGTCCGTGGCCTCCAGGCAGTTGGTCGAAATCGCCCGCGCCCTGGCGACGCAGGCCCGCATTCTCGTCCTTGACGAGCCCACCTCGTCCCTGTCCGAGTCGGAAACGGAAGCCCTCTTCACCACGCTCAACCACCTGCGTGAACAGGGCGTCGGCATCATCTACATCTCGCACCGGCTCGAAGAGATCATGCGCCTGGCAGACCGGGTCACGGTCCTGCGCGACGGTCACACTGTCGGCACCCGCGGCATCGGCGAAGTGGACCAGCACGAACTGGTCCGCTGGATGGTCGGCCGCGAAATCGTCGACTATTTTCACCGTCCTGACGCCTGCCCGGGCGAGATGGCGCTGGAGGCGCGCGGACTCAAGAATGAAAAGATCCGGGACGTCAGCTTCGAATTGCGCCGTGGAGAAATCCTGGGCATTGCCGGGCTGGTCGGCGCGGGCCGCACCGAACTGGCCCGGACGCTGTTCGGCATTGACCGGTTGCACGGGGGCACGCTGCTCGTGGAGGGCAGGGAAGTGGTCATCCGCAAGCCCCAGGATGCGCTGGAAGCGGGCGTCGTGCTCATTCCCGAAGACCGGCAGGGCCAGGGTCTGGTCATGATTCAGACCATCGCCTTTAACCTTGCCCTGCCCTGGGCGAAAGAATGGAACCCTTTCTGCCGTCCCGACCATAAAAAGCGCGGTGCCATCGTGGACCGTGCCATCAATGCCTTCGGCATTAAGATTTCCGGTCCCGAGGCGGGCATGGATTCCCTCTCCGGCGGCAACCAGCAGAAGGTGCTCGTCTCCCGCTGGATGGAACACTGTCCCAAGGTGCTCATCCTCGATGAGCCCACGCGTGGCGTGGATGTGGGCGCCCGCGAGGAAATGTTCCACATCATCGCCCGCCTTGTCGAGGAGGGCATGGCCGTCCTGCTCATCTCCTCCGACCTGGTCGAGGTGCTCAACATTTCCCACCGCATCGCCGTTTATCGCGACGGCCGCATCCTCGAAACGCTGCCGGCCGCCGCGGCCACCATGGAAAACGTCATGCAACTGCTCACGGGAGCCGAAGACCAATGAACGCCGCAAAACGGATGATCCCCCTCCTCATCGCATGGATTATCCTGCTCATCTATTTCCGCATGAAGGTGCCCGGATTCCTCGCCCGCGACAACATGATCGGCCTGGTCGAGCAAATTTCGGTCAACGCCATCATCGCATGCGGCATGACCTACTGCATCCTCATCGGCGGCATCGACCTTTCCGTCGGCGCCGTGCTCGCGCTGGTCGGCACCGTCACCGTGTCGGTGCTCAACCTGGGCCATCCCACGGACCAAAGTGTCCTGCAGCTTGCACTGGCCATTTGCGCCGGACTCGGCGTGGCGGCATTATTTGGCCTGTTCAACGGCTTCTGCGCCGCCAAGACAAAAATGCCCCCCTTCATCATCACGCTGGGCAGCATGCTCGTGGCGCGCGGTGTGGCGCTGCGCATCAACGAAACCCCCATCCGCGTGCCCGCGCAGGACAGCATCTTCCTTGCCATCGGCAACGCCCGCATCGGCGGCATCGTGCCCGTGCCCGTCATCATCATGCTCGTGCTTTTGGCTCTTGGCGCGCTGCTGCTCCACCGCACCCGTTTCGGCCAGCACCTCTACGCCATCGGCGGCAATCGCGAGGCCGCCCGTTTTACCGGCATCGCCGTGGGCCGCGCCGAACTCACCGTCTACATTCTGTGCGCCGTGCTCACCGGCGTTGCCGGCGTCATCAACGCCTCCCAGCTCTACTCCGGCGAGCCCAATTCCGGCCAGGGTTTTGAACTCAACGCCATTGCGGCCGCCGTCGTCGGCGGCACCAGCTTCACCGGCGGCGTGGGCACCATCCCGGGCATGCTGCTGGGCGCGGTCATCATAGGCACCCTTGACAAGGGCCTCAACCAGGCCGGGGTGCACTTTTCCCTGCAGTACATCCTGAAGGGCTTGGTCATCCTTGTTGCGGTCTACATGGATGTGCGGCGCAAGCGACAGGCCTAACCTCAGGGTCCCATCCGTCGCTTCGCCAGCGACCCCACCGCCATCAACACCCCCGCAAAAGATCGG
>CAIUWO010000527.1 GCA_903902895.1 Candidatus Hydrogenedentota bacterium | reverse complement strand
CCCGCCGCAGCGCTTCGCGCCTGGGCGACCCCGGCCTATGGGTTGTTCGACGCGCAACGGCTGACCCCATGCAGCCGCGAGGGCGGTGAGGTGCGCCTGTCGGCCGTCTATCAGGACGAGGTGGAGCAGGGAGCGTTTATAATCGCCTCCGAACTGGAGGCGCCCTGTCGCGTCCATATGGATGTCACCCCGTTCAAAACCGCCGGGGGCAAGCCATTTAATGGGACCGTGTCACTCCATGAACTCGTGCCCACAGGCACGGTAAACGGCGAGCGCGTGCCCGACGCATTGCTGGACCTGGGCGACGCCCGCGTGGCGACTATTCAGGCCAAAAGCGCGGGCAAGTTCTGGCTGGGCGTGGATGCGCGCAACGCCGGTCCGGGAGAGTACACCGCGAAAATGGTTGTCGAGCCATTGTACCGGGAGGCACCGGCGATCGAACTGGCGGTAACAGTGGAAGTGCTGCCGCTGCGGATTCCAAATCCGCTTCCCCTATCCGTGTGCGCCTGGGACTACGTGCCCAACAAGTGGTTCCCTGACCGCACCACAGAGGTTATCGACGACATGCAACGGCACGGCGTGAATATTTTTCCGCGTACCGGATCCATTCCGAAGGGAAGCGTCGATGCCGCAGGACAGTTGTCGATGGACTGGACCGACCTGGACGTGGACTTGAAGCGCTACGAGGGGCGCGGGACCATTCTGTTCCAGTTGACCGAACCGCCCATCACCTTCACGAATGTTCCCGACGCGGCGAAGAAGAGGGAAACCCAGATACAGTTCCTGGTTGAGTGGCGCAACTATCTCAAAGCGCACGGGCGGGAGTACGGCGACTACGCATTCTATCCCGTTGATGAGCCGGGCTTGGGATACGGCGGCAACAACGTCCAGTTGTTGATTGACTCGGCCACGCTGTTCCGTGAGGCGGACGCCAAATTCCGCGTGTACACCGACCCCGTGCCGGGACTGTCCCTGGCCGACTACAAACGCCTGGAACCGCTCATTGACGTCTGGTGCCCCAACATGCGGCTCATGTCGGGCGGACTTTGCGGAGATCCTCGCGTTGCCGGCATTTTGGGTTCCGGCAAGACGGTGTGGTCCTACGAGTGCGTGTCCCAGGTTCGGTCGCTGTCGCCGCTCTGCTACAACCGCGCCAATCCCTGGCGGGGCGATTTCTTCGGCCTCTCGGGCATCGGCTATTGGACCCACAGCACAACGCAAGTCAACGAGTGGTTCCCGGGCAAGGGCATCAACGACGAATACGCGCTGGTTTATCCAGGCCCGCTGCCGGTGTCGAGCGTGCGCTGGGAGGCCGTTCGCGACGGGTTGGAGGATGTGGCCGCGGCGCGCATGCTACAGGACGCGGCGAACGCCCCCGGCGCTGATCCCGCGTTGAGCGGTCAGGCGCTGGATGAGTTGCGCATGGCCCACACGGACATGATGGAACTGTCCGACGAAGCCTTCATCGAGAGCCGTGATTTCCTGCGCGCCGGCGACCGGCGCATTTGGCACAACTGGACCGACGCGGAAAACTGCACAAGGCACCGGGAGCGAATGGCGGAACTGACAATTGCGCTGACCGGGCAGGGGGGCACCGCCGAACCCTAGGTCCGGCCCGCCGCCGCATCATACATCCACACAATAGACTGTGGACTCACATCCCGCTGGAGATTGTGGGCCGGGGCAAAGATATAGCCGCCTTCAACGGTCGGATTCATAATACGGAGCAGTTCTTGGACCGCACAGGCAATCGTTTCACGATTATTGGACGGCAGCACCTCCTGCGTGTCCAGTCCACCGTGGAACACTATTTCCCGGCCGTAGGCCGCTTTGAGCCGTTGCGGGTCCATGCCCTGGGCCTTGGGCTGGATGGGATTGAGAATGCGCACGCCCATGCCAATCAGGTCGGGGACAATGTCGAACACGGCACCGCAGCTGTGGTGCATGTATACCGCATCGGTGAAATGTGTGGTGTGGGCGATGCGCTCGCGCATGTAGGGCGCGACGAATTCGCGGAACATGTCGGGCGACATGAACAGCCCGTGCTGCGTGCCGAAATCGTCACCGCTCGTGGTCAAATGAATCCAGGGACCGATACGCCGGTAGTACTCCGCAATGACCAGCTTTTGAAAGGCCAGAATCTTGCCAAACAGGAGATGCACCCAGTCCGGGTCGGCCGCCATCATTAACATCACATGGTCATAGCCGCAAAGCCAGCAGGCCAATTCGAGCACGCCAAACACCGGGTGTTCTCCCACAATCACAAAGGGCGTGTGTTCCCGCAACGCGCGGGCCTGTCCCTCCCACCGCCCCAGCAAGGCAGGGTCCATTTGGTCCAACGTCGGAAACGCGTACGCGGCGACTTGGTCGATGTCGGCATGTTGCAGCGGACCTTCGGCGAGGCTCCAGTGCTGGCCGCTAAAACGGGTGCGAATTCCGAAGAAATCCGCATGTTGCGTCTCGGAGATCCTCCCCTCACGTCCGGTCTTAAACGGGACAATTCCGCCCGCGCGGCGAAAATCCACGTCAAAACGTTCCAAAATACGCCAGTCGCATTTGTCATAAGGCAGAGGAGGCTTCCAGCCTCCTTCTTCTGCGTCTGGCCGGGGAACAGAAAGGCCAAGCAATCCCGCCAAAGCCGTTTCGGTTGCGGGGTCCTCAATCGTGGACTGCGGCGTGCCGCCCAGGTCGATGGGGCACCGGTCAACGGGTTGGTGTGCCAGAGTGCAGGCAAAACGCTCGCGATAGAGGCTGCTGTCGTTCTCGGGGCTCATATTGCGTTCACTGGGAGCGCCGGCATCCTGCCGGCCTGTTTTTCCGCCGTCTTCCTCATTCGGCATTTAGCCCATGAAACGCCTCACGAATCCACTGATAGTGCTCTTCATCCATGCCGAGACAGGCGTAATCCTCAACATACGCGATGTAGCCGCCGTTGAACGCGCCCAGCGTGTCGCGCAGGCGGCGGGCATAGTCGAATATTTCATCGCGCGTGCCCGATATGGCGCGGCGCTGGTGGTCCACGGAACAGCAAAAGCACACCTTGCCGCCAAAATCCTGCGCGAGGCGCTCAATGCCCATGACATCGGGCTGTAACAGTTCGATGACGTCCACGCCAGTCTTGATGAGATCGCCTATAATGGCATGCACGTTGCCGCAGGAGTGAAACCACACCTTCTTGCCAGCGCGGCGCACGCGCTCGAACTGTTCCGCATAGCGGGGCAGAAAGAGCGCCCGCCACTGGTCCAGGGAAATCATCAACCCCTGCTGTGTGCCCCAGTCGTCGCCGAAGGTGACGGCATCCACGGGATATTGCACCGCCTGGTCGATGATGCCGTTCTCGAAGTCGAAGACCATGTCCATCACGCGGGCGGCCTGGTTGGGGTCGGTGCGCAGGTCCATCATGAACGCTTCATAGCCGCGCAGAAAAGTGGCCTGGTTAAACCCGGTGATGCCCAGGCCGAACTTGATGAAACGTTCAGTATGCCGTGCGAGTTGTTCTGGAAATGTGTCGAAGCGTCCCGGTGCGTAGGGGTCAGGCGGACGGTAGGCGTCAAAATCGCTGTCTTCCGCCAGCGGATGGGTCTTGGGCTGGCCCATGGTCCCGTCGAGCACCTCCCAGACAAAACCCCATTCCGTGTCGCCCGTTTCGCGGGGGACAAAGTTGCGTGCGGGACCATAGCCGACGCCAATAGTGTCTGAATCGTCAAAGTCACGGTTGCAGTAGTTTATGGGAAGGCGCGGCGGGCCGCGGCGCTCGATGGCGCGGTATACAATTTCTTTGCGTGTCATGCGCGCATTCTAGCAGGAGGCGGGGTTGCGGGAAAAGAGGCGTCCCGTCAGTTGTCCATTTCTGGCCTAAGCACGCCGCGAAGTGCCTCAACCCGTGCGGTGCCTTCCTTGAGTGTGGGCACAAGCCAACCGCCCTCGTTCAACTCGTTCCATGCATATATAAGCACGGCGTTGGCGTCGCAGCTGCCGGGGTGTGTTCTGACCCACTCGACTGCGGATTTTAGATGGTTAGCCAGTTCCTCGGGGGTGGGTGGTGTGAACCAGTCGGCCTCGGGGTTGCGCCACGAAAAACCGTGATTCTTCTCGGGGCGGTAGTCCCACCCGGCATTCACGGTGGGTATGAACTTGCGCCCGGTAGGAACGCAGGCATCCCAGAACCAACGATTTTGCGCTGCGAGCGCGGTGTAGGGCTGTTCCCTGTTGTCATTGGCCCCAGGATTGGCATAGGCGCTGATGGCGTCCAGTCCGTGCTCGTCCAGAAGTCTTTCCCCTGTCGCGGGGTCGAAGACCAGCACTGCAATGTAGGGTTTGCCCAATCCCTTGGCTACACACTTGTCCGCAAGCAGTTTCCATGCGCCCTGGACCGCGTCACGGGACCCCCAGAGGGGCATCCAGTTTTCGGTTTCAAAGAAGTAGGCCAGCGGGCGGTTTCCCAGCACCTTCTGGTAATTGGCGTCCGAAAAACGCTGGACGAGATAGTCCGTGGTGGCGGGCCATTCCTCCTTGCTGCCCAGGTGAAAGTCGCCGTTGGTGCCGTCGCCTCCGGCGAGGAGCACGAGGCAATAGTTGATGTCCGCGCGGTGGGGGCTCGCGAGGTATAGTTCGAGACAGCGCGTCATAAAGTTCTTGGCCGGCTTGGAGCCGGGGTGGTACCAGTCAAACGCCCAATAGTCCAGCCCCGCCTGTTTTGCGTAGGCGATTTCCTTTTCCATAACATCCTGACTGTCGCACCTGACCTCTACGCTGCCGTTCTGAAGCGACTTGGCGAAAAAGGGGAGGCGATCATGCCACTCTTTGGGCTGGAGGAACTGCTGGAAATAGCCCCATTCGGTCCAAGCGTCCCAGCGAATGGCGCCAACGATGGGCTTTGGCGACGGCGCCTCCAATTGAATGGAACCCGTGGCGCGTCTGGGCACGCCCGAGGTTTCCGCGCCCCCCATGTCCTGCGCGGAATAGACTGCGCCGATGAACCCGTTGAAATGGTCACCCCCCGGTTGGGCCGAGTAAGAAGTGCATGTCTTGTAATAATCAAACAATCCGTCTGCAGACAGCCAGGTCCGGATGATGCCGTTGGTCGGCGTGTTGCTGCGCGTTTTGTGCCACGCACCGCCACGGGTCACCGCATACGCTGTCCCTTCGTAAGCGGTCACGTCCCGCGGCATGGCTGCCCGCGGCGTCATTGAAAACAGCAGAGGCGCAATCAGAATAGCCAGAAGACTCGACTTGTGGGACATAATTGTGCTCCTCGTCGTTACTATATTCCCAGAGCGCCTGAGCTTCAATTCTTGGCCGCCCGGCTGCCCGGCCGGGGCGAACGCTTGGGGATCGCGAAACCCGCAAGATAAACTGGCATTGCCAGATTCCGTGGAGGAGCCGTGCATCCCGAAAAAGGGAGTGCTGCCAATTGTACCGAATCCAATAAGTCGAGAGAAATCCGTTCTGTGTATTTGGCCGACACCTTTCAGGCTAGGACATAATATATAGTCCTGTCGCCCTTTCTTATGTTTTGTGGCATAACAGTCGCATGGCTACATTATCGCAAGACCTTCGCGAACGCATTGTGGCGGCTTATGACGGCGGTGACAGCACGCGCCAGCAGATTGCGGAACGTTACAACGTGTCTTTGGGCATGGTGAAGAATCTGGTGCAGCAGCGTCGGCATACCGGGGACATTTCCGCGCGGCATCGATTTTCAGGAGCAGAGTCCAAGATAACCGCAGCGCACCAGCACCAACTCAGCCGTTTGGTGGCGGAACAGCCGGACATGACGTTGGAGGAATTGCGCGATGCCGTCGGCGTCGCGTGCACTCCCCAGGCAATCCACCATGCATTTGGACGCATGGGACTGTCTTCACAAAAACAGACGCTCTTCCGTGCCGAACTGAACCGCGCGGACATCAAGGCTGACCGGGCGCGCTGGGTAGAAGTGATATCCCAAGTGGCCCACCGCCGTCTTCTGTTCATTGACGAGTCCGGCGCAGAAGCCAACATGACGCGCCTGTACGGCCGTGCGCGCCGCGGCACCCGCGTCTATGACCATGTTCCACACGGCCGCTGGGAAAGCACCACCATGATGGCGGCGGTGGGCAGAAACGGGCCGCAGCCCCCCTGTGTGGTCGATGGCCCCATGGACGGCGCCGTATTCGCAGTCTGGGCCGGACAGGTGCTTGCCCCCACTCTGGAGGAAACGGACATAGTGGTGATGGACAACCTGTCTGTGCACAAGAACGCAGCGGCCCGCGCTGCCATTAAGGCCAAAGGTGCTCAGGTGTGGGACCTTCCCGAGTACAGCCCCGACCCCAGCCCCATCGAGAAAATAGGGAGCACAATCAAAGCCTACCTGCGCAAGGTCAAGGCGCGGCCCTCTGTCGCTGTGCACAGCAATAGGCCGGGCCATGGCGACACATTTCCTCAATGACATCCAGAACTGGTCTGCCTCGTGGTACTACAGTTTAGTTTCATACTCCAGGTCCGACTACTGTGCCCAAGCACTCACCAAGAGGAAACTGCGGAAACCTTGGCGGTTCCCGAAGCGCGCGAAGAAAGTTGCTGCTGAAGTGGTCGAGTGCGTCTTGTCGGCAGCTATGCGGCCTTACCATACCAAATGCTTTGGAGGAAGGAGACTATCGAATCGACTATTCCCTTCACTCCCGTGGCGGGAACAACCGACTCAATGGCGCCCTTCACACCACCAGCCGGAATGACCGACTCAATGGCGCCCTTTACACCACCCGGCGGAATGACCGACTCAACGGCGCCCTGCATGCCGTTTTGGTAGGCAAACCCCAGGGCACGCGCAACCACCGGGAACAGCATGATTGCCGCGGCGCCCCCGACGATGACAACCACAACCAGTCCAACACCCACGATTGCAGCAATCCATTTGAAGTTGGGCACGGTTCCTGAGAACTGCGCGAGCCTGCGCAGCACATCGCCCCTTTCATGGTGCCCGCGGTGGGAACGATGCTCGCGGCGAGCCGTTTCATAACCGTCTTCATCATGGTGGTCGGAATGATGGTCACGATCGTGGCGGTCGTTGTCCCTCCTTTGATAGGCATGTTTGTCGTTATGGTCATGCTTGCGGCGGTGTCCGCCGTTGAAGATATCTTCAAGGTCCATGGGTGTGGCAACTCCTATTAGACGCCCTGCGCGTGCGACTTGCACTCGGACGTGGGGCGGTTTGGAAAATGGATCGATGTATCGGGTAGTGGTTAAGCGGGGACAAGGAGTTGCATGTGCAACCTCTTGTTCGCGCCGCATTGGCATGGCTCTTTTGGTGCCCGCATTGCGGTTCGTCAGCTTTGCTGTTGGCCAGGGGGGGAGGATCAGACGCGAAGCACCGCGCTCTTAAGACTTATCGCCCGTGCGTCGGTGAAACCCAAAGGCGCGCCCAGGCACTGCGGCCTTCGCGCTCCGGAGAGCGCAAATGAAGGGGAAAGTGGCGAGGATTGACGCGCAAACGCGCGTCCGGCGCCGGAACGGGCGTTTGGCGCGGGCACGAATTCGGCCTGCAGCATCGCTGCCGTGGAGGTCGGCCCTTTGTGCTCTTCATCGGCACCGCCCTGCGGGCATCGGGTCTCCACAAGCATGCGCACCTGCAAAGAGGCGTGCAGGACTCCCAGAAACGCTCCATCAAACAGCACAATGGCCACCAGCAAGGCCAGCAGTAAACGACCGTACGTTTGATTAGTCGTCACGCAAATTCTCCTCTTTTCATGTTACCAGATAACGGCGAACCGGTCAAAACCCCGCGAGAGGCCGACGAAACGCGAGAACCGGAATATTGGGAGACAATAGAAAACGGTGCCTGCCGTGAGACGAAACGCCGAGCGAAACCTGCCGTTTGGGAAGGTAATATGGTATGCTTTTGCCGCGCGACCGAATTGACGGCAATGGGCGCGGGGACGGGGAAGGCAGGTGCGAGAGCAAATATGCGGATACTCGATAAGATAGACGGTCCTGCTGATGTGAAACTGCTCACACCGGAGCAGTTGGAGCAATTGGCCCAGGAGCTTCGCGAGCAGATCATCGACACTGTGAACCGGAATGGCGGCCATCTGGCCTCCCCGCTGGGGGTGGTGGAACTGACCATTGCGCTGCACCGTGTGTTCAATATCGGCCCAGACCAGGTCGTGTGGGACGTGGGGCACCAGTGCTACGCGCACAAACTGCTTACGGGTCGCAGGGAAGTCTTCGATTCGCTACGTTTAAAGGGCGGTATCAGCGGTTATCCGAAGGTTAGCGAGAGTGCCGCGGACTCTTTTGGCACCGGACACAGTTCAACCTCCATTTCCGCCGCGACCGGCATGGCGGTGGCGCGCGACCGACTGGGCATGAGCCATCACGTTGTTGCGCTCATTGGTGACGGGGCAATGACGGGTGGAATGGCTTTCGAGGCGCTGGGGCATGCAGGTCATCTCGGACTGGACATGCTGGTGATCCTGAACGACAACAAAATGTCCATATCGCCCAACGTGGGCGCTCTGGCCCACTATTTCAACCAGTTGATCATGGCCCGTCCCTACAAGCGCGCGAAGCAGGACGTGGGCAGCTTTGTCAAGACCCTCATCGGGGGACGGGCAACCCGGACCATCCAGGACCTGGAGAAATCACTCAAGGGCTTCATCACCAAGGGCGGCCTGTTCCAGGAATTGGGGTTCAACTATATCGGCCCGGTGGACGGGCACGACCTTCCGCTGCTCATCGAACTGCTTGAGCGAATCAAGGGGATGAAGGGGCCCGTGTTTCTGCACTGCACCACGGAAAAGGGCAAGGGCCTGCGGCAGGCGGAGCAGGACCCCCTTAAATACCACGGAGTGAAGCCTTTGTGCGTGAAACCCGATGCGGGCGAGGGCGATCCGGTCCCCGCGAAGGTGGAAGCGCGTCCGGCCATGGCCAAGACCTTCACCGACGCCTTTTCGGAGGCGATGGTTGCCGCCGGCCGCGAGGATGCGCGTGTGGCGGCGGTAACGGCGGCCATGCCAACGGGCACGGGGCTGGCAAAGTTTGAAAAGGAATTCCCGGAGCGCTTCTTTGATGTGGGCATCTGCGAGCAGCATGCGGTGACCTTTGCCGCCGGACTGGCCATTGCGGGGCTCAAACCGGTGGCGGCAATCTATTCGACTTTCCTGCAGCGCGGCTACGACCAGCTGATACACGATGTGTGCATCCAGGATCTGCCTGTGGTCTTTGCCATCGACCGGGCGGGGCTGGTGGGCGAGGACAGCCCAACCCAGAACGGGACCTTCGACCTGTCCTTCCTGCGCGCCATCCCGAAACTTTGTGTGGGCGCGCCGCGCGACGGTGTGGACACGGGGTTGATGGTACGCTGGGCGCTCGCGCACAAGGGGCCTGTGGCCCTGCGTTATGCGCGCAGCGAGGCGCCCACCATCGGCGCCGCGGAAGGGCGGGACATCACGCGGGGCGAACTGCTTCGCGAAGGCTCCGATGCCGTGCTGCTGACCGTGGGCCCCAGCGCGGGTGAGGCGCTTCGCGCCGCGGAACTGCTGCAGTCCCAGGGTGTCTCCGTGGCTGTGGCCGATGCGCGCTGGATTAAGCCGCTGGACGGGGCACTGCTCGACAGCCTGCATGACCGCCCAATCCTTACTGTCGAGGAAAACACGCTGGATGGCGGTTTTGGCAGCGCGGTTCTCGAATATTTTGAAAAGGCCGGCCAGATAAACGGCCTGCGGCTGCGGCGTCTTGGCATACCGGATGTCTTCAGCGAGCAGGCCACCCGCGAGGAGCAGATTGAGATGCATGCTCTGGACGCGACGGGGCTTTGCGCGGCCGTGCGCGCACTCCTCGGGAAGCCCCTCTAAGCATGGGCATGCGCCGTCAAGGCGAAGCCTTTTCGAGATAGCGGACAAAAGAACAGTTGCGGCAGGAGGGGTTTGCCTCGCACCAATCGTGATGCATCTGGATAAGGCCCTGTTGCACTTGGAAAGTGATGCGGCCCTGCGGGTTAGGCAATACCCAAGCCTTCATCCGCTTGGTGACACTGTTGTCCGGCTCTCCCGCCAGGTTTTCGAAGAATTCGAGCACCCGTTCCTCCAAAACGCGGTTGCGCGCACGCCGGGCAAGCGCCAGTCCAGCGGGCAAAAACACGTTTCCCACAATGGCCAGCACGCGGGCGGCGCCAAATATCGCCACGGGAGAGGCCTGCGTTTTTCCGTTCCACATGTAATGGGAGGCCCAGAAGCCCATGGGTCGGGGGAATATCGCCTCAAACCCTGCCAGGCGTTCCTTTGGGGGGAGTTCCTCGATCCAGATGGAATCGACGGTTTCCGCAAGCCCCGCGGATGCCGTGCGCGCGAGCACGCGGGCGGCACCGGACAGACGGCGCTCAGGAGCGTTCGCGGGGCGGATGCCCACGCGCGGCCATTCGACGGCCAGCGCGCGCAGTCCGGGCAGGTGATTCAAGCGCAACTCTGTCAGCCGGCGGTAGTGTTCCGCAGCAGCGGAACTGCCGGCTTCAGGGGGGCCGGGCGGCAGCAGACCGGTCATGGTCAAGAAGGCCGTTTCCAGCGCCAAGGGGTCCAGACGGGCGAGTTGTCGCGCACGGTCATAGGGCAGTTGGCGGGCGAGAAGGTGGAATTCCTTCTTGAACCGGCTGTAGCCGCAGGCGGTCATGAATGCCTCGTACAGGGCTTGGTCAGGTCCGGCGGCGTCTGCGCGCTCCTGAAGCGCCCTGGCCTTGCTTAACATGCGCCATTCCCCGGCCAAACGCAGAAAAGACAGCAACCTTTCCGGCGAATCCTCACCGATGGCACCCGCGCAACGGCCGCAGAGGCTGCCGCTGGGCGGTTCAAGGGGTGTTTCGGACGAAATCGACTCGATGGTCTGCTCGGAAAGGAGTGGCTCCAGCACCAGCGTGGCAACGTTGCGCCCGGACTGGGTGCGCGCTTGGGGAGAACTCTTGTCGGCGGTGTGCACAACATGGAGAATCACGTCATTATAGCGCGGGTCGTCGTCATGGCCGTGGGCGTGCCAACCGCCGGAGCGCAGATGGACCTCCACATCGCCCGTATACAGCACCCCGTTGAAGAGCAACTGGGCGGTGCGGAAATCCGGGCCCTCCTGCCGGTTGAGCCAACCGGGTGAAATGACGCGGAGGCGGTGGCCCTCAACGGTGCGCAATTCCTCCGCAGGCCAGGGCTGGGCGCGCCAGACATCCTGGATAAAGGCTTCCGTAATAAGGTCCGCCTGCTCCCGGACCCGTGTTCCGGCGCCCCGCACGGCGGCGTACTGCTCGGAAAACAATCGGTTCATGTCCTGACCCCGGCCTGAATGGTTTCAATGTAAGATCACATAATCGAGCCACCGGACGCAATATTGGCTTGCGCGAACAAGGCTTGCCGGGGGTACAATAGTGCCGCCAATAGACGGCCCGGGAACAAAGGACGGTATTTGACATGGAATACAAGTGGCTTGGAACTACGGGGGTGCAGGTTTCTGAACTCTGCCTTGGCACGATGACCTTTGGGAACGAGGCTGATGAGGAGGCGTCCCGGTCACTTATGGCCGAGGCTTTCGACCGGGGAATCAACTTCTTTGACTCGGCACACAATTACAACAAGGGGCTGACTGAGGAGATTGTGGGGCGGTGGATTGGGCCGCACCGGGACGAGATTATTCTAACCTCGAAGGTGTACTTTCCCTGCGGTGGCGGGCGCAATGACCAGGGGATTTCCCGGCGCAACCTGCTGTCGGCCGTGGAGAAAACGCTACAGCGGTTACAGACTGACCGGATTGACCTGCTTTATCTGCACCACTGGGACGAGCACGCCTGCCTTGATGAGTCACTACGGGCGTTGAATTCTCTGATTGAGCAGGGAAAGGTCGTTTACGCCGGACTGTCCAATTTCGCGGCGTGGCAGATGATGAAAACCGTTTCCGTGGCCCAGATGCGAAACTTTGCCCCAATTTCCTGCATTCAGCCGATGTACAATCTTGTAAAACGCCAGGCCGAGGTGGAAATCCTGCCGATGGCGGCGTACGAGAAGCTAGCGGTGGTACCGTACAATGCGATTGGCGCGGGGCTGCTGACCGGCAAGTATCTCTCTGGCGGCACGGGCCGCCTGAACGAGGCGGAGATGTACCGGGAGCGCTATGCAGACAAACGCTACGAGGAAATCACCCGGCGTTTTGTGGCGTATGCGGCAAAAAGGGGCCTCGCCCCAGCCCCGCTGGCCGTGGCCTGGGTGATGAGCCGGCCCGAGGTCACCTCGACCCTTGTCGGCGCGCGGAATTTGGACCAGTTCCGGGAGACCCTGCAGTGTCTTGACATACGTCTTCCGGACGAGGAACGGGCCGAGATTACGGCCTTATCCATTGACCCGCCCCATGCCACCGACCGGGAATCGATGGACGCCATGCTAAAGCGCGGCTGGTGAAAGCGCCTGAACAGGTGCCCTCGGCTTGCACTGGTCCGCCGATTGCACATAATATGGGGTCTGGCTTTGCTAATCAACGAGGAATAGTATGCCATGGGGTTGCTTGACAAACTAAAGAATTGGCGCGGCGCGGCTCAGGAAAAAAAGGGCGGAGACATCTCCGAACCCGGTTTTCGGGGCGACGACCAGTTTGAGCTGACCAATGTGGGCGCCTACAAAATTATCGCGCCCATCGGCAAGGGCGGCATGGGTACTGTGTACAAGGCGATTGACCCGGTTCGCGATGTCACAATCGCCATCAAGGTGCTTGCCGAGGAATACGACTTGGACAAACGCCGGCGCAAACGCGACTATCTCGGCCGGGAAGTGCTCATCGCGGCGGGATTGAACCATCCGACGGTCGTCAAGATGCACAAGGAAATTGTCGTTCAGGAGGATGTCAAGGGGAATCTTCGCCGGTGCCTCCTGATGGAGTATATCGACGGATACAACCTCAAGTACTTCATCGACAATCGGGTAATGTCCATGAAGGACATGACCCAGATTTGCATTCAGCTCTGCGAGGGTCTCGACTTCCTTCACCAGAACGGGGTAGTCCACCGTGACGTGAAACCGGCCAACTTTCTCTTTTCCCGGGACGGCAAACAGGTTAAGATTGTGGACTTCGGGCTTTCCAAGTCCAAGTCTAGCTGGCGCACTCGCTGGATGAAGGAAAGTGGCGGGACGCGCCTGTACATGTCGCCCGAGCAAATCAGGAAAAAAAGCCTTGACGCGCGGTCCGACATATTCTCGTTCGGCCTCACCATGTATGAGCTCTTCACGGGGCGCCATCCCTGCGCCGGGGGCACCGCCCGGGAGGCCACCCGCAAGATCATCAGCCCGCGTTTTGAGTGGCCCATACCGTCGTCAGTCAACCGCGAGATTCCCGAGCGGCTTGACAAAGTTATACTGAAGGCGTTGCGGCGTGACATAACAAGGCGTTACCAATCCTGCACCGAACTGATACTCGATCTTCGCCGTGTGGGCGAGTCGCAGTCGCGGATATGATTCATGTCAAAGCGGTACTTTGGAAAAGCAAAGAAACGGGGGCCCGGTCTTGGCGTGGCAGTGCTAGCGCTCATCGTGCTGCTGGGCATCGCCGCAGGCGCGGCCTACCTGTTTCGGAATGGGCATCCGGCGCTACTGAGCCCAAACCGGGAGGTCCTTGACTCCGCCCAGACGACACTGGACGAGGCGCGCGGCCTGGTCAGTCAGGGCAATTTTGCAGGGGCGATGGAAAAACTGAAGCCACTGCTTGAATTGGGGGATCCGGTACTGACCCCCCGCGCGATAGTGCTTCAGGCCGACGCGGATGCCGGGGCGGGCAACGCCGAGGCGGCGCTTAAGGGGTTGGAACAGGCTATTAACGACTACCGGACGAGTCCGGAATACCCCGCTCTTACGGCGCGGTATGCGCGCCAGTTGGAAAAGGCGGGGCGCAGGGATGAGGCGCTCAATCTGTACCAGAGCCTGCGCGACAACGCCCCGGCGGCCTTTCGCGCCGTCGGCATGGCGGGGCTGGGCCGCCTCAAAGAGGCGGAGGGCAACCTGCTCGCAGCGCGTGACCTGTACCGCGAGGCGGTGGAATCGGCGCCCTGGGGAACTCCTGAATGGAACGAGGCGCTTGATCCCCTGGGAAGAATCAACGTTGACACGATCTTTTCTTCGACACCCACGCCGGAAAGCCGGTACTATGTGATCGAGAAGGGCGACAGCGTGACCAGCATCGGCATCAAGCTGAACACGACCCAAGGCATGCTGCTGCGCGCCAACAACATGACCGACACGGCGCGCCTGACGCTGGGTGCGCGGCTCAAGTACACGCCAAAGGACTTCAGCATCGTAATTGAGCGAAGCACCTGCCAGCTTTATCTTTTTGACAACCGGGGCCTTTTCAAGCGCTATCATACGGGTCTGGGCATGCCTGGCCATGAGACCGCGCTGGGAAAATACACCATCGGCAACAAGCAGAAAGATCCCACCTGGTTCAAGCCGGGGGCGGGTCCGGTAACCTCCGGCGACCCCGTAAATGAACTGGGCACACGATGGATGCCCATCGTGCCGGCGGAACCAAGTCTGCCCACAGATTTGGGGATTCACGGGACTATTCATCCGGAGACGGTGGGAGAATACAGTTCACACGGCTGCGCGCGGCTTACCAATTCAGAAGTCGAGGAATTGTACGACTTGGTGGTGCGGTCCACCCCCGTCACGATAGTGGACAAGTACATACCCGGCGCCCCCGCCGAGGCCGCCGCCAGCCAAAGCGAGACAGTTCCGGTAACGGGTGCCCCCGCAACGGAAGCTGCCGCGCCCCAGTAGCCGCGTGATGGCAGCAGAGTGCCGAGTGAAAAGGTAGATGGTGAATACGGCCCGGTTGTGTTGACTCGGGCGCCCTTCAAGTCGATGATTCACGCGCGTGCCCCGCGCAGGAATGTGATTGCCGTGCTGGAACGACAGTTTTTTCAAACGATGCCTGAACGAATCCGCCATATCTTTGGCGGGATCCCGGATGAAACGTCGGCATGCGCGCCAATCAATGATGACGTTATATTCGGCCTCATGCTCCAAGAGGCCGCCCGCCTTGTCCTGGACCTGGAGGAGCCCGACCTGTTGCTCGTGTTGGACGCAGGAACGCTTGCACGTCTCGAGAATTCGGATGCCGTACTTGCCAAGGCCGCCAGGTCCGTGCTCCTGTGCAACGGCGCGGACGGCAACGCCCTCAGGGGCGCCCCCTCCCCCACCTTGCCGCCGTCCGGGCAGACGACTGACAGTCTCTTTCTCCTGCTGTCATCCCGCATGAGTCTCGCGCTTTTCGCCCATGAACCGGTCGTCAAGGCAACGGCGACGGAGGAATACAGCGGGGGATGGACCGTGCAGCGTTCGACAGTGCTGCATTTGGCAGAAATACTGTTCGGTCCCGGACCCGTTGGCGCCTTTGCCCCTGACGCGCAGGAAAACCCGTCGATGGAACGCATTTCCTTGGTTCTGATGCGGCTCAGCATGCATTATGCGCATGCAGTCCAATCGCGCGAGAAAGACATGCGCGCCGAGCACAGCGAGTTGCGGACCGTGCTGGAGATTCTCAAAGCGATCAGTTCCAAACGCCACGCGCACGACATCCTGTTTGTCTTCGTGGAGCAGGTGGCCAGGACCGTGGCGACCAAGCGATGCTCCGTTGTGCGCGTCTGGGCCGGAAATGACTACGCCCAGGTGCTCGCCTCCCACGAGAATTCAGCGCTCTTTGACCAGAGGATCTCCCTGGAAAAGTATCCGGAACTCCGGCTGGCCATCGGAACGGGCAAAAAGGTTGTTGTGAACGACGTGCACGCGGACACGTTGACCGCCTCTTTGAGCCCCGCCTTCAAAGAGGCTGGAATTGACGCGCTGGTGGTGATTCCCATCGTGTGCCGGGATTTGCAGGTCGGCACGCTGCTGCTTCGGGCCGCGCGGGAGGGCCACGGCTTCTCTTTCCGGGAGATTAGTTTTCTTGAAGTGATCGCGGAGGCGGCATCCAACGCGCTTGAGAGGGCGCAACTATTGGAAACCGTTCAGCTGGCAAACGTTCGCCTGGAAGGTCTTGCCACCACCGATCCGCTGACCGGCCTCCACAACCGGCGCCATTTTCAGGAGCGTATGAACCAGGAAGTTGAACGGGCGGCGCGCTACGGCCTGCCGCTTTCGTGCCTGATGCTTGACGCCGACAATTTCAAGCGGGTGAACGACACCTGGGGCCACCTGACCGGCGACGCGGTTCTGCGGGGCATCTCGGCCAGAATGCAGCAATGTGTCCGGCGGGTGGACTTTGTCGCGCGCTACGGCGGTGAGGAGTTTGTTATCATTCTGCCCCAGACGGGCGCATGCGGTGCCGTCACGGAGGCGGAGCGCATGCGCGCCGCCATTGGTGACGCACCGATAGACACGCTTACGGGACCTGTTTCGATGACGGCAAGCATTGGCGTCGCCGAATTTGATCCAAAACGGATGCGCACGTCCGACGACCTGATCGGGTCGGCGGACAACGCGCTGCGCAGGGCCAAACAACTGGGCAAGAACCGGGTTGTTTTGGCCGACAACCGGGAAGGAAAACCATGAAGAACATCCATGTTGGCGCCATCGCCGCCCTGCTGACGCTGTCCGCACTGCTTTGCGGCTGCGGCACAATCTCGTCGTCTTTCGGGCGCATGTCCCCGGACTATGCGAATGTGCCCGCAGACGCCCTGAAGACGGCGGCATCGAACATTGAGAAAGCCGTCAAGAAAGGGAACCGGGAACTTGTACTAACCAACCTCGACGGGCTCGCACTTGATTCGCCCGAAATTAACCAGGCCGTGCGCACGCGCGCAGCCCGCGCGGAACTGATCGGAAAGCTGCTCGCCACCGGTTTCGCCGTTGAGCAGAAGGACGGGCTCATTTCGGTGATGCGCAGCCGCGAGTACAAGAAGGCCACCACATCAGACGAACGTGACCGCAATGCGCTGCTGGTCATGAGCGAGAACGCCAACCGGTGGTCCATGTACGAGGGAATGGTGAAGCTTTCCAACCTCGCACCGCGCGCACTGTCAACGGTGCAGGATGCCTTCTACCGCGCACGTGTGGAACTTCTGGAATCGGGCCAGAAATACCAGGATGATTCGGGCCAGACGGTGGTCAAGCCCTGATTCGAGGGCTGCCCGGAATAGAAACGTTCCGGCCAAACCCGCATGTCTCACCAGCCACGGCGACCTACCCGAAAACCGGGACATTCGGTAGACTCGTCCAACATTAACCCAACACACTCTGTCTGCGCACTCTGTCATTGCGAACGAAGTGAAGCAATCTCTTGCACCCCCAGCCCCGTGCGGGCAAGAGATTGCCGCGTCGGGCTGAAGCCCTCCTCGCAATGACTGGTGAGATATGCTGGATAAGGGAAGATAAGCCTGCGTGGTTGGCTCGGAGCGCTGAAAGCGCGGTATTTATTAGCCCGGGCTGTCAGGCCCAGGAAAAGATGCCTATCAAAGTCACGGAGCGCTGAAAGCGCGGCACTCACCATCCCGGGCTGTAAGGCCCGGGCGCGCGGTGAGGCAAGGGTCACAACGCCTTTACGGCTTCAAGCACCTCCTCCGCGTGGCCATCGGGTTTGACCTTGGGCCAGACCCGGGCAATCTTTCCGCTCGGGTCGATGAGGAAGGTGGCGCGCTGGATGCCCATGTAGGTTTTGCCGCACATGCTCTTTTCCACCCAGACCCCGTAAGCCTCGGCCGCGGCGTGTTCCGTGTCTGCCAGCAGGAGGAAATTCAGGTCGAATTTTTCCGCAAACTTGCAGTGCGAGGCGACACTGTCAGGACTGACGCCAAGCACCACGGCGCCCGCCGCGAAAAAGGCCTTTGCCAGCGCGCCGAAGCCCTTGGCCTCCACTGTGCAACCGGGCGTGTTGTCCTTGGGGTAGAAATAGAGCAGCACCGGTTTTCCTTTGAGACCGGCAAGGCCAACCGTGCTGCCGTCATGCGCGGGCAGGCTGAATGCTGGCGCTTTGGCTCCCTCTGCGGGGATGGAAGTCATGGCTTTTCTCCTGTTTTGGGATTTTGCTACTTGCCAATAAAACAGTGTCTTGGGCGGCGCTATTCCGGGAGGTGCGGCCGATCAGTCCCCGATGATTTCCCCGATGCGCCGGGCAAGCAATGGCAGCGATGAGGGAGGCGTGTCGCAGGCGGTCACGGACTCGGCCATCCAGCCCAGGACAGCGCGGATGACCTGAAGCCGCCAGCAGGCGGCAGGCCGGGCAATTTCACCGCGAAGGTAGGCGACATCATCAAGCAGCGCCCGGCGCGCCACGCCCTCCAGATCGCAAAGGTCGGCCTCCTCCTGCAACCGCTCTATCAGCATGGGCAGGTCGGCCGCCCCCAGCTCGGCGGTGTCGGGATGGGGCGGGAACTGACGGTCCAACTCGAATTGGTTTTCGACCAGGTCAATCCCCTTCGCGGTGATGCGGACGGCGGCGAATATGGAATGGTCGTAGCCGCGCATGAGTTCCACCAGGCCGCGGTCGGACAGGTAATGCATGTTCACCAGCAACGGGTGCTTTTCCAGAGTCCCGTCCGCCAGAAAGGCGGCAGGCTCGACCATCTCGGTCGGGTCGGCCATGTATCGCCCGTAGAGCGTGAGCAGCAGGCTGCGCCGGATGCTCTTGTGAAATAGCGCGTTCATGAGCAAAGTATAGCAGAGCGAAAGGGGAATCAGAACAGCGCATACCCAACCGGAAAAAAGTTGAGGGGCTCATCGCCCCCCAGCAGCAGCGTTAAAGGGAAGTGCTGGAATCTCAAGGTGACAGCGGCCGGCTCCTCGCCCGCTTTGAACTGCTTGTTAACGCGCAGTATATAATCGTCATCCAGGCGATGAGTACAAGACCATCAACATTCGCTGGGACGGCGCGCACGTCCAACTTGGGGAAGTGCTCTTTTCCCTCCGGAAACTCCGGGCACCGTCATTGCCAAGGATATCGAGTCGCGGCCCATGCAGCCCTTTGTCCTTGAACAGCCCCCCCTTAAAACGGGCACCAAGTCGAGGTCAACCTCGACGACCTCCCGGGCGCAAACGTGTGCATGCGTCTTGAACTGTACTGGGTACCAGAGCTCCCCGAATCCTTGGGCCTGCGGGTTCCCTGGACTGGCCACGCTCCATAAGACACGGTCCGCCGTGCCTGGTGACCGCCACGCTGGCGAGACCCGTGTTTCTGGGGAATACGCAGCCCTTCAAACGCGGTTCCTTTCTGAATACTTTTGCGGCAAAGCCCGAAAAGGCGGTATACTACGCAATCAGGGGAATTCCGGAAATGATTGGACCTTACCGGGATACCCGCAGAAAGGAGTTCCGTTATGCCCGAACAAGTCAGGATTTTTGACACCACCCTGCGCGACGGCGAACAGTCGCCGGGGGCAAGCATGGATGAAAGCGCGAAGGTGCGTTTGGCGATTCAGCTTGACCGACTCGGTGTGGATGTCATTGAGGCGGGGTTTCCCATCGCCTCCAATCAGGAGTTCGAAGGCGTGCGGCGGGTGGCCGAGGCAGTGAAGCATGCGCAGGTGGCCGCCCTGGCCCGCGCGCTCGACAAGGACATTGACACGGCCTGCGCCGCGCTGCAAAGCGCCGCGCGGCCTGTGCTGCACACGTTTATTGCCACGTCGGACATTCACCTGGAGCACAAACTGCGCATGTCGCGCGATCAGGTGCTGGAGGCGGCCGGCAGGGCCGTGGCCCGGGCCAAGGGCCTGGTGCCCGTCGTCGAATTCTCCGCAGAGGACGCGACCCGCTCGGACTGGGACTATCTGGTAGCGGTGACCAAAGTGGTGATTGCCGCGGGCGCCGATGTGGTGAACCTGCCGGACACGGTCGGCTACACGACACCGGACGAGATCCGCGAGATGTTTCGGTATGTGATCAAGAACGTTCCCGGCTCGGACAAGGTGGTCTTCTCCACGCACAACCACAATGACTTGGGCCTGGCCGTGGCGAACGCGCTGGCCGCCGTTGAGGGCGGCGCGCGGCAGATTGAATGCACCATCAACGGCATCGGCGAGCGCGCCGGAAACACCTCGCTGGAGGAGGTGGTTATGGCGATGCGCACGCGGCAAGACAAGTACGCCTTTGACTGCCGGGTGGTTTCGGAGGAGCTGGTCCCGTCGAGCACGCTACTAAGCAAGGTCACCGGGCTCGCAATTCCGTTCAACAAGCCCATTGTGGGCCGCAACGCCTTTGCGCACGAGTCGGGCATCCACCAGCACGGAATGATCGCCAACGCGCAGACCTACGAAATCATGACGCCCGAATCGGTCGGACGCAAGCGCAGTGACCTGATCCTCGGCAAGCATTCCGGCAAGGCCGGCCTGACCAAACGCTGCGCCGAGATGGGCTATGAGTTGACCGACGATGAGACGAAGCAACTCTACGAGCGCTTCATCACCCTGGCCGACCGCAAGAAGGAAGTGTTTGACGACGACCTGCGCATGCTGATCCTGGGCGTGCAGCAGGAGTCCTTCGAACTGTACCACCTGGAGCAGGTGCGCACCTCGGGCAACGACCCGGCCATGGCGCTGGTCAAACTTTCCCGGGGCGGGCAGACGCTGATGGACACGGCCGTGGGCGACGGGCCCGTGCACGCCGCCTGCATGGCGGTCGAGCGCATTGTGGGTGTCAGCGGGCGTCTCGAACAGTTCGAAATACGCGCCACCACCCCGGGCAAGGACGCGCTGGGCGAGGCCTATGTGCTGGTAAGCTTCGGCGACCGCACCTATCGCGGAAACGGCGCCAGCACCGACATCATCGAGGCCGCCCTGATCGCCTATGTAAGCGCCGTGAACAAGTACGTGGCCTACCTCGAAAGCCAGAACATCGTCGCCGCGCGCAAGAACGGCGGCGCCGGCGCGGCCCTGTAAACAGCAACATAATTATCCGTCGCCGGTGCCTGAACAACGCCAATTCCAGGCACCGGCGGTTTGACAAGAACCATCGCCATCGTGTAGAATTTCGCGACTTCTGCCGGATGGCCAAATTGGTAAGGCTCCTGACTCTGACTCAGGCAATTCTAGGTTCGACTCCTAGTCCGGCAACCAGAAAGTTTAACCCGGTCGGTTCTCCGGCCAGACCTATACGTGGCCCGTTCATCTAGGGGTTAGGATGTGGGATTCTCAGTCCCATCACGGGGGTTCGAATCCCCCACGGGCTGCCATTTTTGGCATGAATAAAGTACTTCTGTAACCGCAGAAGTACTTTTTCTTTTTTGGTCGGTTTCGAGTAGGGCCATCAACCCTGCTGGGCGACCAACGAGCGTAACTTCCTCACCATTGATGACGATTTCCTTTACCAGAATGCTCAGCAACCGTTTGACGACTGTTGGCCTGTTGTGGGTGAACAGTTGCAGCATGGACGCCTGAATCTTGAGGATGTTCTCTGTGCGGCTCAAATGTGCTGGCAACTCCTTG